>JAJFMT010000024.1 GCA_020696855.1 Pseudobdellovibrio sp.
CCTATTTACTCAAGCTACGACATCCGTGATTCAGGTTATAAAATTACGAATGTGGACGCGAATATTTATCCGGCCGGATTCAACAACATTTGCCCGACCGACAAAGAGACTTCGATCGACTTGTTTCAAAAGTATATTCGTTTGCATTATTCAAAAGACGTAAAAAAGATTCTGATCATTACCGAAGAGCATACTAAAAACCCGTACTACCTTGAAAACGTAGGAACAATCTCTGAATTGCTGACGCAAGCCGGTTTTCAGGTCAGGCTCGCCTTCCCGAGAAGGCTGGACGAGGTTTTAACAATGGAATCTGTAACCGGCCGCCAGTTGCAGTTCGGTAACGGTTATGAAGATTCTTCGTGGGTAAAAGACTTTGCGCCTGATCTGGTGATCAGCAACAACGATTTTTCACTGGCATTGGAAGAGTGGGGAAATCAATCTATCGTACCGATGAACCCACCGCGCGAACTGGGCTGGTACCAGCGAAAAAAATCCCGCTACTTTGTAAACTACAATGATCTGGTTGATCAATTTGCTAAAATTATTAAGGTTGATCCGTTTCTTTTGCGCGTTGAAACGCAGGAGTTTCCGGAATTTGACGTTAACAGCGACAACAGCCGTGATCACTTGGCGGCACAGGTTGATGCGTTTTTAATTAACTTGAAAAGAAAATACCGCGAGCAAAATATTAATCAGGAACCTTTCTGTTTTGTGAAAAACAATGCAGGTACTTATGGACTCGGTGTTTTAAAAGTTAACTCCGCTAACGAAATCAAAGAATGGACTTACAACGCCCGCAAAAAAATGAAAGCAGCTAAAGGCGGTAAAAGTATCGAGGCCGTCATTATTCAGGAAGGCGTTCCTTCTATTGTGACTGCGGATAATGCCTCTGCGGAACCTGTTATTTACATGATCGGCTGCGATTTAGCCGGTGGTTTTTTACGAACTCATGCCGAGAAATCTTCGACAGAAAGCCTGAATTCTCCGGGAGCTGTTTACAAACGCCTTTGCGTCACTGACCTTTATACGGACCGCAGCGGCTGCCCGCGTGAAAACGTGTACGGCTGGTCGGCGAAGCTGGGGTTACTGGCCATAGGTCTGGAAGCTCAGCAGATGAATATCGAATTTAAGAAGTACAACAAGGCGAGCTGCGGGTCGGTCTGAAAAAATGCTCGTCCAGAAAGTCGTAACCGGCAGGATTAACCGGGCAGACTTTACAATTCTCATTTTGGGACATCTAAAAAAAATATCAGGACTCTTTAACAGCCCGGCTTTATGTTATTCTGTCAGGGACTTCAAAGAGGTTAATCTGTGAAAAATCAAATTAAAATCATAACTCTACTGGGTATGGGCTTTTGCTTCGGTTTAGCGGCTGTTGTTACAAATTACACAGCTTCGAAAACTCAGCGTGATCCTGCAGCCGATACCGCCACCATTTACCAGATCACAGATTTAAGCAGTTCAGAAATCCGGGCCCAGTTGGCTCATCGCCTGAAAGTTCATCCGACTATTGAAGGTAAAAAAAATATTTCATTAGAAGGTTTTTCTTCAAATATCTGCAAATCATACCCGACTATTGAAATGGAATTCGTCGGCGAAGGAATTTCTGTTGCGGGTGATCCACCCGTTTTAAAAGTTGCGTACCCTTGCCAGGCGGCGCAGGATCCTTCAGCGATTGCGGCAGCCAGCTTACCCGTTTCACGCCTTTTATTAGAGCGCCCCCGCAATGCGGCTTTTCAGTTTGACGGTTTTTCTTCTGTGCTGACTTTGACTAATTCTGCAGACGAGTGGCCAACCACATGGATACTGAAAGCCGTTCATTTTAAAAATGATAGCGGCACAAATAAAGATGTTACATTCGACCGTTCTCCGGCTTCGGTAAATGACCAGCCACCGGTTGTTCTTGAATTCTAAATTCCGTCTTGAAATCATTGCAGGAGTTCTGCTTGTAGCCGTCAGCGTTTTGCTGATGTATTTAGGCGCAAATCATATTCTCGATACAAAAGTTTACTATAGCCATGATGAAGCGATGGCCTACTTTAATGCTCTTGGCACAACCGGCACCGAAAATTACAAACTGATCGCATTGCTGGATTTGTTTGTCTACATTCCGGCTTACACGTGGCTTTTGCTGCTTTTTGCAAAAAGATTCTTGCCTGAAAAATACTGGATGCTGGTACTTATTCCAACTGTATTTGATATTTTAGAAACGTCTGTGATTTATCTTTTTCTAAGCGGATATCTTAGTAACTTCCCGGTTTGGACGGGCTACGTGACAAGTATAAAATGGATCTCGGGAGCGGTGATTGTGCTGGCGATTGGCGCGAATCTCTTTAAAAGAAATCCGCGCTCTGACTAACTCATTTAAATTTAAGCGTACTGTTTTGCGAGTTCCACGAATGTACGAACCATAACACCTGTTGCACCCTTAGGTGAACAGTAACTTAATCTGTTACCGCAAGCCCAAGCTGTGCCGGCCACGTCAAAGTGAGCCCAAGGAATATCAGCATCAACAAACTGCTCTAAGAACGCAGCTGCCGTTGCAGAACCTGCCCCACCCGCTGATGAAATGTTTGAAAGATCAGCGAATGTGCCTTTCATATCTTTAACGTGAGCGTCGGTTAATGGCATATTCCATACAAGTTCACCTGATACTGCGCCCGCTTTTTCAATTTTTGATTTTAAGCCGGCATTACGAGTGAAAAAACCTGTATGGACATTTCCTAAAGCAACAACCATGGCACCTGTTAAGGTAGCGGCATCAACGATGACTGCCGGTTTTTGCTCTGAAGCGTAAACCAAAGCGTCTGAAAGAATCAAACGGCCTTCAGCATCTGTATTGTTAATTTCAAAAGTTTTTCCGTTACGTGCCGTGTGCACGTCACCAGGCTTTGTGGCGCTGCCATTAACTAAATTTTCAGTCGCAGGAACAAAAGCGATTGCATTGATTTTTAACTTCAACTGAGAAATCGCCAGCATGGTTCCGATCACTGCAGCACCGCCGCACATGTCGTACTTCATTTCTTCCATTTTAGCGCCCGGTTTAATGCTGATACCGCCGCAGTCGAATGTCAGACCTTTACCAACGAAGCAAACCGGAGCTTTAGACTTAGCCGCTCCATTGTATTCCATCACGATAAAGCGCGGCTCTTGTGAAGAACCCTGAGCCACTCCTAAAAGGCCGCCCATTCTTTCTTTTTCGATGCGTTTTTTATCCCATGCAGAAACTTTCAGTGAAGTTCCTTTAGCTGCTTTAATCGCTTCATCAGCTAAAATGGAAGGAGTCATTAAATTCCCCGGTGTATCCCCCAGGCGTTTTGCAAAGTTAGCACAAGCTGAAAGAATAATTCCCTGATTGAAAGCCGCTTGCACCGCTTTGTCTTTTGCGGCTTGCGAAGCTAAGTGAATGTTGACCACTTTTTCTTTCTTTTCGCCTGATTTTAACTGGTCAAATGTGTAACCGGCTAAGTGAAGTCCTTCTACCAAAGCTTGTGTGTAAGCTGCTAAATCCTTTTTGGCAGTTAAACCATCCAAATCAACAGTTACTTCCTGGGTTTTCAGAGCAGAAATCTCTTTGCATAAAGCGCCCGCTGCCTGACGAACAACTTCAGCGGTCAGCTTAGCATCAGAACCCAATCCGACCGTGATGACATTACGAAAACCTAAAAAACGCGCTTCACGGAACGAAATGCATTCGCCTGCCGCACCGGTAACAACTTTATCTGCTAATGCTTCGTCTAAAGCCTTAGAGGTTTCAGCGTGGGTAATCTTTGCGGGCTTTGTTTTATCTGCATTGGCCTTCGAAAAAACAACAAGAGTTTGTCCGTTGAGATCGTTAATTGACTTTTTGTGTAAATGAATTTGAATAACTGACATTTTTCAGCGCTCCTTGTTTAATTTTTGAAAAAAACAGTATGTCTCATTTTGAGAAAATGATGAACTATTATTCCTTTTTGAGAAAACTCGACTAGACTGGTCATCACACTTTGCGACAGGGCCTATTTATTTTAAAGATTAAACCCAAATAAGCCGAATTTCTAGCAAGGCAATTACAGGAAACTTTGCAGGGTAACGACAAGAAACTTTGTAAGGCAACTTGATACGAATTAACCATCAACAGGAGCTGCCAGTGCCACTACTTCCTTATGTAATCGAACAGTCATCAAAGGGCGAACGTTCATATGACATCTATTCCCGTCTTCTCAAAGACCGTATCGTGATCTTAGGTTCACCCGTAACAGACGAAGTGGCTAACGCTATCGTGGCGCAGTTTTTATTCTTAGAGATGGATAATCCGGACAAAGACATTCACTTTTACATCAACTCTCCGGGCGGAAGCGTTTCTGCCGGAATGGGTATCTACGACATTATGCAATTCATCAAATGCGATGTGGCAACGTACTGTATCGGTATGGCGGCCAGCATGGGTTCTCTTCTGCTGACAGCAGGAGCAAAAGGTAAGCGTTATTCATTGCCGAACTCGCGCATCATGATCCATCAGCCTTTGTTACACGGTGGCGGACTGCAAGGTCAGGTGACTGACATTGAAATTCACGCGAAAGAATTGATAAAAACAAAAGAGAAGCTGATTAAAATTTACGAAAAGCACACCGGAAAAAACTACGACATTCTTCACCATGCAATGGAGCGTGACAACTTCATGGATCCTGCGATGGCAAAAGAATTCGGGCTTTTGGACCATATTGTAGAATCAAGAAAATCTAATAAAGGATAATGAGAATATATGTCGACACCAAATAACCAATTACGTTGTTCATTCTGCGGTAAAGGCCAAAAAGAAGTTAAAAAGTTGATTGCCGGGCCTGGCGTCTACATTTGTGATGAGTGTATTGACCTCTGCATGGATATTATCGATGAGGAAAAAGACAAAGAAGTAGCTGTAAAAGGCGCTTTCCGTGTACCGAAGCCGGCTGAGATCAAAAACTTCCTTGATGATTATGTTATCGGTCAGTTACAGGCTAAGAAAACAATCGCCGTTGCCGTTCACAATCACTATAAACGTATCAATGCCCTTCAAGGCAAAAAATCCGGTGATGTGGAACTGCAAAAATCAAATATTCTTTTAATCGGACCAACAGGTTCGGGTAAAACATTAATCGCTCAGACAATCGCGCGTATTTTAAATGTTCCGTTTGCTATGGCAGATGCGACGACATTAACAGAAGCCGGTTATGTGGGTGAAGACGTGGAAAACGTGGTGCTGAACCTGTTACAGGCTTCAGACTACGACATTGAAAAATGTAAGCGCGGTATCATCTACGTGGATGAGATCGATAAAATCTCCCGTAAGTCTGAAAACCCGTCGATTACGCGTGACGTATCCGGTGAAGGTGTTCAGCAGGCTTTATTAAAAATCCTAGAGGGAACTGTTGCGAATCTGCCTCCTAAAGGCGGCCGTAAGCATCCTCAGCAGGAATTCATTCAAGTCGACACTTCGAATATCTTATTCGTGTGCGGCGGTGCTTTCGTTGGCTTAGATAAAATCATCGAAAACCGTACTACTAACAAATCAATGGGTATCGCAGGTGACATCGTTTCTCCAAGCGCTGACCAGACCGAGCACTTACTTTCTAAAGTAGAGCCGGATGATTTGGCTAAGTTCGGTTTGATTCCGGAGTTCATCGGCCGTTTACCTTGTATCGCGACACTGGCTCCGCTGAGCGAAAACGCGTTGCTGGACATCCTAGTAAAACCTAAAAATGCATTAGTAAAACAATATCAAAAGTTATTTTCTTTTGAGAATGTGGATTTAAAGTTTACTGATACGGCATTGCAGGCTATTGCGCGCGAAGCCTTAAAACGTAAAACAGGTGCCCGTGGCTTGCGTGGCGTTATCGAGTCTTCGATGTTAGATGTCATGTTCGACATTCCGGGAATGACGAATGTTAAAGAGGTTGTAATTGACGACACGGTTATCCGTGACGGCCAACAGCCGAAGCTTGTGTATTACACAGATGAAGAAATGAAAACACGCGCTGAAGCTGCTAAAAAGCAGAGCGAATCAGCTTAGGGCGCCACAAGAGGCTGGATGATTGAACAACTTGAACCCTTTTTTCAGTTAGATCTTCCAGCCGCACCGATTGACACCCAGGCGCTGCCCTGGGTGCAATATAATCCCAGAAAAAATATTCCTCGCTGGGGTTCAAGCCTCACCTCGCTGGATGGCGGAACTTCAGGCATTCCGGACCTGGACAGTCTTTACGAATTCAATAAGATCAACGGCACATCGTACCGCGAAAAAGATTTCAATGTCCGCACAGAGACCTATAAAAAGCATTTTTCATTTTTAGATGAGAAGTTTGACCTGGGCCGCAGCCACCTGATCCGCCTTGGTAACGGTGGATTTTTCCCCCCGCACAGGGACTTAGATCCTAACACCTTCCGTCTAATTTACACCGTTAGCGGATGCGACCCGAATAATTTTGTTTTTATCCTGAATAACCAGATTCTGCCTTTAAAAAATCAGACTTGGTATTACATGAACACCAAATTGCCTCATTCTGTTTTTTCATTTTTCGGGAGTGAGTTTGCTGTTTTCAACATGGTTTTCAACGACCGTGCAAAAAGCTCATTGTTGTCAAATCTGCATATAAAATAAGTTCAAAATTCTTCATTGTCATTGCGACACCAAAGGCCTGAACTTCGGTTAAAACTTGTTTGTAAATGAGTGAAAATCTATCACTGGCTTGTCAATCTCTACCAGAGCGGCCTAGACCTCTTTCAACCCTGCCAAAATTTATTTTCAAATTTATACGAGGTATTACAAAAAATTTTTTGCATTTGTCTCAGTGAATTTTTAATATGAACTCATACCAAGGCCCATTTGACGGGCCCTAGTTTAACTTCTAGGAAGGAGTTTTCATGAGCGAAAGCAAAACCCAACAACTACCATTACTTCCTTTACGCGATCTCATCATATTCCCGCATATGATGATGCCACTTTTTGTAGGCCGTGAAAAAAGTATCAATGCTCTTGAAGATGCAATGGCAAAACAAACAGATATCGTTCTAGCAGCCCAAAAGGATGCTAAAACAAACAATCCCGACGAAAAAGATATCTACGCTGTTGGTACCATCGGAACCATCATTCAGTTGCTTCGCTTACCGGACGGGACTGTAAAAGTTTTAGTTGAAGGTAAACGCCGCGTGCGCATTAAAAACTTCGTGGCTAACGAAGGTCACTTTGTTGTGAACTGCGAAGCGATCAATGAAGAAGTTTCAAACCCGACTGAGGCTTCGGCTTTAGTTCGTTCTGTAAAAGGAACATTCGAAACTTATGTTAAATTGAACAAACGCATTCCACCTGAAATCTTGATGCGCGTTTCAAGCATCGAAAATCCGGGAGAGCTGGCTGACATCATCGTGGCTCAGCTGAACCTTAAACTGGAAGACAAACAAGCGGTTCTTGAAATTTTAGATCCGACTAAACGTTTAGAACATTTGTTAAACTTAATGACCGGCGAGATCGAAATTCTGGAAGTAGAAAAGAAAATCCGCACGCGTGTTAAAAAGCAGATGGAAAAATCCCAAAAGGAATACTATCTGAACGAACAAATGCAGGCGATCCAGAAAGAACTTGGCGAGAAAGACGATTACCAGGCCGAGCTGGATGACTTAACAACAAAATGTAATGATAAAAAAATGCCTAAAGAGGCAAAAGACAAAGTTCACAAAGAAATCAAAAAATTAAAAATGATGTCTCCTATGTCTGCTGAAGCAACAGTCGTCAGAAACTACATTGACTGGGTGTTGTCTTTACCTTGGCAGGAATACTCTGAAGACCGCCATGACGTGAAAAACGCTAAAAAGATTTTAGATCACGATCACTGGGGATTAGAGAAAGTAAAAGAACGTATCTTAGAATACCTTGCGGTATTATCTCTTTCTAAAAACATGAGAGGTTCTATCATTTGTTTGGCCGGCCCTCCAGGGGTAGGTAAAACATCTTTAGCAAGATCAATCGCTGAATCATTAGGTCGCCCGTTCGCTCGTATCTCTCTGGGCGGCGTAAGAGATGAAGCTGAGATTCGCGGTCACCGTAAAACTTACGTTGGTGCGATGCCGGGTAAAATCCTGCAAGCGTTACGCAAAGTAGATAAAGGCAATCCGGTTCTGTTGTTAGACGAAATCGATAAAATGGCTAATGACTTCCGTGGTGACCCGGCGTCTGCAATGCTTGAGGTACTTGATCCTGAGCAAAATGCAAACTTCGCGGATCATTATCTTGAGTTAGAGTATGACCTTTCTAAAGTAATGTTCGTAGCGACTGCGAATAACTTAGGAACTGTTCCACGTCCGTTACTGGATCGTATGGAAGTGATCTACTTAGACGGTTATATCGAACAAGAGAAGTTCCACATTGCTAAGAATTATTTAATTCCTAAGCAAATGGAAGCTCACGGTTTGAAAGATTACAAAGTGACAATGGCTGATAAAGCAGTTCGCGATGTCATCCGTTACTACACTCGCGAAGCGGGCGTTCGTAACTTAGAAAGACAATTTGCAAATATCTTCCGTAAAGTTGCTAAAGACTTAGTGATGTCTCAAACAATTGAAGACTTCAAAAAGGACTCAACAACAGACAAAGCTGCGACAACTGCTAAATCAGGAAAAACAGCTAAAGCTAAAAAAGGCGCGGGAAGTGCTAAGAAAGCCGGATCAGAAGGTTACGTTGTAACATCTGAAAAGCTGGTAGAATTACTTGGCGGCCACAAATACAAATACGGCGAGATCGAAAAATCAAACGAGATCGGTCTTACCAACGGTATGGCATGGACAGAAGTGGGTGGAGACTTACTTGCGGTTGAGGTCAGCTGTGTTCCGGGTAAAGGTAAATTTACTGTTACCGGCCAATTGGGCGATGTCATGAAAGAATCATGTGTGGCAGCAATGTCATACGCTAGATCTCGCGGGCCTTTATTCCAACTGGATAAAGAATTCTACGAGAACTTAGATGTTCATATCCATTTCCCTGACGGCGCGACTCCGAAAGACGGTCCTTCAGCAGGTATCGCATTAACAACTTCGATTGTTTCTGCCATGTTGAAGATTCCGGTAAAACGCACAGTTGCGATGACCGGTGAAGTTTCATTACGCGGAAAAGTGTTACCAATCGGTGGTCTGAAAGAAAAAGTTCTGGCTGCTCACCGCGGTGGTATCAAAACTGTGATCTGCCCTAAAGAGAACGAAAAAGACTTAAAAGACATCCCAAAAGAAGTCTTGAAAGAATTAAAAGTGATCTTGGTTGATCATGTTGACCAGGTTCTGATCAACGCTTTGGATATCAAAAATCCAAAAGAGTTGTTCAAAGCCCAAGTGGGACGCGAGCAAGGAATCAAGGCTCAGTACACGGGCCAACAAATCCATACAACTCACTAGTTCGTAGACTTTATTAAGAGTTAATAAAAAACCCGGTTCAATGCCGGGTTTTTTATTGCCTGGTTTCTAATAGCTGTTAGTTCGGAATTTCACTGTCAAAATAGAAATCGTAATTTGCAAGTACGTTGGGAACTGTTTGATCACCATTTATTTCATGAATACCGTACGCGGCCATAACAGCTAAATTAGGAATCCACATCTTATGTCCGGCTTCACCGGTAGTATGCACAACGGATTTAACAAATAATTCCTGTTTGACGTTCACTATCTGCAAGAAACGGGATTCGCGCAGCATGAACTCACGTTGTTGTTCAGTTTCTTTTTCGTAAGTCTGAGGGTCACTTTCACGAAGCTGTCGCATAAATTCCAGTTGCTTCGGCGAATTCATCGTTGTGACTATGTTTCCATGAAATCCGACGAGTCCTCGCAAGATCTTCTTTTTAGCAGCGGTAAAAAAATAGTTCGCACAAGACGACATACAATACTCATTAACAATAATCGTTAACTTCGGGTTAGTCGCTAAAACTTCACCAATCGGCAACCCTTCAATGGTCAAACCACCGCCCGATTTCACGATTAGAGTTTCAATAGTAGGCGAATATACGGCCTTAAACCTATCGAACTCTCCTTGTGTAATTGAACCTTCGAAGGTCAGCGTTTTTGGGTTGCTGACTGTCCAAGTGCCGGCCATAACAAACATGGGATTAAAAAGTAATGTCATTAAAAGAATTTTTCTAACAAAGTTCATGACGTACTTTTTGCAAGCAAGGCGCCATCTTAACCGTCTGTAATCATTTATCTTTAACCCTATTTCGAATACATGCATAAGTGCCGATATTTGCATTCAAGTGTCCGAACTTCAGTGTCCCAAAACGAGAAACCCGGATAGACGAGGACTTGAAACAATTACAACCAATTCACCTCCGGGATCGAAACACCGCCTTTTTTTATTGTTTTTTGACCACTTTGCTTAAAAAATGGCCCACGTAACGCAAATTCTTACAATTTAGTGAATTGTAAAATGGACAGTCATTTCGTGTATTAAAGTAATTCGCCTCTCTGAAAGTGACAAAAATCTGCTTTTAGTTTGACGGTAGATTTCACATTCTGTAAAAAAATGCATTCTTTAGAGGTACCCATGCTAAACCCATCGGATCGTTTGCTCGAAATTGGAGTGCTGTATTGCGATCGCGGCGACTACCAATTAGCTCTTCCAAATTTGGAAGAAGCGGCGAAAAATTTTCTAGAAGCAAAGAACTTTAATTCCTACCTGAAAACTCTTAAATACGTTTTGCGTATTCACGCTGAACGCGCTGACCAGGAAAAGATCACTCAGATCAAAGAACACTTACACGATTTGATCATTCGTGAAGGTATCGAGCTTTCTTCAAAAATTTACTGTGCTTTAGGTTCGTGCTCTGTTTTGAAAAACCAGCCTGACAATGCGGCTGAATATTACAAAAAAGCTTTAGAATTAGGATTAAAAGACAATCACCAGGAAGACATGTGTAATGCCATTCTTGGACTGTCAATCTGCTACCGTATTCAAGGCCGCTTTGAAGAAGCACTTAAAGAAGTTTACAACCTGAACATCTTCTTACAGGTTTTGAATTCAACCGAATTACGAATTGCTTCTGCCAATGCCAACGCGCGAATCCTGATGGACATGCGCAAGTATGAACAGGCCCTTGATGTTCTGTGGATGGCTTACGAAGAAATCAAACACACCAAACAGCTTTACACCGCTCTCGGGATTTTGATTAACATCGGCACATGCTTATTTGAGCTGGGTCAAAAAGATGCAGCGAAGATTTACTTCTCTCTTGCTTACAAATCTTTAGATGCAGACAACAACAAAGCTTACACCGCTTATGTTGAACGCTATCTGAAACTTCTTAATACAAATGTTGATTCTGAAGTCGACATGGTTTTCGATCTGGATAACCACGCGATCATTGAAAAATCTCTTGGCAAAATCGATTTCAAAAATCAGTTCATTCTTTTGGATCTGCTTAAATTATTCATCAGTAATCAAGGACAGATTTACTCGAAAGAATATTTGGTTGAGCATGTCTGGAAACAGAATTACGATCCCGAAGTTCATGATAACAAAATTTACGTTACGATTAAGCGCTTAAGAAAAATGATCGAGCCTGACTACGACAAGCCGAAATACATTTTCAGAGCGAAAAATGGATATTACTTGAGTAAAAATGCAAAAGTGGGATTAAACGAAACGCGAGCTGAGGGGGCTTCAAAGTGAAATTAATCAGTCTTTTATTAGTGTTGTTAACCGTTTCTTTCAGCGCAAACGCTTCGAAAGTTGCAAACTTATACTGCGGCGATGAAGACGGCGTCATTCAAGGTGGCGTCGACATTCTTCCTTGGTCGGTGGCGAAGCCATTCCCATGGGATAACATCAGCGGCTTCTGGAAGCTGGGTGATGACAGCGGCTCTTATGTACGCGCCAAAGTTCAAAGCCAAACGGCAGCCCGCAAGATTTTAACATTGCAGGTTTACGGAGAAGGCCTTTGCTCTCGTCCGTATGCACGCGGCACCGGTTATATTGATGCGACAGAAAAAAACGTTGTTCGTGCGATCCTGGTTGATAGCCAGTACCGCTACCAGATGAAACTTGGCTTGTTTGATTCAAGAGATATCTCTGCCAGCACAAACAAATGTGCCGAAAAGGTGATGGCTGTTTCAATGCAAGTCGTAGGACGCGCAGCCACTGCAGGTTCAGCAAAACCGCTTGATCCAAGCATTATGGAAACTCACAACATGTTACTTAAAAAAGTAACGTCTGATGTGAATTTTAACTGTCAAAAATAGTTCAGTAACTGTTGATAAAATAATGAAAAGGCATGTGAACAGCATGCCTTTTTTATTTGTCATCAGCAGATCAGTTTGCCGAAAGCACTCTTGAAATTTTTTCGATTAAGCCGGCTTTAGTGACCGGCTTTGTTAAATAATCATCAAATCCTTCACGCTGTGCCCGCTCGCGCTCTTCTCTGAGTGCATGGGCTGTTAGAGCGATTATGGGCTTCGTAAAACCTTTCGCACGAATGGCGCGTAAAGATTCATAACCGTCCATCTCGGGCATCTGAATATCCATAAGGATGAGATCAAATTCCTGAGTGAAAGCCTTCTCAGCCCCTTCACGGCCGTTGTTTGCTGTCATAACCGTTGCTCCGGAATCTGCTAAAAAGCGCTGAATGAGAAACCTGTTATCAGGAGAATCCTCAACCAAGAGAAGTTTTTTGTTTTTGAGCTCTCCAGGGATAGCCGCCGGTTTTGGCTGCGGGACGTGTGATTTAGCTGAAGCAGAACAACAAAATGTGGCTTCGAATGTTGTGCCTTTGCCTTTTGCGCTTTCCACAAGGCGAACATCACCCTGCATGGCCTTAGCCAGTCTTTTAGAAATAGCAAGCCCAAGCCCTGTGCCGCCAAAGCGTCTCGTCATTGAAGAATCAGCCTGAACAAAAGGTTCAAAAACTTTTTTCTGCTGCTCTGGCGTCATACCGATCCCTGTGTCTTTGACCACCACACTCATTTTTGAATGCAGCACCGGGTCTCTTGAAACAAAAACTTCCACTGACCCGCGGTCGGTAAACTTGATGGCATTACCTATGAGGTTAATAAATAACTGGCGCAGTCTCGTAGGGTCTGAATTAATATATTCAGGCACATCCTCACCGACTGAAATTGTAAAATTAATTCCTTTTTCTTGTGCTTTAAAAAGCATGCTGGTGCGAATATCTTCCAGCACATCAGCCAGTTTGAAGCTCACGATTTCAAGCTCCAGCATGCCGGCTTCAACACGTGATAAATCAAGGATTTCTCCTATGACATTTGAAAGAAGTCTGGTGTTTTGCAAAATCGTTTGCACCCATTCGCGCTGCTCTTCAGGAAGCTTTTTACTTTCACTCAGCAAGTCGGCAAAACCCTGAATAATACCGATCGGTGTCCTGATTTCGTGGCTCATATTCGCCAGAAATTGGGATTTAGCGAGGCTGGCCCGTTCTGCTGCCTCTTTGCTTTCTCTCAGTTCATTTTCAACGCGTTTGAGTTCGGTGATATCTACGGAGGTTGAGGGGTAAACTTCATTTCCGGATTTGTCGTGCGCTAAGCGCGCCCACATTCTGACGTCAAAGGTGCTTCCGTCTTTTCGCTTACCGACAAATTCAATCTCACATTCCCCTTTTTCTTTTAACGCCTTGATAATTTTTAAAGGAGTTTCCGGGTCTGCACAATGGCCGGCAGGGCTTGTACCTACAACCTCCCTTAAACTGTCGAAGCCCCACATATTCAAATAAGCACGGTTGGCATATACGATTTCCCCTTGTTCATTCACGATATCAAATCCGTTCAGACTGTTTTCAAGCGCGTCACTTTTTAAAACCAGATCACGCTGAAGAATCTGTTGATTGGAAATATCGCGGATGAACGCCGCAAAAAAAGTTCGGTCTCCTGTTTTAAGAGGAGTAATTGAAACTTCTACAGGAAACTCGATGCCATTTTTGTTAATCGCAGAGATTTCAATGCGCTTGTTTATGGCTCTGCCTTCATCGCCCGTATCCAGGTAGCGGCGCATCCCGTCTTCATAAAGCTCACGGTTACGGAACGGAATGATGGTTTCGGTTACGTTTTTTCCTATCGCTTCTGCTTCAGTAAAACCGAAAATTTTTTCGGCCTGTGGGTTCCATTGGGTTACAACACCTCTGTCATCCATTCCAATGACGGCGTCTAACGCAAAATAAATGATATTACGAAGGCGCGCCTCACTTAACTGTAAGTCATTAAAAGTCTGTTCAAGTCTTAATTGGCTATGATGTTTCTCGTTAGCATCTCTGAAAACTAAAACAACACCTTCAATTTTGCCTTGAAAATTTTGCCGGATCGGCGCGGCACTGTCTTCGATGATTGTTTCTTTGCCATGTTTACCAATAACCAGAGTACCATTTGCAATTCCCACAACATCATTGAATTTAAAAACTTTTTCTACCGGGTTTTCTGCGGGCTGCCGGGTTTTTTTGTTCACTAATTTAAAGACTTCGCCGGATGGCTTTCCAACGGCATCAGCTGATTTCCATTCGGTAATTTTTTCTGCCACCGGATTCATAAAAGTGATTTTGCCGTATTCGTCCGTGGCAATCACGGCATCACCGATGCTTTGTAAAGTTGAGGAAAGCCAAAGCTCGGCCGCTTCAGCGGCGTGCTTTTGTTTTTCTGCTTTATCAAGAGCCTCCGAAAGCTTTTTTGTAATTTGGCGGATAAGAAATGCGGCCATTAAAAACGCGCCCATTCTGATGTGATCCTGCGGCCAGTGCATTGAAAGTGAATACGTGGGCTGAATAAAAAAGTACTGAGCGCAAAGACAAGACAAAATAATGGCTGAGATCCCGTCGCCATATAGCGCCGCTAAGATAATCGCCGGATAATAGAGAAGGTATGGCGCTGATTCTGCTATCGGCCGCATCCACATTTGCAAAGACGTGGCAATCGTGATGATTACAAGAGTGATGACGTATTTAATTGGCTTGTTTGTTTTAAACCGTAGCATGGGTCTCCTGCGGACTTTAAAATTAGATGGGATTTGCCGTTTAAACTCAAATTGTTATCCCTTAACTTCTATCAGCTAAGACAGGGCAGAATAGATTGATTTTTATAGCGATTTTACAAAGACAGCCCCGAAAATGCTGAAAAAAGTTACACATAGTATCAATGCAAAGTATGCAGAGTCGGGTTTCGAGAAAAAGACTTGTGTCTTCAACCTGTTAAGACTATAAAAAATGACTCAAACGAATAGGGACTTAGCTCAGTTGGTAGAGCGCCACCCTTACAAGGTGGATGTCATCGGTTCGAACCCGGTAGTCCCTACCAATTTTCTTAAACCGGAATTCCGGTATTTCAAAAGTACTCCATATACAAGAATTCCTGAACCTGATTACAATATTCCCGAATGAAACTTTATCGTAAAACAAAAAGAGTCGTTGTTCGTCCTCTTGAGCTTTCAGACTATGAAACCTGGAAGTCCTCGCACCTTGAAATGCTTTCTCCGCAAAATACGTGGGATCTGACCGCCAAAACCGAAAAAGAACTGACGCGAGCTCAATATAAAAAACTATTGGCGGGCCGTGCGAAGTTTCGCAAAAAAGATTACTTCTACGATATGGGGATTTTTAATTTACGCGGAGATCTAGTCGGTACTGTTTCGATCATGGAAGTTACCCGCGGAATTTCGCATACCGCTTACCTGGGTTACCGGATATTTAATAAATACTGGGGTAAAGGCTATGGCACCGATGCAGCAAAAGCGATGATCGATATCGGTTTTAAAGAAATCAAACTTCACCGCATCGAAGCCGGCATCGAGCCTAAAAACAAACGTTCTATCCGGCTGGCCCGCACTTTGGGAATGCGTAAAGAAGGCCTGAAAAAACGCGCGATCTATTTACGCGGACAATGGGTGGATCTTTTGATGTTCACACTTACGACCGAAGATGTCGGGATCAAATTTAATCCGAAAACTCCTTTGTTAAAGCCGCGTTAAAACTCTCTGGTTATAGTCCATTCATCTGGCCTTGCCTCATTGTGATTACTTCGGGAAGATTTAACTCACATGAAAAAAATTAATCGATTCATTAGAGCGGCTGTGTTTGTCAGTGTGACTTCATTTTCTTTTTACTTAGTAGCAGCAGAATCTTCTGCCGTTGGTGTCACAGAACGAAAGGGTGCACAGTTAAACCTGAAAGATCTTAAGTTCACCTCTTCGCAGGGTGAAATAAATCTTGAAACCTTGGCCGGCGGCAAAACACTGGTAATCAATCTTGTCTACTTCGGCTGCCCTTCTATTTGCAGTACGGCCCTGGCCCATGAAGCTTCTATTCTGAAAGAAGCTTCTGCGGGTGGCTCTACCAAATACCAAGTCGTTGCCGTCAGTATTAACCCTAATGAAAAACCTGAGATTGCGGCACAGGCGCAAAGCTCATTCGCAAAACTTGCAGGCCTGATGCCTTCTGACCAGATTCATTTCTTAACAGGAACTCAGGAGCAAATAAAAAAATTAACATCACAAGTGGGATTTTCTTATGTGGAAGACCCAAAAAGCGGAGAGTTCCTTCATTCTTCAGTTTTAGTTTTCGTTGATTCCCAAGGCCGGATCACCCAGTACCTTCACGGCCAAAATTATAAAGTGGCCGAATTTAATAATGCATTAAACGATTCCCCGCGCACCAAGGGGTTTTTCAGCAAGCTGGGATCGCTGTTCGGTAATGGATCCGCTTCAGCTTCTGACGATGATTTATTATGCCTTCCCAATTACTTTACAATGGCGGGCTTTGCTTCGGTTTCAACCGTTTTAGAAGATCTTAAAAAACAAACTACAGAGCAAATTTCACAGCTTCAAAAGATTAAAACATTTCACAATTTCAAATTAAAAGATTCTCTGAAACAAAGTGGCATTACGTTTCGCCACCAAATGGTCGAAGACGCCGGCCCTCAGTACAAAGCCGTGCATTACGATCACGGAACAGGAATCGCTGCAGCTGACATCGATCAGGATGGGCGCGTGGATGTTTATTTTACGAATCAGCTTGGCGAAAACGAATTGTGGCGAAATCTCGGCGGCGGAAAGTTTGAAAATATTACCTCGGCCTCAGGCGTGGGGATGAAAAACCGTATTTCAGTGGGAGCCTCTTTTGCCGATTTTAATAATGACGGCCGCGCGGACCTTTTCGTAACAACGGTTCGGCACGGCAACAGCCTGTTTGAGAACCTGGGTAACGGAAAATTTAAGGACGTCTCTAAAGAAATGGGGCTTGATTATTCAGGGCACTCATCCGGAGCGGTATTTTTTGATTTTAATAATGACGGCTACCTTGATTTGTTTCTCGGGAACTTAGGAAAGTACACCACCGATAAAAAAGGCCCCGGTGGCTATTACATCGGACAAGAGGACGCATTCTGGAGTCATCTGATGCCGGAAAGAAATGAAAAAAGTCTGCTTTACGTGAACAATCTGGGTAAAGGTTTCAAAGAGGTCTCAACCGAAATGGGACTTAACAACGTCGGTTTTTCAGGTGACGCTATTGCATTAGATATTAATAAAGACGGCTGGCAGGATTTGTATGTTTTAAATATGCAGGGCCCGAATCATTTCTTTTTGAACAATGGCGGTAAATCTTTTACGGATGAAACCAAAAAATATTTTCCTAAAACATCGTGGGGGGCCATGGGCGCTGCGCTTACGGATTACAACCAGGACGGCCATTCTGATCTATTTGTCACCGATATGCACTCAGACATGCTAAATCTGAAAGTCAGCCGTGAATTTGATAAACGTAAAATGCCGGTTGAGTCTTCAAGAATTCTTCCGAACCCACAGGACTTCATTCTGGGAAGCAGCTTTTTTCAAGGTGACCGCAGCGGCAAATATTCAGAAGTTTCAGATAAAAAAGGTGTAGAGTCTTACTGGCCATGGGGGCCATCAGCTGCAGATTTCAATGCTGACGGTTTTGAAGATTTTTTCATTACCGCAGGCATGAACTTTCCGTTTCGCTACCAGCCGAACACATTGTTATTGAACGACGCAGGCAAAACTTTTCAGGCCGCCGAATTCGCTCTCGGAATTGAACCGCGCGCAGAGCTGATTCAAGACTGGTTCACAGTCGATTGCAAAAAACCTCAGAATCAAAGAGTGGCTCCGGTTTGCGCTGCTTGCAGCTCCGGTAGCTGCCCGGCTATGTCAAAGGAGGGCCTGATGACAGTCATCGGTGCGAAGGCCAGCCGCTCATCGGTTTCTTTTGATATTGATAACGATGGTGATTTAGATCTGATTACAAATGAATACAATTCAGGCCCACAGGTGTTAGTCAGTAATCTTTCTGAACAAAAAGATATTAATTGGCTGAAAGTGAGCCTTGAAGGAAGGTCGTCTAACCGCTCGGGCACAGGGGCCACTGTCCGGTTCAAAGTCGGCGGCCGTTGGCACACTCAGTACCGGACAGGAAAGTCAGGGTATTTATCCCAAAGTGATATGCCACTTTACTTCGGGCTGGGCCCTCAGCAAAATGCAGAAGCTGTCGAGATCGAATGGCCAGGGGGCAAGAAACAAAAAATTGCAGGACCGTTTAAGGGTCGTCAGAGTCTAAAAATTGTTGAAGATGTGAAATAAGCTATGTCCTCCTTTGCGGCCCGGATTAGTTCTGTTATGATTTTGTAAATGGCAAACGTTGTCTTTCCGTTACAGTTTAATTCCGTCTTACAAGGCCAGCTGAACCAGTCAGCGGACGGCACAACAGTTTCAGAAGTTTTAAAAAATATCTGCGCAGAAAAACCCGCTCTGAAAAAGCTGTTATTTCTTGATACAGGTTCTGTTTCGCCTTTTTTAGTTTTTACAATTGCAGGCGAAAATAAAATTTACCCGGCCGCAAACGCGGCCTCTCAGGCTGTAACACCCGGGCAGACTATAGAAATTCTTGTTGGGATGGCAGGCGGATGAAATCACGTCTGACGCCCGAAGAACAGCAGCGTTACATCCGACAAATTCTTTTAAGTGAGATCGGCACAGAAGGTCAGGAAAAACTGAAACAAGGCAGCGTTCTTTGTGTGGGCGCGGGCGGTTTAGGCTCCCCTGCATTGTTATACCTGGCTGCAGCAGGCGTTGGACGTATCGGCATTATCGATGCTGACACCGTCAGCGTTGATAATTTACAAAGACAGATTTTATTCTCTACCGAAGATGTCGGAAGTTTAAAAGTTTCAGCGGCTAAAGAGCAGCTTCTCCAGCTGAATCCTCTTCTGCAAATAGATGTTTATTCTGAAAAACTTTCTGCAACAAATGCAGAAAAAATATTTGCGGATTATGATGGCGTGATTGATGCCACTGATAATTTTTCTACCCGGTATTTAATTAACGATGCAGCAATTAAACTGAATAAACCGGTATTTTTCGGAAGCATTTTTAAATTCAGCGGACAGGTTTCTGTTTTCAGCCGTGAAAGCGGCTGTTACCGCTGTCTGTTCCCGCAGCCGCCGGCCGAAGAGCTGGCGCCTGACTGCAATGTAGCCGGCGTGCTTGGTGTCCTACCGGGAATCGTCGGCTCTTATCAGGCTCTTGAGTTTCTGAAGTGGAAGCTTGGCATCGGTGATATTTTAACTGGAAAAATATTAGCGATTGATGTGCTGACGCACCAGTCGCGAATCTTGAATTTTAACCGCAATCCGGAATGCAGAGCCTGCTCTCAGCCCGAAAAAATATTGTTACAAAGTGATCAAAACCGGTCACCGCAAAATACAATTTCTGCACCCGATCTCAAGAAAGCACTTTCAGCTAAGGAAGCTTTAGTTCTTTTGGATGTTCGTGAAGAAAGCGAACATCAACTGGGCAATATAGGCGGCTTGCTTCTGCCTGCGGGCAACGTAAAAGATAATGAAAATTTACCTGCAAATCTTTCGCAAAAAATAATTGTTTATTGCCGCTCTGGTGCCAGAAGCGCAAGAGCCGCAGAACAGTTACGCACAATGGGTTACGCCAATGTTTTCAATCTCGAAGGCGGCCTTATCGCCTGGAAGAAAGACGTCGATCCGAATTTGAAATTATAATTAAGTATACAAGTCGCGAGGGTAAAAACTCAGCGGGTCGGGAGAAGCCTGCGCTCCTGAAACAATTTTTGCATTAATATTCTGAACGTCTTCCAAATCTTTTTTAATCAGCAACAAAAGGCCCTCGGCGTCTTTGGTCTTTTGATTTTTCGCTTCGCTGAAAATCAGTTGTGCGGCCTCTGATAAAGACGCAGAGCCCTTTTTGAGATTTTGAATAGATTGAGTTAATGCTGCTTCACTTCTCTCAGCATAAAAAAGGTTTTCATATAGCTCACACAACGTAAGTGCGGTCTTTTTAGAAATTTTTTTCTTAGTAACCAGGTCCTGCGCGGCAAAATAAAAATCCATGTAGGTTTTCGTTTGCCAGCCGGCATTCCGGCTGATGAAAAGCTGCCCCAGGTAATCGTCTCTGAAAGTGGGTGAATCTTTTATAAAATCAAAAATCTTTCCGTAGCCGGTTGCGCCGTAATTTTCGCATTCGGCTGCACGCATAGCGCCCATGCTGGAAGATCCGTAAACCCGCACTCCTGAACGAAGAGCATCCATGACCTCACTCGGAGTAACAGCGAGGTTCTGTTCAAACTGGCCGTCAATAATGGCAATCACGTTATAGCCGTCAGCGATATCTCTTAAAACCTGCCCCCGCTGAACAGGACCTGAAACATCTGCATACGGCAGAATTTTGTAAATGGTGTCGGCATCAATTGATAGCTGAGAGTAAATTTTTATTTTCATTTTCTATTCTCAGTCATGCGGTAAAGACGTTTGTTGGATTCAAGAGCGGTATGAACTGATGCCGGCAAATCCCTTGCAGCAAACATCGGCGGCATGGCAGGGATCAGTACTTTTACCACAGGAATATCCACACCGGTTCTGGTTAAATTTGCTATACAAAGATTATGATAACCTTTTTCTTTTACCCACTTTATGAGGTAGTTGTATTCATCGTTCAGTGTACGGTGGTTTTTTTCTTTTACCGCCTCAGATAAATCTTTTACTGCGATTACATCTGATTTCGGCAGCTGCGGAGATTTCTTCCATAGCTTTTCAACAAATGGGCCATGAAAGTGACCAGGCCGTTCTAAATCGTCTCGTGCCCCGCTTTTTTTAGTTGTCATAGCTTGCACAGCTTCCGTAATCGCGCGCGTTGCCGCCATTTCCAGAGTGGGGCCGCAGCCGAAGCCCATTGTCATTTCGCCGCCGGAGCTGTACAGCGCAGTGAATACCGGAATATTCGGCCCGTCTTTAAAACGGAGTGAAACCAGGTTAATCGAATTCAGCACAGCCTTTAAATTCACGTGCTGGGCTAAAACTTTGAACTCATCCGCTTTTACATTCTGAATAATCAGCTTGTCGCTGAATAACTCCATATGAGCCCAGTAATTTCTTTCAATCACTTCGTAAAGCGCGTGGTTGACAGCCTCCAGATACGTAGAGCCTGAGGCTAAACCGTTTGAACCGCACATGAAGTGTCGCTCTACCTGATAGTCACCGGCCATGACAGGAAAAAAAATAGTTTCAGCAGGAACTAATATACGAGAAGACGTTTCAACATGAAAAGCCCATGTCCACAAAAGTTTTTCGTCTCGTGAAGCAGTTGCTGCAACCGGCGAATGAAAAACCGATTCCGGAGGAAGAACCGCATACTGCTGTTTTAAAAAATTGTAACTTCCTAAAATGAAATCCGGATTTCTGACTTCTAAGCAGTAAGTTTCAATTGATTCCATGATGGCGGAAATCATCGCTTGTTCAGCCGTTAATCCCTTACCCTGACTTCCCGAGTTCTGCCCGAAATAAACGTGGTTCAAAATATTCGGTCTTGAGGTCTGAAAAACCGGCAAGCGGCTGACATCCAGCTGTGAAACATCGGCAACGCGGGTGATGCCGACAGCGGCCATTGCCTTGTTAATTTTCTTTAAAAAACTTTTTGCAGGAAGATTTCTATTGCCGTTTTGGCGATAGACGATCGGCTCATGAGACTTAAGACCTTCAGCTATTTCTTCAGGAGGTCTGCATCTTAAGAGCTCCTGGGTTACCAACTTTGAATTCTTTTCAGCCCTGAAGATCACGCTCAAATCTTACGGAGCGGGCTTTCTAATGACAAGGGGATTTGAAGAATAACCTGTTGAAACATCTCGTGAAATAACAGGTCTTTAACAGCGGCAGCAACACCATTTGTTTCATAGTGAGACCCATGCGCCCGGCTAGTTGTCTGTCTCTAACTTATGTAGTGCCGGGGTTGAATTCTGCAAATTGTATTTGCAATCAAATTAAAACACGATTAGAGTATATCTATATGAAAAGACGAGATTTTTTGAAATTAGGTTCAGCTTCTGTTGCAGGCGGATACGTGATGTCTTCACCTGTTGGCTTTCTATCAGAATCGAAATCAGTCGTCGGAATTACCGATTCTTTTTTAAGAAATTCGGGATACCGTTTTGAAGAGACCAAACATCTTGTAAAATTCGAACATTATGAAGATGCAATCGCTGCGCTGAAATCTAAAAAGATCGATGCATTGATTACTTCATCACAGTTTTTATCAAAAGATCATCCCGAACTGATGCTGTTCGGTTCTTTTCCTTCAGGATTAGTTCCTGAACAAAAGCAACAATGGATCAACGGTGAGTACTCGCACGTAAAATCGGTTTATAATCAGCTTGGCCTGAATGTAAATTACGTGACAATGCTTTCTCCTCTCCAAATTCGTTTATCTAAATTAAGCCCTGCAGAAATCGATGAAAATATCGCGCAGTCTAAAAAAATGGTGACTGTGGCGCAGGCCGCACGTGCCACGTGGTTTGAAGAAATGGGTTTCAAAGTTTATCAAGGAAACCTTTTCAACTGTTTATTCGAACAGTTGTTATTTATGAAACGGCACGATCTGCAGATCACAGATTCATTCTCGCCTGGCCTGGTTTTACAAAACGTATTGCCTGAAAGCCAGATTACAAAACCGCACGAGCTGTTAGATTTTGCCGGCACTTATATTTTAAAAGATAACTTCACGAAAGATTCACTTCCAATTGAACTGGTTACACGCGCAGGAGAAAGCTACGGCGATCTTAAGTACGTAACCGGCGAATTAGTTAAATTAGCCAAGTCTGATTCTGCATTCCAGAATCAGGTGCTAAATCACTTAAGCGAAGTTTTAGGTTCACCGGTTTACGAAATGCCGAAGCTTTTAGCTGCTAAGATTTCTATGTTCCGTGACCTTCACTTAGCGGCATTGGCAACGACAAATGAGTACAACAGTCATCTGGTAAACCGCTACCGTAATTTTGGAGCTGCAAATGGATAATAATTCAAAACCAAAAAACGATGAATCAGCACCGGTTCAGCCACTTTCTGACGAAGAGAAAAAAGAACTAATTAAGAAGCTGGCTTCGCAGTTATCTATTGAAAACGATGACAGTATCCGTTTATACGCAGCTTTATCTAAAAGCGCCGCGCTCTAAATATGGGTGGCTATCAAAAGCTATCCCCGCAAGAAATTGATAAATTCGAAAGTGCCGGGTTCCTCAAGTTCCCTGGTGCTATTTTTGGCCCTGCTGAATTCGCAGAGTTAAAAACTTACGCCGAAGACATCGTTAAAGAACAATACCCCACAGGTAAATCCGGTGCTGTTCCTAAACTTCATTACAAATACCCTTACATGCTGAAATGGATTCTGGCTCCGGAAATTCTTGACCGGGTTCAGGATTTGATAGGCCCCAATATCGGGCTTTGGACGTCATCTATTTTTTTTAAAGCCGCACGCACTGAAGAAAAGGCTTACTGGCATAAAGATATATATGGAATCTACAGATACAATCTTTTTGAGAACAAAAACTTACTGAACTTCACTGTAGCCCTTTACAACTGCAACGCTGAGAACGGCTGCTTAAAGTACTTAGCCGGTACTCACAAAACTCATATTGAGCACGACCTGGATGCGCCGCCCTCCGATCTGATTACGCTGGGTAACGCTATCAGCGACGAATCGGTGAAGCAGTATTCGCCAGTTCACATGGAGCTTAAACCCAATGAAGCGTCCGTTCACAACGTTAATGTTGTTCACGGCAGCGACCCGAACCTAAGCCCGTATGACCGTCTGACTTTAAGCGCCCGGTTTTTTTCAACCGACAATAAATGCTTTCTTGAAAATTTTCAGACATCCGGCATTGGCCCCGTTCCTCATATTGTACGTGGCGACGACACCGCTCATTCAAATTTAAAACGTATTACACTTCCTCCGGAATTGCTGAGAAGATCGATTTGATTATGAGTCAAATTACAGTAACCGCCGAGATGAAGAAAAAGTTTGATGAAGAAGGCTTTCTTTATATTGATCAGCCGCTTTTCAGTGACAGTGACTATCTGAATTTAAAAAAATACATGCTCTCTTTTATTCTCAGTTTGCCGAAAGAAATGCGGCCGCTGTATTTTACAAGTAATCCGGATTACCGCCCGTTGATTGCAGACTGGGTGGCAAGCCCGCCGCTTCTGAATCTTGCCGAGACTTTTTTAGGACCTGACATTGTGTTCTTTAACATTGCCGGCTGTTACAAGCCGCCGCACTCAGATTACCGCGTCAGTGTTCATACTGATGCGCACTACTGGCATATCAATAAAATGATCGATCCTGTCGAAGTTTTTATTCTATTTATTCCGTTCAGTGATATGACGAAGGAGTCCGGCTGCTTGCGCGTTCTTCCGCGCCAAACGGCTCACCGCACGTATCATTACAAAGAAGTAGACAAATACAAAAATTATTTCGGTTTTGAAATTGAAGACAAAGACGTTGATCCCACAAAGATGATCGATCTTGAAATGAAAGAAAACCGTGTCTGTCTGTTAAAAGAAGACCTCATTCACTGCAGTGAAAAAAATACGACCGATGAACACAGGCTCGGAATCACTCTTAGGTACATTTCTGCTAAAACAAAATATCTGGCACACCCGATGGATATTAATCGCCGCATGTATCTATTAAAAGGCCGAAATCTTCAGGGTCTTGACTATGCTGACATTCATTCGCTGCAAAAAATCGGTGGATTCAGCTGGAGCACAGAATAGAGGCTCGTCAGTCACGGGTTCCGACCCCGGTTTAACTGATCAGTCAAATCTAAGAATTTGTTTTGCGATTGTGTCTGATTTGGGAATGTCGACAATATTTTGCTTGGCTGTCGGGTACAGATCTTTCCATGGTTTTCGGTAAACTGAATTGTAGTCAGTCTTTTCTGTTCCCGCATACTTATCGTCAAAATAAATTTTTAAGTGCTCAAATCCGTGAGCCTTGGTAACCCGTTGTGTGTGATGATTTAACAGAAATCCGCCCTGACGGTAGAAATTGTTTTTTTGCAGATAATAATCAGCCACATGGTCATCAACATAATATTCGTTTCTGGTACCCACGCTTAACCGTAAAAAAGACCAAGCCAGCTCTGCCGAGTAGAAGTGAAAATTAGGAACACAGTCCCGCTTTTTATCTTCGCCGTACCGGTAAACCATTTGCTCAAAATCGGAAACGGCCTGCAAGATAACATTATCGCCGTCCTGTCTGAAAAGCCTCATCGGCTCTCCTGACCATACAAAAGGTTCGGTAAACTGGTCTAAAAAATAAAATTGCGTACAAACCTCAACCGTTTGCGCTTTAAAATGGTGAAAATAATCCTGAAACTTCTGCGTTTCATAAAAATCCAGAACAGGAATTTCTATCAGTTCGTGCTTCACGCCGTTTTGCTTGCAGAAGTCGATTGCGTACTGCACTTCATGATGATTAAGGTCTTTTTCGAACTGCATCGTAACAGCTTTGAAATCAACGCCGGCACTCAGAAAGGCATAGGCCGTGGCTTCGCTATCGAGGCCGCCGCTAAGACACACCCATGGCGTTCTTCCCAGCTTATCTGCGATGTCCCTCGCCGCAAGCCTCGCTTCTTCAACCGGCTTTAATGGCACGCGCTTTAACTGTTCCATCTTAATAACCAGTGGTTCGGTGGCTGAATAACTTTTTAGCTGCGGGCCATAGCCGACACGTAAGCCGTAATTCATTATTGAGCTAACCCCACACAGGTTAATTTTGAACTGCTTTTATCCTGTGGTCTTTCTACCGTGCAGAATTTATCGGTACTAACGGTTAAATTTTCCGATTTTCCGTCAGGCCAGGTAATATTTAAATTAACAATTGAGCTTTCTTTAAATCCAAAATGCATTCTTGTATCTGAAAACGCAAGAAACCCGGATTTTCCGCCGTAGTAATCCCGGCGCTGGGTGTTTCCGTTTTGCTCTGCGATGACTTTTGTTCCATATAACGGAGATTTCAATTCATCTTCCAGTCTGAGATACACGAAGTGACCTTTCGACTGGCTTTTGTTCAAGAGAAATTTCAATTCACCCTCCTGAACTGTTACAATGATGTCCAGCAAACCATCGTTGTTAAAATCCGTTGAAACGGCTGCTCGGCCATCCCAGAATTTTTTGATACCGGCCTCAAGAGCGATATTCGTAAATGCACCGTCACGGTTTTCGAAAACACAGTCACGCTCAAGGCCCGCAAAATTTTTGTTCGGGTCTGAAGATTTAAATGCAGGAAGGCCCGACATGGAATTGATAATTCTGGGCGGAATGGTTGTATAGACGGCAGAGCTGAATTCATTTTTCGGTAGCTGAGCTTTCAGCATCTGCGCTTTTTCTTCAGGAATCTTCGTAATAAAACCGTTCGCGACATAAACATCCTGATCACCGTCAAGATCCAGATCGGCGCCTAGAGCACCCCACGCCCATCCGCAGTCCTGAAGACCTTTAGAAAAAGCGCTGTCATTAATTCTTTGCGAACTTGGTTCAAAGCGGTTGACGAAATTTCCCTTAACCCGCAGCGGATAAATCACAATATTCGTAATCATCCAGTAAGGATTCCCGGCATCGAAAAACAATGGTGATATCGACATTCCACTACGCCATTCAGGTGATATCCAGTCATCTGAGCGGTCTACATAGCGGCCGTTCTGAAGCTCAAGGTACTGATCTTTTGCCCAATCAACTGCGACTAAGATTTCTGCTTTTTGATCGCCGTTAATATCCGCTACCCCTGCATCCCACGAAAACTGAGATTTCGGGGAATCCAGCAGCTGGCGGTCGATCGAAAACTTGCCGTTTTTAAAAGTGAGAATTTCATTTCGGCCGGCATTGCTTGCATCACTCCACGAGTTCGGGCCGAAATCAAAAAGATACTCGCCGGCATTTTCGATGTTCAGCTCAGGACGGAAGATATTTGAAATGTAAAGATCGGTCTCGCCATCCCGATTGAAATCCCAGGGTACCGCCATAATTGTATTCAGGCATATTTTCGAAAGCTCTGTTTCATCGCTGACATCCACAAAATTTTTGCCTGTGTTTTTATACAGAGATAAACAGCCAAATCCTGATACAACAATATCGGTCAGCCCGTCTTTGTTGTAATCAATCGGCGTGATGGACTGGGGCAGAGAGCGGCCCGGCCCTGTTTCAATTCCCCATTCTTTAGCGACGTTCTTAAATACGCGTCCGCCTTCATTCATGCCCAGATAGACTTTTCCGTTACGGACAGAATCGATCACAATAAAATCTTTATACTCATCTCCGTTGAGATCAATGACCGCAATACCGGGGGCAAGAAAAGTATGGCGCACCCACGGCTGAATCTGCGGATCGATTTTAGGTACATGGTTCAGTAAGTTTTCAGGCGAAATAACTTCTGACACATCTTCGAACACGAAATCTTTCCGTTCCGTATATTTAACCGTTGCCGGAGAATCAAGATATGAAATCTGGTGAGCTGAAGGCATGCCCCAATTCAGCCGGTCGATCCGTGTGGAATACCCGGTTGCGCCTAATACCAGAGGAGCGAACAACAGAATACGGATCTTTTGCAGCCTGCCGCTGACTTTTGCTTCTGTCCAAAACTCTTTTACAAGTACGGAAACAAAACGGATGTTACTAAGAAAGAAGACGGCCAAAACCTGGCTTAATACAACACGCTGAGAACGGAACCAGGCATCTAGCGCCGCTAAAGCCACCAGAAACAAAATCTTTCGGTACCGGTCTTTCGGCAGAGTCGCTAAGTCCGTAATCATGTGAAAGCAAAACAGCGAGGTGACCGGGCTAAAAATAGGAGCCGAAACTTCACCGAATTTTTGCCCCAGATAAACGGAGCGAAACCAAGCGAACAATAGAAACAGCGCCAGTGATCCGTACGAAACCATCAGCTGGCGGGCATTAAAAGCAACAATACTTCCTAAAATGACAAATAAATAAAGTGTAACGAGAGAATCCCCGAACATTCCCGCAGAGGCTGCAACTAATCCCGGAAACATCACAAGACCGAAGACAACTCCGAAATTTCCCGGATTGATGTAGTGGACGTTACGGTCACGAAAAATAAATTTGGAAGCCACTCCGACGACAACGCACAACGGATAAATCCAGTTGGCTGAGGTATCAATCAGTAGTCCGACGGCAAATGCAACAACAACAGAACTGACCGGATTTTTCAGCTTGCCGATCAAAAAGTAACTGAGCACCACGTCAGTCACAAGTGCAAGTACAACCAGCCCGAACATCATTAAGTGAGAGCGTTCAAAGCCGTAAAACTCGCGCGCGACAACTCCGTAAAGCATCAGTGCTAAAACCTGTAACCACCTTGGATCCATGAAGCGGCCGCCGGCCTTCCAAACACTTAAGTCATCCATTTTAGGTAACATCGAACTCCCTCTATTGAGGTTTAATTAAATTTCTATTTAAGAAGTACTTCCTAAAAAGTAACATTACCGAAACAGGAAGCAACGTACAAAGCGTAAAAAAATATTTGCTCTGTGGGTCTGGTGTAAATGCCAGAAGAATTAATATTCGAATGTGAAAAATAATAAGAAGCCATCTGACAGTACCGCTGAGCATAAATACAGACACTAAAGCGAAAATCGCCGCCAACAAAAGAAAGGTTGGTCCAGTTTCTTCAGACTTATAGCGGTGATTCAATATCACATAGTCAAATATAGCAGTTTTAACAGGCCATTTCGGATCAGAAATTTTTTCTGCAGGGCCCGGCGGGTCAGAGTCCATGTCTTGAATCAATTGTGACTGATTGAATATTTTTTTGAATTTATCCCACTGGTGACTCAGATAGATGTCCCGGTTTTCATAAAACACCCTCAGCAATGCTGAATAGAATGAAACCGTGGCCGGATTTGCATTTTCAGATAAAAAGCACCGGCCTTTCGGATTTGAAAACCAGCTGCCTTCTTTTAATTCTTTAATGCACTGAAAGTCATAATAGTTTCTTAGCTCATTCAAAGCAGAAGACTCCAGGTTCACTTCTGTGGAATTCAATATGGCAGACAGTGAGTTTGAGTGCTGTACAAGATGATAAT
Source organism: Pseudobdellovibrio sp. (assembly GCA_020696855.1). Taxonomy (GTDB): domain Bacteria; phylum Bdellovibrionota; class Bdellovibrionia; order Bdellovibrionales; family Bdellovibrionaceae; genus Pseudobdellovibrio. Next base: position 29,391 of record JAJFMT010000024.1, read on the forward strand.
GCCGTTCAAGAGGCTCCCAGAACAACTGTTGTTTAGACCAAATCGCATTGGCTGCCAGCGCGGCAACAACCGAAGCGAAAACCGAAATTTTAATTTTTCTATTTATATTTTTTTGCCATGCAAAAAATAAAATGACGAAACCTGCAATCAAAATTCCTTCTTGCCTGATGGTTCCGATTAAAATGGTGTAAGCTGTAATTTCTAAAACTTCCCGAACGGTGACTTGTCTGCTAATCGAATCTTTTAACAATAAAAAAAGATTCGTCATCAGAACAGCATATAAAATATCACGCGTGTGGTAACTCAGCAGCGCCAGATTTACCGGCCACACAAAAATTATAAAAAGCACAGCTGGCAAAATGATCTGCGTTCCGGGACTCAGTTTAATATCTGAAGCTTCGGCCAGCACTCTTACTACCATTATAAAATAAAAAATCAGCGCTAAAAGAACCGGGCCCCCGTATAGCAGGCCGGTCATCTTGAAACCTGAAAGCAAATAGCCGTACACAACCGATGTTAGAATCGTGACTTGTCCATCTTTGATTCCATCTAAAGCTACAGCATCATCCATGGAAACAAATCCCGGAAACACGGCTATAGACCATCCTATTAACACCAGCGATATGAAAAAAAGAAGATGCCTAAGTGTGTGGTTTTTCAGTACCGCATGAACAGCCGGCCTTATATTAAAGAACGAAAGTCCCATCAGCCCAATGAACGTCGCCAAGACGGCTGCACTCAGAAATTGAAAAGAAGCCGAAGGCGGATTCATTGCAGTAACCCTTTCTGCTTCAAGCCTTCAACAATTTGCAGAGCCCGAAACTGATTACCGGCCGAGTTGTAATGATCATCTCCCGGAATCACGCCCGCTTTGGCAACCTGATCAAATAACGGAGAACGTTTAAAATAAATGAAGTTGATGTCGCTTTCTTTTAGAATTTTCAGGTCATTATCGGTCCAAGGCGTTTGGGGTGTATCGACAAGATAAACCACAAATTTGAAATTTCTTTTCTCCCATTGTTTACCGAGAGCCTTTAAATACTTAACGTACTCGCGTTTATATTTTGGAAGCTCTGCAGAGTAAAAGGTCTGGCTTAACCGGCCAATTTCGGTGTTGTAAAATAATTGCCGTACAAAATTTTCTGCTGCCGGCCTGGATTCTAAAACTGTACCTGTCGTTGTAATATCGTAATTCTCATTAACGTTCCATGCAGGATTGTTCAAATAAATACGTCGGCGCCACTCTTCGCGGTAGCAATCAGCAATACAAAATGTCCGTTCCCGGTGAATGGAAAAATAACTGTAAACCGCCACACCGCCCTGCTCGTTTAAATCTTTTAGCCGCCGTCCGCCGACAACGTCTTCCAAAAAGTCGTTTGCTCCGCCTGCGATGTAACCGAGGTTCAAAACTCTGTATGCACTTCCGACTTCTTTCTGAATATGCGATGGCACCGTTTCGCTGTCGTTAACACCCAT
>JAJFMT010000025.1 GCA_020696855.1 Pseudobdellovibrio sp.
TCTTTTGGTGGTTTAGGACGCTTGTTCGGATCCAGTTCGCGGCAGCGCAGACGAATAGTCTTCGGCGTTACTTCGATCAGTTCTGAATCTTTGATCCATTCCATTGCTTTCTCTAAAGTCATCGGGCGGACCGGAATTACGCGGATCGCTTCGTCAGAGCCTGAGGCACGGACGTTTGACATCTTTTTAGCTTCGATAATGTTAACGATCAGGTCGTTATCTTTAGCGTGTTCGCCGACGATCATACCTTCGTAAACTTTATCACCGTGGTTCACGTACATGATACCGCGTTCCTGCTTCATCCAGATCGAGTATGCGTTCGCTTCGCCTTGACGGTCAGAGATCATCGCACCGTTGATACGAGACTGAATGTCTCCGCGGTACTCATCCCAGCCATCGAAATTTGTATTCAATAAACCCGTACCGCGAGTATCAGTTAAGAACTCAGAACGGTAACCGATCAAACCACGTGCAGGAATTCTGAATTCCAATCGTGTACGGCCCGTGCCTTTTTGTACCATGTTCGTCATTACACCTTTACGCAGTCCTAACTTTTCAGTCACAGCTCCAACGTAAGGATCTTCGATATCGATAACAGCGTGCTCGAACGGCTCTAATTTTTTACCGCCCTCGTTTTTAATAACAACGCTTGGTTTTGAAACTAACAGCTCGAAACCTTCACGGCGCATTTGCTCGATCAAAACACCTAACTGTAACTCACCACGGCCAACAACCTTGAAAGCGTCGTTGAATTCAGTTTTTTCTACGCGGATAGAAACGTTGTAAAGTAATTCGCGCTCTAAACGCTCTAAAATTTTACGAGAGGTAACGTTTTTACCTTCTTGACCTGCGAAAGGCCCGTTATTAACAGAGAAAACCATACCGACTGTCGGCTCATCCACTTTAATGCGCGGAAGCGGACGCGGATCTGTTGCAGATGTAATGGTATCGCCGATTGTGAAATCTTCGATACCGGCGATGATCGCCATGTCGCCCGCGCCGACTTCAGTTACAGGAACCTGAGAGTTCACGTGATACTGAAATAACGCTGAGACTTTTACTTTCTTCTGTGCGTTCTCTTGAATACAAAGCACATCGTCACCGACTTTAACAGAACCGGCACGCATACGGCCGATAGCTAAACGTCCAACGTAGTCATTGTAACCGATGTTAGAAACCATTAATTGCAATGGCGCATTTTCTTCGATCTTCGGTGGAGGTACTAAATTAACGATAGCATCATAAAGAACTTTTAAGTTGCCGGTGTTAACAGCCGGATCAAGTGTCGCCATACCTTCACGCGCGATTGCGTAAATGGTGTGGAAGTCGCATTGTTCTTCGTTAGCTTCTAAGTCGATGAACAAATCAAAAAGTTCATTGTGAACATCTTGAATACGCGCATCAGAACGGTCGATCTTGTTGATAACAACCATGACTTTAATATTTTGCTCTAACGCTTTTTTCAAAACGAAACGGGTCTGAGGAAGCGGGCCTTCAGAAGCATCGCAAAGCAGGATAGCTCCATCAACCATGTTAAGAACGCGCTCAACTTCGCCGCCGAAGTCACTATGCCCCGGTGTATCGACGATATTAATTTTAATGTCGTTGTAAACGAACGACGCATTTTTTGCGGCGATCGTGATTCCACGTTCTTTTTCAAGATCCATTGAGTCCATCAGACGTTCTTCAACGGCCTGATTTTCACGGAATGTACCTGCTTGTTTAATCAAGTGGTCAACGAGAGTTGTTTTGCCGTGATCGACGTGCGCGATGATGGCAATGTTTCTGATTTTCTTTGGATCCTGAATCATCTGTATTTCCTTCGACTGATTTAAAATTTCTATGAAAAAATAGAACTAACCGTGACCGCCCATGAGAAAATTCTCATGGCTCGTGTCTGCTTGCTCGATATCCCCGATAGAAGAGAAGAAATCTAGCGCACAAGATAGCACTTCGTCATTATTCTTTAGCTGAAAAATCGCTTTTCTGAAGGCCGAAGAGCCCTCATAGCCGGTCGAAAACCATGAAGCGAACTTTTTAAGCTGGATATTGGTTATGTGCTCAGAGCTGTGAGCACGAATAGCCACATCTAAATCTCTGAAAATTCCTGCATAGTTACGCTTTAAATCGTGTCTGAGAGGCTCGTTCTTCCATAAGCTCAAGGCATCAGCAAAAATTAAAGGGTTTTTAAGGGCTCCGCGGCCAATCAAAACACCGTCGCAGCCTGATTGTTTGAGTCTTAAAACAGCCTTTTGTGGAGTAAGAATGTCGCCGTTACCTAGAACAGGAATTTTTGTTTTGGCTTTTACATCCGTAATGAAGTCCCAGTCTGCGAGGCCCGAGTACCCGGCGGCACGGGTACGCCCATGAATAGCAACCCATGTAATTCCTACATCATGAGCGAGGTTACATACATCCAAAGCGTTGCGGGAGTTCTGCTCCCACCCGGTTCTGATCTTGATGGTGACCGGAATTTTTACGGCTTTCACCATCGATGAGAGAAGCTTTTCCATTAACGGCAGGTCTTTCATCATCGCAGAGCCGGCGCCTTTTTTTACGACCTTAGGAACAGGGCACCCGAAGTTTACATCTACAAAATCTGCACCCTGGGCTTCGGCAACTTGTGCGCCTCTTGCCATGATCTCCGGGTCTTCACCGAACAGCTGAATACCGACAGGTCTTTGCGTTTCATCGAAGCTCATGAGGTCCATCGTGCGCTGAGATTTGTATTCAATACCTGTGGCTGAAACCAGCTCAGTTACAACGACACTGGCATCGAGTTTTCTCATGAAGCTGCGAAAGGCGTGATCGGTAATGCCGGCCATTGGCGCCAGTACAAATGGATTTTTTTTAATGGCATCCAACGGGTGGATTCGGTTTTCAGCAGGCATGACGACCTTATGCCAAACTTTAACTTTAATGGCAAATTTTATGTCTGATAGGCTATTCGGTAAAACCATTTTTCGTAGACTATCCAGAGGGACTTTACTAAAATTCCATTCATAGCCGCATAAATGAAACAGTGACGTCAGGGGAAAGCCATTTTTCGAAATTTTTACAGACGAGCAGCTAAAGTTACGCTTGGAATGGTTGTTTTCGCTGTCATTTTTCTGATTTCTTGCGAACTTTTACTGCGTTCGATCGCCTTTTTTACCCAAACAAAAAACGAAATTCAATCTGACAAATACCCTATCCTCACACTTGGCGAGTCGACAACGGCTCGCAACAAAAAACCCGTCGACTGGCCCGCCCAACTGGAAGCGCAGCTGAACAAAGAAAACATTCCGGCTGTTGTCTATAACGAGGCAAGGTTTGCAACAACGACTTCAGCCATTCTCGAAAACACGCCCTATTATCTGCATAAATATAAACCGAAATTAATTATTACGATGATGGGTATAAATGATTACCATCTTATATGGCCAAAGCATTTTGTTTTAACAGATAAAAAGAATCCACTCACATATTTTAAAACTTATAAATTTTTTAAATATCTGACGGCCAGTTCAAAACTTAAAGAGCCGGAAGAGCTCCGCGGCGTTATTTCTTCTGATTTAGAATACCCGAAACACGGCCAAATTCTTAAAAAGCTTTCTGAGGCTTCGCTCCAGTCAAAAGAATATCAAAATGTACTGGAAGAGGTTGAAGCCTTTCTAAAAAATAAGCCCGATGGTGAAAAGGCTTTATACTATAAACATCTTTCTGAAAAATTACCGCAAAGTCCGCTTAACAAGAATTCTGACCTGATGAAAAATCTTGATTTTGTCATGAAAGCTTTACGGATGATTCCGGGTCCTGCAGATGGAACGGCCAGCTGGGCACTTCATCTGGCCATTTCAACGCATCAGTATCATCTGTGCAAAGAGATCATTGATTTTGCCAAGCGAGACCGCAGCAAAATGGAAGAAACTTTTTTACTACGGGTCGCAACCTGTCTTAAAGACGAACCTGATTATGTAAAAGAAGTTTTTGTACACGCCGGCGATAATTTTGAATTTCGGGGTACCGCTCTTGAAACGCCTGTTAAGACAAACTATATCAGACTTGCTGAGCTGATTGAAGATACCGACATCTGCTGGATTGCCATGGGTTATCCGCGCCGGCCGGCTTCAGAAGGAATGCTGGCTGTATCTGAATCCCGAGATGAAAAGATTTTTGTTCTCCTCAACCAGAACAACTTCGAAGATGCACTGAAGACTCACACGTTCGATGAAGTATTCGAGGATAAGTTCGCAATCGATTTTGGCCACTCGACTTTTTACGGGAACAGTCTCATTGCCAGTAATGTTTTTGAATTCATTAAAAAGCTTAAATCCAAAAAGCTTTGCGGCCTTTAGCATCAGCAGTCATTTACTTAACACTATTGAGAATATCACGGCCCATAGCAAAGAGCATTTTGTCGAACGGGTAATGATGAAGCGGTGACATATTTAAATAAATAAGGCCCACAAGTCTTTTAATTTTCTGAACTGATAGATTTTTTTCAACAGCTAAAGCTTCGAGATCTTTTGTGAGGTCAGAAAAATATTTGTGCTGCGGGAACTCATAGCTGCACGAATCACCCGACTCTGTATAATTAAATTTATTATTTTTTACTTCTTTGTAATTAAGATTAATCCCGCCCCAAAGTTTAGCGAAATCATAATACAAGTCCCCAAACGCAACTTCGCCGCCGAAGTTATGACGCCAATCGAGAAGTAAAAACTGACTTTTAGCCGTATCGTAAATTATGTTATCCGGCTGCAGATCGCCGTGAATAAAGACCGGAACGCCCGCTTCGTAGTCGGACCACTTTACCTGTTCAAGTAACTGCCCGATGTCAGGAATTTTTTTTCCGTTGATGACTGAAATACGGTAGTCAGGATATTTTTTACTGAACTGTGCTATTCTTGATAAGGTTTTTTCACGGTAAAACTTATCGCAAAGTTGTTTGAAATTTTTGGTATCACCTTTCGTGTCCAGCCACAGTTCGCGATCAAGCCAGTGCAAAAGTTTTCTGAAGATATCCGGCGAATTTTCGTCGTATAATGTGCGGCCCGCCTGGTATTCGTAACAATACATGTGTTTTCTGTGCCCGCTAATGGCAGGAAACACCGCCGGATTCAATTTTGCTTTTTGCACGCGCTGACTGGATACCTCATCATCTTCGAAGTATTTAATGACCCGGCCCGACACCATGTACAAGGCTTCTTGAACTTTGCTGAAGTCATAGTTAGCTTCTTTTTTTCTTTCGGCCAGATAGCTTTCTTTTAATCCCGTGTCGGTCCAGTGAATAGAGGTTGTATAAAGCTTTCCCTGGCGTGCCAGCTCCTGAAATGGCGCAATGACTTGTTTTTCTCCACCTAACAATGCGCAATTTTCCAGTACCGGCCAGAAGATGTCGGTTTCTAAAATAAATGCCAGGCCTGTAAACGCTTCGGCTTTGGCCTCTTCACTTTTCTTTTTAAAAACGAAGTCAGTCACAAGTGTATTTTGTGTTTTAACAATACTGTATTCAGGCGTTAGATTCTGCCCGACCATGGCCGTCGCAATCCAGCTTCTATCTTGCGGGAATGCGGCCATAGGGTCTTTCCAGTACGTATCACATGTCACAAAATAGAAGGGAAGGTTCTGCAGTGCCGGTTTACAATAAAGGAGCGATGCGCCGGGGCCGCTTTCAGGCCCGTCATAATCGGGAACATGAATGTAGGTTACATCTAAATGCGGATGAGCCAGCTCAACATAACTTTGCAGTGATTCGCTTTTATAACCGGTGGCAATGACGAATTTGGAATCCTGAGGAAAGTTTTCGATGATATGACTGATCACGGCTTTGCCGTGAAGTGGAAGCATAGCTTTATTTAAATATTGAGTGTATTCGCCGAGCCTGGTGCCGCGGCCTGCTGCCAAAATGCAGACGCTGCTATTTTTTGTCATGCTCAGACTGAATTCTTCCATTGCCGCGGTTAGAGTCATCAGAGATGCGGACAACGTCATCCAGCTGAGGAGTTGAGGCTTCGTACAACAAAATATCCGATACAGCTTCCAAACGATGAATCGTCAGAGGAAAAACATCTATCACTGAAACCTGCGTCAGGTCACAGTAGGCGATATCTTCAGACGTGATATTTTGAATACTGACGCTGTCATCTTTTTTAAAGTGAAGGCGTGCCTGCCCTTCAAACAACACATTTGTTTCACGTTTTTGATTGTGATACTGCAGGCTGGTTTTCGTGCCTTTTTTAATAAATATTTTCTTCAGGCAATATTGCGGGTGTTCGCCGGTAATCCAGATCTCATTGCCCCAGGGCTTCTCAACGCGCTTGAGTGACTGCGCTTTGAAATGCTTCAGCTCTTCTGCTGATGTTAACGAGGCCTTCGCGCCGACGACCAGTACGCGTGTCAGCGGGCTACTGCTTTGTATGTGCAGCTTCACGTTCTCGGCCTGAACAGAGTCTTCTCTTTCAGCTAACTGAATCTTTTCGTTAACTGTGGCAGAACCCTCCAGTAGAAATACGCGTGCCGATTTCAAATCTTTAGGTTCTAAAACTTCGTTTTGATTTAAAAGATGAATGCTGTAACTGTAAAGATCATCGCAAAACTGATGTGATTTTTGTATCTGGGCACCGAGGTGTGTGACCAGGTTTCCGCCATACTTCATTTTAACAGACCGAAAGCTGAGCCATATTTATAGAAAGCAGCGTTAATAGATTTTTTTAGATACTCATTCAGGTCAATGTTTCGGCGTTGCAGCTGAAACTGCAGATTCTCTTTGATTTGAATAATCTCAGGGTGCGAATACAAATAGTGAGCTGCCAAAAGAGTTTTTTCTGATTTTTTTAGGTTGGATTCGGGAATCACCCACTTCTCCCATTTTTTGGAAGAGTGAACAACATCGACAAATTTTTCTACATCGTATCTGCTGCCGTACATGTTTAATAAATTAAGGAAAGCTTTTGATTCGATAAAACCGAGCTCTGGCGCTACGTTCGATGCTTTGATACCAATAGAAGGGCGCAAAGCCAGATTTTCAAAAGATAAATAGTCGGCGTTATGCTCTTTTATAAAGATACCGTGCTTCTTCGCAATCGCTGAAGAATCCATGATGTTTTTAATCAAGTGCATTTTGTCGTAGCTGGTCCCACGCTCAAACAAACCGACGTTACGGCTTTCCATAACTTTCGCACCGGTTTGAATAACAATAAACAGTGGATTTTCAAACGCGTTCTTTTTACAAAACGCCACGACACGCTCAATAAAGTCCTCAAGCTGCTTAAGATCAGTATAGCTGCCACTTTGCTCTTCTGTGCCGACTTCGATATAGATTTTTCTATTTTTTGATTTTGCGTATTCTGAAACGTGCCCGTAAAGCTCGAACAGCCTGGTTAAAACCACTTCATACGACAAACGCTCGCCCCCGACAGGAATCGTGGGGTCGATGTGAATGAGGTGCATGCCCGCGTCGATGTCGACTTCATAAGAGCGTTTTGCAATACTCATGCTCTCTTCGACATTGGCCTTTTTTTCAACTTCGTAGTTTGACTGCCAAGGGCCTCCGTGATCGCGTTCGAAGTAAACGTGCTGACCGTCGTGAGCCTTCACATATTCGATCAGGTCTTCAGTAGACCACTTGTTCACATAGCCCGAGCCGAATTCTTTCGCTTCGATTTGACGGCGGCTCGCTACAAGTACGATCGGAATTTCGTTCTGATTTGAAAAATTAATAGCGACATCAATAATATTTGTACTGAGTGGCCCCACACACAAAAGAGTGCTGTTTTCACTTTGAATGGCATTGATTAATTTCTGCAAAATTATTACCCCGGGGTCCCTTTATTAAGTGTAACTGTGAACCTATTAAAGTCAATTGACCCGCCCCGGGCGCATCAATTTGATTCAGCATTATAGTCGTCATTTACTGCGGCTTTTGTATCGAATGTTTAATATAACCGTTTCGCAGAGGAACATCGTACCCCTGATAACTTATATAGAAATCCTCACTGTGTTCAATACAGGCGTTTCGGGTGTTGGCGTCCTTTACGGGAGGAACAAACATCAGCTTCGTAACCGGCTTTTGATTCCTCTGTACCTGAAGCATGATGGTAAAAAATGGAACATTAAATTTATCAACTGCAGGTGTCCATTCCTGCTGTTTGACCCAATCGGGATCAAGAATAACGCATCCCTGCACTCCTGCAAGAAACGTTTCAAAGCGCTCTTTTTTAGTACGCCACTCATTAGTCAGAAGAACGTCAATCATCGCAACCATAACCGTAAAAGCGAAAAGCATTCTTGTAAAAAATCTTCCAACTTGAGTGAAAAACCATCCTGATTCGGGACCTCTTCTAATGAAGAAGTATCCTATAAACGCAATTATGGTCGTGACCGGAAGAGCGGTCGTTCTGGCCGGATAAAAATCATAAGTCGTAAACGGAGGATAGGGCTTGGCCGGCATTCCTGATTTCAGCGCCGTCAGATAAATCAGATAGCCGAAGTAACCTGCGACCAAGGCAAAAATTATTACGGAATACTTCATAAGGTTCTTTTGCTTCGCGTACTCGAACATCGAAAAGAACGGAACAGAAAGAGTCATGGCCGCTATTACAAGTCCGAATATCCGGTAATTTCCTAAGTTTGCAAAGAATGAATCCCAAAACGGTCCTGTTTCGGTCGTAGGCAGACGTAAAATGCTGATCGCCAGAATTATAGCAAGTACCGTACAGACAAAAATGACGTAAGAAAGAAACCGGCGGTTATGTTTCTTGAAATGAACAAGATCTGTAAAGGCCACTAATCCCAGAAAAATAAAAAATATGACAGTCGCTTCATAGCAAACGGCAAGAGTCACAGCCATCACCGAAAACCAAATATAGTCCGAAAGCTCGGTACCATCGGTTAAAACAAAAAAATAAAAAAGAGGCCAGAAACAGTACATCGCGGGCAGCGCAAGGCCTATCGCAAATCCTGAAGCCTGCATATAAGCTGAAAGCATTCCGACAATTTGAAATGCCAATAGGTCCTGGCGCTTATACTTTCGCAAAATCATATTGGAAATAAACAGACTGAAAAAAACATACATACTCCAGGCGAAGCTCAGCAGCCAGATCGCAGCCTGGTTGGCAAGATCGTAAGCCGTGTCCCCGAATAACCTCAGCACCACAATGGCCGGAGCCTGGATCAGAAAATCAAAATAACGAAACACCCAAAAGTCATTGAACTTGCCGCGCCACTGAAAAATGTTGAAGTACCAGTGAGCACCCTCTGACATAAGAGGCCTGTGAGAAACTAAAGACCATAAAGCTGCAATGCCCAGCACCGCGATGCATGCGTAGAGGACGTTAATTTCTTTAGCACTTTGCTTTATTTTCATGTCTTAGCCGCTTTGCTTATTTTCCTTTAAAAAAAACAGTGGGAAGCCAACCATCTCTGAAATTAACATAGAATCCTTGATTACTTTGAAAGAGCCCGTTTTCCTCCAGACAAGGATTGCGTTCAGATTCTTTTTGCCCGTTCAGCGGAGTACTTGTAAAAACAAGTTTTGAAATGGGCAGTTTATTTTTCAGAATCTGACGTACGATAGAAGAATAAGGAATTCCGTAATTTTCAACTGAGGGAGACCAATTTTTATCCTGGAATTCTTTTGAACTCATGTTTGAACAACCCGCTATACTTTCAAGATAGGCGTCAAATTTAGCGATATCCCTTCGCCACTCGTTTGTAAGAAGAATATCAATCAGTGAAATCATCGAAGTAAAAACAAATAAGACGAATAAGAACCCTCTGCCCACCCGGGTGGAAAGCCAGGCGCGTTCTTCAATCAGGTTTTTAAATATGAAACAAGTCAGTGCCACCACGGCCATCACAGGCAGCGCTGTTGCGCGCGCAGAATAAGCCAAATGAAGAGCAAATGGCTGAAACGGAAGAGATTTATATTCCGAATTGAGCACATGTAGATAAGTGCAATACCCGAAATAGCCTACGGCGCTTACAAATAGAAAACCCACTAACAATCCGAACCCTATCCTTACTTTTGGAGGCAGTTTTATAAAAAATGGAATCGGTAATGTGACCAGAGCTATGCATAATCCGAACAATCGGTGACGGTCCAGGCTCGTGAGCAGAGAAGTCCAGAATGGACCGGTAATTTGGTTAGAAACTTTGGTAACAGAGTTAAGAAGGATGGCTGCCGTAACGACTGAAAACAAGATAACGAAATAATTAAAATTTCGGCTACGCGCTTTAACAAGAAACAGATCAAGCAGCGACAGAAAAGCAAACAGTCCAAAAAACAGAAACGTGGCTTCATAACAAATAGCTAATACAATACCCATTGCAGAAAACCAGATGTAAGCGGTAAATTTTCGGCCGTCTGTAAAAAGTAAAAAATAAAATAAGGGCCAGAAGCAATACATGGCCGGCATCGCAAGAGCGACAGCATAAGGAGCTGCCTGCATATAACAAGATAAAATTCCGATTAACTGAAACGCCAGTAAATCCGGCCGATTATACTTTCTTAAAATAAAAGCTGAAATCCCGAGGCTAATCAGCAAATACATTGTCCATCCGAAGCTCAGAAGCCAGATAGCCAACCAGTTGGCCCAATCCGTCGCAATATTTCCGAAAAGCTTAATTACAATTACAGCCGGAGTCTGAATAACATAGTCGAAATACCTGATGAGCCGAACTTCAGTGAAAACATATTTGAACTGCAGGACATGGAAATACCACTGCGCCCCTTCGGACATCATGGGCCGGTGGTTCATAAAGGACCAAGTGAGAGCAATGCCCAGTACAAAAATACAGTAATACAGGATGTTGATTTCTTTTTGCTTCACAAACTTAAATCTTAATCCTAATAGCAGTCTTTTTTTAGTAAAACCGCTTATGGTTTTTCAAGAACCCCGACCAACGACTGAGGTGGCGTTTGCTTTTATGTTTTCATTCTGCGCCGGTGATGAAATGCTTGGTGCATTGCGCTGAATGCAGCTATTGATTCAACTTTTGAGAGCGATCACGTACTTTTAAGTATTGGGCAAAAATGAGTAAAAAAGAAATTCCATATGCTTTTTGTACCGCTCCGTGGGTTCATGCCCACGTGGCTGCGAACGGCAAGCGCCGGCTTTGCTGTATTGCCGAAGAGGCACCTGAACAGTACTCAAAACTTCCGTGGAATGAATTTAAAAATTCCGAGTATATGAAAAACGTTCGAAAGCAAATGCTTGAGAACAAAGTTCCGCCTGAATGTAAGATTTGTGAAAATCCCAACCGCGTTGAAACCATGCGTGATAAATGGATTTCAATGTATCCGGGTGAATCAGCCGCCGCTGTTGAAAGCACAGCTCCTGACGGATCAACGGATTTCAAGATCAAATACCTTGATTACAGAAGCAATCTTTGCAACTTAAAATGCCGGACTTGCGACCCGAGCGCCAGCAGTTCGTTTCACACTCTTGTTTCGAAAAACTTTAACACGGACCTTAAAGCAATGTTCGGCGATATTGGTGAAACGTCTCCAATGCCAACAGTAAAGAATTACGAATCCATATATTCTAAAGAGGCGATGCAATTTTGTGAGACAGAAGACCTGACCCGAATCTATTTTGCGGGAGGAGAGCCTTTCGTTGAGAGCAGCCATTTGCCGTTGTTGCAAAAGCTGGTGGATCAGAAAAAAGCTTCAAACGTTATTTTGGCATACAACACTAACCTGGGTTATAGCCTTAACACACTGAAAGCATGGCTTGAGCTTGCCGTTCACTTCAAAGAAATTTATTTTTTCGTGTCTATTGACGGCGAAGGTGACATTGCCGAATACATACGCGCAGGCTTAAAATTTAAAAATTTTGAAACCAATCTGGATTACCTGATTCAAAACAAACCGCCTGAGCTGCGCCTTTACCTGGATATAACTTTCACTTCATTAAACTTGTTTTTCATGCAGGAATTCGCGGACTTTGCCATTCGTAAAAACGTACAAACAACCGGAAAGCTTATGGTATTCGGCGAAAATTCTTTTCCGCTTCTGAGATGTGAGTCCATTTCTCAAAACGTAAAACAGAAATTGCTTACTGAATGGAACAGCTATTTTGCAAAGCTGACTGAAAGTCAAAAAAATCTTGTGAATGTTCTGGATGGAACCATGAAGCTATTTGGAACTACAACTCCAACTCAATTCGTCAGCAAAAACGAGTCGCTGCACAGACTGAAAACTTTTGAAAATTTGCACCCTAACGAGAGCAAATTTTTGGAACTGTTAAGCAGAAAACCTTTAGGCACTGAGTGGTGCCGGGAATTAACAAATGAAACAATTTGATAACAGTTCACTTTATGACAAGCTGAAAAATATTAAATGCCGTGTGCCTTTGAATGAACTTCATATCTTTGAAGGCGGGAACACATCTTTTTGCTGCCTTCACTGGCTGCCGACTGTTGTCGGGAATGTAAATCAAAACTCTTTATATGAAATCTTAAATAGCCCGCTGGCAAAAGACATCCAAAAGTCTGCTAATGACGGTTCTTTTACTTACTGTGACCCGAAAATGTGCCCTAAAATTTCTGAGTATCTGGTAAACGGCAACATTCAGCCTCCGCTTTCAAAAATGGCTGAAGCCGATCCTGTCGGGAATTTTGTGAACATCTACTTTAACTATGATCTTTCGTGCAATTTGTTCTGCGGGTCGTGCCGCAACCAGCGCATTATTTATAACGAGCAGAACAGCCCGCAGCACCTTATCGACACCCATCAGAGAGTTTTAGCCAGCATCAACGAACTGGTTGAGAAGAACTATAAGCTGACACTTAATCTGACCGGATCAGGTGATCCATTTGCCTCTCCTCTTTACTGGAAATTTTTGTCTGAAGTTAAAGACGATTCACAATTTGATTTTGAGCTCAGTACCAATGGAACGCTTATGACAGAAGAGCGTATGAAGCTGCCGTTTGCGCAAAAGCTGAAATACATCGGGATTTCGGCCGACGCTGCCACTGAAGGAACTTATGAAAAAGTACGCCGTGGCGGCAACTATCAGGCGTTGGTAAAAAATGTCGAGCATCTGAATTCTCTTGCTTCTGAAAACAAACTGAAAAATCTGAGATTCTGGCGATTAAATTTTGTTGTTCAGAATGACAACTATCACGAGATGGCTGACTTTGCCCGCTGGGCCCTTTCATTTAACTCTATCTCTGAAGTTTGGTTTAATCTGATTGCCGACTGGGGTCACTTACCGTCTGAAGAATTTACGTCAAAAGCCGTTTGGAAGCCCGAACACCCGCAGCATCAAAAATTTCTGGAAGTTTTAAAGGATCCTATATTTAAAAACCCGAAAGTTTCCCTCGGGAATGCGAATCATTACCGCTTACCTTAAAGATATTTTGTCAGATTACCCATGTCGACAGCGGGGTTTCTGAACAACGGATTTTTCAGCACTTCAATGAAGTCTTTGTGTTCAGGATGATCGGTGTGATAGACCGCGTGGCTCTTGAATTCAGCTTCGGTAAAAGTTCCCCAATTGATAATTCGCTGGAAATGGACTTTTACATTTTTAAGTCCTAGCGCGAAATCCACAAATGCCGGCATTTCTTTATAATTATGCCGTTGAACCACAAAACAAATAACAAGATCGCGAAAATAACCGTTCGATTTCTGCACTGACAGATGGCGTACGTTTTCCAGAGCGGCATGGAAGTCCCCGCCTCTGCGGACGATATCGTAAGTTTCCTTTTTCATTGAATCGAGCGAAACTTTAACATCCTGAATATTATGATGAATTTTTTCGATCGACTTCCACATTTTTTCTGTGAACAGCACGCCGTTGGTAAATAGGTTGATTTTCAGATTCGGATATTTTGAACCATCAAGCGTCGTCAGAAAATCGCGGTAAATTTTACTGGCAAACGGATCTCCGGAGCCGGTAATGCTAAGTTCACGCGTTTCAGCCAGAACTTCAGGCGTGATCGAATGCGCCCAGATTCTTTTGCGCTTTTCAAATTCTTCACCGTTGACGATAAGGGATTTTTCTTTTCTGCACGATGGGCACGATAAATTGCAGGATGGGTCATTATTAAAGTGAAGCACCTTCGGGCCTTCCGGCAGCACTGTTATGTTGTTATCAATAATGGCCCGGTGATACGGGTCTTTTACGTCTTTTTTGTCAGGCAACTGCCCGTTATGAATATGAGGACAGTCATCTACGCGGCAATACTTGTAGCTACCGTCCAGAATGCTTTTGCGGACTTCCACAGCTTCCGGCGAATTCCATATCTGATCGAGATTGGTTGTTTCACTTATAAAGCCGATTGGCTTCACGACCCAGCAACACGGAAGAACGTCGTTTCTTGGCGGATGAGACAAATCAACGAACTCAAACGGAACTTTACAGAATTTTTGCTTCAGTTCTTCTTTTAGTTTTTTGTCTTGATCCATACCATTCTATTTTGCCGTGTTTTTTCATTCTGTCTATAGCACATTGCGCACGAATTCCCAGCCCGACTATAATCGTGTTGCGAAACCGGCGATTCTTTTATTAAATGTGTCTTGCGTGTCTCAACCGTCCAAACCCGTCAGATTTCTGCAGAATTCACTGTTAGTTCTGTGTTCAATCGCTTTTATTGAACTCGCCATGCGGCTGAGCGGAGCCGTTTATAACAAAATTCAGCGGTCTCAGAATAAGCCACTGACAGGGACGCCGGTCATTCTTTGTCTGGGAGAATCGACAACAGCCTGGGGTTTACAGAACTCTTATCCTGCCCGGCTGCAAAGTAAATTGGACCAAATCTACGGCCCGAAATCCTATGTTGTAATAAACGAAGGTGTCGCGGCCACCAATACGGATGTCATACGCGAAAAGCTGAATGAAAAGATTGAGACCTACAAGCCGAAGATCGTCATAACGCTGATGGGAATCAACGATGTCTGGGCGATCAGTGATAATACGAGCCCGCTTGATGACTTTAAACTATACAAGCTCTATAAACTTGTTCGCCTCAGTTACGAAAACAGCAACGATTCGGTAAAAAGCACTTCGCAAACTGTTACACAGCCCCCGCCCGAAGTACCTACGGCTGCGGCTTTCTCTCCGTTTTATCAGGCAGGCGTTGGAGAATTTGTTAAAGCCTTTTACGAAAAAAAAGATCTGGCTTTAGCTGATCAAAAACTCAAGTATTTACAATCTTTCAAAAAAGAATTTGCTTCAGATGAGATGGCTCAATATTTTGCAGGTGACTTAGCCCTTCTTAAAGGGAATTTAAAGGAATCTGATCTTTACATGGAAAAAAGTATCAAACTTGACCCGCGCCTGAAAAACGCCATGCGGATCGCAAGCCTCTATTTTTACAAAAACAGCGGCACCGATGTGAAAACAAATCTTCTGGCCAGAAAATATTTAGAACTGGCGCTGAAAGCCGAACCCGATAGCATTGATGCATTGGCCTTGATGGGCGTAAGTTACACAAAGCCTCCTCTCGATGATGATAAAGCTCTCGCGCACCTGAACAAGGCCTGGGATCTGGGTGGCCGGCACTTTGATATTATCACTCATTCCGCCGGAATTTTCATAAACCGCGGGCTTTTCAAAGAGGCTGAAGAAAGATTAATTTCAGGTCTTTATGAAGAAGGTGACGTCATCTGGGTATGGAAGGAGCTTATCGATTTTTACATTAAGCAAAAAAGATTTGAAGATGCAGAAAAATATTTAAAAAAAGCAGAAACTCGCTTTCCTGGGAATGTTTTTATGGATGATTTTCGCACCGAAGTGGCGCGGCTCCAAAATAAACCGGTACCTTCCAAGATTTATACAGTCATGAATTTTTATGATTTCCCCCCGACGAGAAGGAATTATAAAGCTATCGTGAACGATCTTTTACTTAAAAATATAACTCCGGTTATCATGCAGTATCCGCGCCGCTCAATTGAACCGCTGAAAGAAATTCTTAAAAGCTATGACGAAGTTGTCTACGTCAGCAACGAAGCCAATTTCACCGAAGCATTGAAAAAATATGATTACAACACTCTGTTCATTGATAACTTCGGAAACGACTTCGGCCATTTTACTTTAACTTCCAGTGACATGATCGCCGACAATATCATCGTAACACTACAGAAAGAAAACATTCTTCCGCAGCCTTAATTTTGAAATTACTGTGCTGATTTTGCTTTAGAACGTCTGAAGAATTTGTCGTGCAGAACACTTTCTAATAACGTTTCTTGTTCTTTGCTGAAAACAACATTTTTAATGAGTTTATACACTCGTACCGGATGCATTAAATAAGACGTGGCATAGAACAAACCGATTCCCACAAATCTGTAAATCCCAAGCGTGCGGGTTGAAATGTTTTCTGAAAATGAAGGCGGCTTCGCACCGAGTTCTGTCGAAAGCGCCAAGGTCAGAAAATAGTCGTCATTGATTTCAGGAATGCGGTTTTCGGCGCGCAGCTGTTCATACAGAACCGTACCCGGATACGGAGAAAACGGATAAACCGACAAATCATGAATTCCTGTTGCAGCCGCCTCAACAATGAATTTAAACGACTGAAAAATTTCTGAATGCTTTTCGCCCGGAAACCCGATCAGAATATTGGCTTTACATACGACACCGCTTTTAACTGCGGACCGCATCGATTTTTTCATTTTGCTTAAATCAATTTTTTTACGGATACGTTCCACGACAGCCTGCGACCCGCTTTCAGGCGCGTAGGTAATGTTGGAACATCCCGATAACCCGAGCAGAGTTGCAACTTCTTCATCAATCGCTTCAGATCGTGTACCCGATGCCAGCTGCCAGGTGAACTTGAGGCCGCTATCGATGATCAATTTACAAAACTTCACGGTCCATGTGCGGTTCACAATTGTCGTCAAATCATAAAAGTCAAAATTTGTAATTTGATATTTCTCGATGTACTCGCGGATTTCAGCCAGTACAAGCTCCGGATTGCGGGAGATCCATTGAGGCCCCCACATGGATTCATTTGAACAGAATGTACAACGGTACGGGCAACCGCGCGAAGATATCAGCGGCATGTTACGGCCCCGGTTCACCCCTCGCCCGTAACCTTTATCCAGATAGTTATTAATGGGAAATATATCCCAGGCCGGTTTTGGAATGTCATCTATGGCTTTGATTCTTTTTCGGCCGGGAGTTTTTTCAGGCCCGTTAGCGCCACGAAAAACAATTCCGTTAACCGTGCTGTACGATTTTGAAAGATCGCACAGTTCGATCATGGTTTCTTCGCCTTCGCCGATAGCGGCCACATCGAGAGCGAGGCAATCTGTTAAACAGAACTCAGGCATAGCCGATGAATGTTCACCGCCTAAAATGATACGCGCCTTCGGGCAACGCTCACGAATGGCATAAATTAATTTTCGAACATTCGGCCATTCGTACGAATACATACAAGAAATACCGATGACTTCGGCGTCTAACGGAATCCGGTCCAGAGTTTCACTTAAAGAAAGGCCCTGTTGAACAAACCGCGCATCATCCATTTTCAAAAACTGGTTCGGCGCCTCACCAACGGCATCAACCACCGAAACATCGTGACCGGCCTGTCGTACGCTTGCAGCAATGTAAGCAAGTCCGATCGGCGGACACGTTGGAGATGCCGGCGTAGAGACAGCAATCATATTGTGGGGTCTGATGAGGGAAACCTTGGCCATTGCTAGATCTTAGCTTTTACGGTGCAGGGAAGTCCAACACTCTGTAAACGTGGGTATAGTATTTTATAACCAGGTGCTGCGTGCGCTGGTCCTGACTCATAATAAGATCAATTGAATCAACAGAACTGGGCTCAGGGTCCCTGAATAAGACGGGTTTAGCTTCCCACTTGCCATCAGCCATTCTTTTAAAAGCGACCAGGCCTTCACCCAAGTCCGGGTGCCAGGTCAGTGAGGCACGAACAGAGGCCAGCAATTCGTTTTCGCCGTCACCATCAATGTCTGCAAAGACAACTTTGTGAAAATAATATTTTGCACCATGCGGGTCAGGAAGCTCTGCCAATTCTTCAGTTATGTTGAAATGCTCATCGACTGAAAGAATTTGTAATAAACTGTCAGTCGCACCGGGATTGTGGTTTGCCATCACAATATAATTTTCAGGATTGCCGGGATTTATTTTTCCACTTGTTAAATAAGAGGTGCCCCAGTCGGCTGCGCGCTGCAAGCCGGGTAATTTTATTTTTTCATTGAAGACCCACTTGCCGCTGACGTAGGTCAAAACTTGATTTCGTGGCTGATTCGCAAATTGATCGCAGGCACCCAAAATAACATGGCGGCCCGGCGCTATTAGACCCGATACGTCAAGAGCGGTCATAAACGGCGTGCGGTAGTCGACCCATTCCTTCGGTAATTCCTGCTGACAGGATTTATAACTATCACCCGCAATCCGCAAAAAATTCGAACGCGCTTTTTCTGACGGGGCCGCTACAAGCAAAATATCATCGAAAGAATTCTCCTGTGACTTAAGCGGTGTGGCATTGAAGTAAAATCCGGGCTCTACTGAAATTTTAGAGGATAAATCTTCGAGGACTCCGTTTTTTTCTACCAGCAGTTTCGGGCAGGCCCCTTCAAAAGGAACGGAGTCGACTCCGTGATCGGCTATCAGAACACCTTCACCCCACGGGGTTGAGATATTTAAAAAACTTCTCACATGTTCGATATCACTAATGAAAAAAGGTTCAGACCCGCTAAAGCTTAAGTCGGCATTTAAGCGGTATCCGTACAGCGGGTTTGCGGCCTTGCTTCCCCGCTCTTTATAGGGAGCCAAGAGGGCATAAAAATTGGAATTTATCTTTAAAACGGCAGAATCGGCAGTTAGCCGGTAACCTAATCCCGGCAGCTGATACTTCCTGCCGCTTGGTAACTGAAGAGTCGTTGTTTTTACTGCCATATCTCAATTTGACCTGTACGCAGTTTAATTCAAATCAGGAGCGATTTAAACCTAAAACACTCTGCTGGACCTGGACAAAAACTATAGAGGTGATAAGGTCAGCTATGTCTTTTGAAAAAACCATTAATTACTTCGACAACAGTAAGCACGCTGACAAATTAAAAAAAGTGACCTGCGACATTCCTTTTAGGTCTTTTCACATTTATCCTGAAGGAAATGTTGCGAATTGCTGTTTTTACTGGATGCCCACGATCCTCGGAAACATCACTAAAAAGACTTTAAAAGAAATCATCAATGACGAACGCTCGATGGCCGCAAAAAAGTCTGTCACCGACGGCACATACAAGTTTTGTAACGGTGAAATCTGCCCGAGCATGGTGAACTACACAGCTAACGGAAAAGTCGAACACCCGCTTTTGCCGATTGAAGATCTTCACACGATTGACCAAAAAGACATTATTCTGATGTTTGACTTCGACCATTCCTGCAATCTTTATTGCGGGTCTTGCCGAAACGACCGCATTCTTTATTCACTTGAAAACGCGCCTCCGCATCTGAAACTGGTGCATGAATGTTTAATGAAGCAAGTCGCTGAGCTTTTAGATGACGGTTACAAAATCACAATTCAGGCAACAAGCTCAGGGGATCCGTTTGCTTCTCCGTTTTACTGGCAGTTTTTGCAGTCCATCCGCGGCGATGAGCAGTACAAAGTACGCTTAACGACAAACGGAACTTTAATGACCCGCGAGCGCTTACAGCACCCTTATGCGAAGAAGATCGATCACATTGAAATTTCTGTCGATGCTTTTACCGAAGAGACTTATGTAAAAGTCAGACGCGGCGGAAACTTTACAGCGCTTAAGAAAAACCTTCAGAATCTTGATGAGATGGTCATGAACGGCGATCTGCCCGAGCTTCCGGGCTGGAAGGTGAACTTTGTTGTTCAGACAGATAACTTTCATGAAATGGCTGACTTTGCAAAATGGGCTCTTGAATTTAAGAAGCTTAATTATGTTTGGTTCTTATTGATTTATGACTGGGGCCATCTGAAAAAAGAAGAGTTCAACCAAAAAGCGGTATGGCACAAAAATCATCCGCAGCACCGTGAATTTTTGAAAGTTTTGCGTGACCCGGTTTTTGATGACAAGCGTATCATCATCGGAAACGTAGCTGCCTTAAGAAAACAAGCCTTAGCAGACGCGGATCTGGCTTAAGCTCGTTCCATCATTTTTTAAAAAGCAGAAACTAAACCGTTTCTGCCATTTGTTTGCAGTAATTCCAGAATTTATCCATCTCAGGAAATGTCTCTAAGAAGTTTTTGTTTCGTCTTCTGTCATGCTCAGTAAAAAACTTATAGAAATCGGCCTGATTCCGTCTCTTTGAAGCAGGCGAATCGCCTTTTTTCATCCATTCAAGAATTCGTGTCGCTTTAATCGTGTGAAGATTATGAAAACCTACACCTTTCGGTGACTGGTGCATCTGATTGGCTTCAATGAATTTAACAATCGATTCCATCTGCGGGATGTAATCGTCTGTCAGAATGTTTACTGTCTGATGAAACGGATGGCGTAAGTACGCGATATCAATCTCAAGTGGTACCGGCCTGTTAGCATTTTTGTGCTTTTCATTAACTTCACAGATCTTCTGCAGAAGCTCAACGTATGTGGTGATGCTGAGAGCATTAAACGTACACATGATAATGACTTGCGTGCGTTCATCGGCAGATAACAAGCGGTCGACGTTATTCCAGAACTGATCGTGCTTTAAACCGTGTCTGATATATTCGGCGCGCGCACCGAAGGCATCAATACTGGTGTAGATAATCAGCTCACGAACACTTTTTGTAGCGCTCAACTGGCCGATCAAGTTGATAAATTTGTTTACGAGAACTTCAGGCGCACCTAAGTTTGAATTAATATTCAGGCTTAAATTCGGCTCTGGATTTACAAGTAAGCTTTCAAGAACTTTAAAAGTATTCGGCGATAACAACGGCTCGCCGCCGGTAATTCTGAAAGTGTCGAGATCGCGTTTTAAATCAGGCCACCACTCCCAGAAGGCTTTAATATAAGGGTTCTCGTCTTCCTTATAAATCTTCATGTAGTTTTCGCCGTGACGGTTGTGATACTGACCATGCTTTTCAAGCTCTTCGGCCCATGACGAAGAAAAGTTCGCAGAGCAGTAACTGCATTTGAACTGGCATGTGTTACTGAAGCTCGCTTCAACATAACGGGGCACTAATTTATTGTCATAAGGGTTTAATTTAATTTTTTCGTAATCGGCCATTGAGTATGGCGCCGATGATTTAATAATGCGGTCACTGATGGCCGATTCTGATTTTAAGTCTTCAACGTTCCAGCAGTAGCCGCACTCTTCAGGGCGGTTTCCTTCAATCATACCCTTGCGCTGCTGAATTTTAAATTTGGTGTTGTGAAGGGCCGCCGGGTTTCCTACCAGCTCTTCCACCGGAGTGTCGTGTACTTTCGGGTGATGACAGGAATGATTCGTACCGCTCTCAAGATGCAAAGTCACCGTGGTCCACTTTGCCAGGCAAAAGCATGAACTGACTGTATCAAGCTTCTTTTTTACATCACTATAATTGCTCAAGGTCTCTCCTAACGGTTTTTAATTTCATACAACTGTTTACAGCCGGTCCAGAAGTCTTCCATCTCAGGGAATGTCTCTAAGAAGTTTGTGTTACGGCGTCTGTCGTGTTCTTTAAAAAATTCATAAAAGCGCACACGCTGCGAAAAAAGAGTCTCTGGCGGCCAATCCTGGCGCATCCACTCCAGAATACGTTTCATCTTCAGCACGTGATAATCAAGAAACCCGATTTTTTCTTCGGTCTTCAGCCACTGGTTCTGCTCTAAGTGCTGAATGATCTCTTCTATGTAACTTTGATAACGGGACGGCAAAACTTTTACCGACTGGTATTCAGGATAGCGCAAATACGCAAAATCAATATCCAGCGGGAAAACCCTCTGGCGGTTACGGTATTTGATATTAATTTCTCTGACTTTTTTCAGTAGAGGTAAAAACGACGTCAAGCTCATGGCATTGAATGTACACATGATGTAAACGCGCATTTCCTGCGTGCTGCCTAAAAGCTTTTCAACGTTATCCCAGAAGTAATCGTGTTTAAGGCCGTTACGGATGTATTCGGCACGCGGGCCCCAGGCATCGATACTGGTGTAAACATCCAGCTTCTTCACTGCTTTATTTTTTTCGGTTTCCACCGCGAGCTTAACGAATTTATCAATTAAAACCGCCGGCGCTCCCAAGTTTGAGTTAATGGAAAGGCTTAGCTTTCTGTTCGGCTCTTGGTTAAGCGCTTCCATTAATTTAAATGTGCTCGGCGAAAGCAGCGGCTCTCCGCCGGTTACACGTAACGTGTGCAAGTTCGTTTTAAGTTCCGGCCACCAGTCCCAAAAAGCTTTTACGTAAGGATTTTCTTCTTCAGTATAAATCTTTTTTGTAGGCGTACCTGAATCGGTTGAGTATTTACCGAATTTTTCAATCTCATCCATCCATGTTGATGAATAGTCAGAAGAGCAATAGCTGCATTTAAACTGACACTTATTACTGAAGCTGATTTCTACATACCGTGGAATCTGCTTCGGCGAAAACGGGTTTTCAGTGATTTTTTTAAATTCTTCAATCGAATAAGGCGCAGCGGATTTAATAAAACGGTCACTGACTTCGCCATGCGATAGATCTTCGATGTTCCAGCAGTAATCACATTCTGAAGGCCTTTCGCCTTTCATCATTTTTTTACGCTGATCAATTTTATAATACGTATTGTGAAGAGCGGACGGATTGCCGATCAGCTCATGCTTCGGTATCTGGTGAACCGCCGGGTGATGGCATGAGTGAGTCGTGCCGCTCTCAAGATGAAGCGTGCTGGTCGTCCATTTCGCTAAACAGAAGCTCGGGCTAACCGAATCCAGAAGTTTTTTAGACTTCTGCAGGTTCTTGTCGTTGATGTTAGGGTCAAACTGCAGACAGTGGCTGTAAAGCGCACTCAGGTCAGGAAACATGTCGCTGAAAACAAATTTGGTGCGGGACTCCGCGTCTTCAATTTCGGTATTGAACGCGGTCTGTGCTTTGATCTTATCATGTTCTGAAACATCGCCTGTCCATTTAATGATATCCGTCAGTTGCTGAACGTGCTCGTCATGAAAGCCGATATTTCCCTCTGCATTGGACCACAAATTCTGACTGACAAAATCACGCAGCTTTGCAATTTTACCGACTTCTTCGTCTGTGACACACTTTAATGAGCGCCACTCCGGGTGAAGGGATGCTTCAAAATCCAAGTATATTGCAGGGTTTCTGAACGTATTTTTGAATTTCCGGTTTAACTCCAGAACCCGTTCAAGGTCGGCTTGTGCCGATTCAAATGAAAAAACATCTAAAGCCATTTTTAAAATAACCCGTACGCTTTGAACAGCGGTCAGTAAGGCTTGTGTTCTTTCGATTGAATCAAACCACGGGCTGGCTTCACCGAAATACTTGTGAGCCTTTCTGGTGCCCGTCCACGTCAGGTAAAAACTGATATTCAGGCGCTCGTTCTGTGAAACTTTGATCTCGCCTGCGAATGTGGAGTTAAAAAATTCAGGTCCGCAAATGACATCAATTTGCGCTTCCTGGTGCGCGAGTTTTTCGATCAGTAAGTTATAGAACTTGGTAAAGATAGGAACATTGGTTCGGTCTTTAACAACAAATTTGATTTCAGGCTTTGAAGTCTGTTGCAGAGTGCGTTCCAGAAGTTCAATAGACGCATCAGAATCGACCAGCTCCAAAGAAGTTCCTTCAGGAGAATCTCCTAAAGAAGAATCAATGGCCTTTTTGTAAAAGTCGAAAACTAATTTACTCATTTGTTCATCTGCTCATTCCGGCGTTTAGCGCCTTCGCCCCGTTCGTAAAACATTAAAAGAAAGAGTAAAGGCTTCTCAGCTCCGGAAACAGTTCCAGAAATGAGCCCTTACGTCTTCTGTCAAATTCGTTAAAAAACCCTCTGAAGTCATTGACCTGTAATTTTAAATCTTTCGGATCCAGCTCTTGCATCGCGTATTCGCTTAAACGCTCAATTTGATCAACCTCTTCCAGGTAAATAAGTCCGTTGCCGTTTTTCTGAGAATTGGCATTTACGAAATTCATGATGCGTTCAATGCTGGCTTTTCTGACTTTGACTGGGGCCACGCGCACATTCTGAAACTGTGGCCACATTAAGTAGTTAATCATCATAGGCACGCGGTTATAGCCTATATCCGGGCTGAATTCGCGGCGGATTTTTAAAACATCCTCAAGAAACTTATCAAAAGTTGAAAGACTTAAAATATTAAACGTAATCATCAGATGCACACGCGAGTGCGAGCCGGTCATTCTGAGATACTTGTTGATGTTTTCCAGAAACGAATCGTAATTCATTCCTGTTCTGATGTATTCAGCATGCTTGCCGTGGGCTTCGCAGCTTGTGTAGATATCGAAATTTTTAATTTTCGGCGCAATGTCGTTGTAATAATCGATTAATCTTTCAATCAGCTCATCGGGAGCCTGCATGTTCGTGTTAATCGCCAAAGAGAAATCAGCACGTGGGTTGTTTTTGATTTCTTCCAGCACTCGCCAGGTGTTTTTGCTTAGAAGCGGTTCGCCGCCGGTAATACGGAATGTTTTCAGGTTTTGATAAAGCTCCGGCCACCACTTCCAGAAAGCGTCAATGTAGGGATTCTCTTCTGATCGCCCCATCGGGTACTTTCCGGTTTTTTTAAGCCAGGCCAGGTCGCCGACTTTGCGGGATGTTCCCATGTAAGGGCCATGGGTTGAAATCTCTTCCATCCACTTACTTGAAAT
Source organism: Pseudobdellovibrio sp. (assembly GCA_020696855.1). Lineage (GTDB taxonomy): Bacteria > Bdellovibrionota > Bdellovibrionia > Bdellovibrionales > Bdellovibrionaceae > Pseudobdellovibrio. The sequence continues at coordinate 24,705 of JAJFMT010000025.1, forward strand.
ATCCGGCGTGCAGTACATGCATTTCATGTTGCAGAGATTTTCAAACGCCACTTCAAGATAGGTCGGGGCAATTTTATTTGAATCACGCATCTCAAGAACTTTTTGCAAATTCGGAAACGCCCAGGCTTCATCGGTGCTTTTGTATGTACGGTCACTGATGTGCTGCTTACCCAGGTCTTCAATGTTCCAGCAATACTGGCATTCAGGCGGCCGCTGACCTTTCAGCATGGCTTCACGCTGCTGCATTTTGTACTGCGTATTGTGCAAAGCCGAAGGATTATCTTTAATTTCTTCTAACGGAATTTTATGTACAGCCGGATGATGGCATGAGTGAGTGTGACCGTTCATAAGATAAACGGTGCTTTGCAGCCACTTCGCTAAACACATCGATTCTGACTTCGATTCTTTTTCGACCGTCTTCATCCGCTCAAGCATGTTTTCGACGTTCTTTTTATTTTCGTTAGACAAGATCTTCTCCTGCTGCCTCTTTGCAAAGATTCCAGAAGCTATCCATTTCAGGGAAAACTTCTAAAAAGTTTTCATTGCGGCGGCGGTCGTGTTCTTTAAAAAATTTATAAAAATCAGCGCGGTTCTTTTTTAACTCGGCTTCTGAAAGACCTTTTTGCATCCACTCAATAATGCGGCGAATTTTTATAACGTGTAAATCGCTGTAACCCACACTGCCGTCCTGATTATCACTCTGGTTTCGCACCAGATGGCCTTCGATTTCTTTCATGTGCTCAAGATACTCCGGCGGCAACATATTTACAGCCATATGAAGCGGGTGGCGCAAGTAAGCGATATCAATTCCAAGGCGTAATTCTTTGCCCTTCGGCGGATACTTTGTATTGATCTCAAGAATTTTATCCAGCAAGTGTTTAAAAGAAGTAATACTCAATACATTGAACGTACACATGATCACGACCTGAATGTCTTCATGAGATTCCAGAAGGCATTCCACGTTGTTCCAGAAGTAATCGTGCCTAAGACCGTGTCTGATGTATTCTGCACGCGCACCATAGGCATCAATACTTGTGAAGACTTTTACCGCTTTAACGGCTTTTGAATTAAGCAGACCGGTCGTGCTGAAAATAAATTTATCAACCAGAACTTCAGGGGCACCTAAGTTGGAATTCACATTAAAATTCAAGTGCGGCTGTGGATCAGCCAATAAGCTTTCCATAATCCGAAATGTGTTCGGAGACAAAAGTGGCTCGCCGCCGGTAATTCTGAAAGTATGAAGATCTTTTTTAAGATCAGGCCACCACTCCCAGAAAGCTTTGATATAAGGATTTTCTTCTTCTTTATAAAGTTTAACGTACGAGTTCCCATGATCGTTATGGTATGGACCATGTTCTTTTAACTCATCAGCCCAGGTAGAAGAAAAATTAGCAGAGCAGTAGCTGCACTTAAACTGACAGGTGTTACTGAAACTTGCTTCAACATAAGAAGGATTAATTTTCGCGTTGAAGGGATCAGCAACAATTTTATCAAAAAGCGGAAACGTGTGACCCGCACCTGATTTCAGGTAGCGGTCACTGATAGCCGATTCTGATTTTAAATCTTCAACGTTCCAGCAGTAGCCGCATTCTTTCGGCCGTTCACCGCTGACCATGGCTTTACGCTGTTCGATTTTAAATTTTGTATTATGCAAAGATGAGGGATTACTTTTTAATTCTTCAACAGGAGTTTCGTGAACCATCGGGTGATGGCACGAGTGATTTGTTCCGCTTTCGAGATGCAAAGTCACAGTCGCCCACTTCGCCAGGCAAAAGCATGAGCTTACGGAATTCAATCTGTTTCTGACGTCATCCAAACTTGGCAAAAGCACCCCGATAAATATTGTACGATTATAAGCCAATCCTGCACTCTGTGGAAGGTGAATTTAAGACGTACGCTGATTTACATTGAGTAACTTCACTCAGTTTAATAATATAAATTTTATGGAAATAATGGCCGGAATCACCTGCTACAACTGTGAGTTGCAAATTACGCGCGTCTTAAAAGAGTTAGATGCCGTTCTCGACGAATGTCCATGGATAAAAAAGGTGGCTGTTTTTGATAATCGCAGTAAAGATAACACAGCTGAAGCAGCCCTTCAGTGCATTTCCGGTCTTAAGCACCGCGAACTCTTTTCTGTTTTCAGAAATACAGTTAACGCCGGCCTCGGCGGCACCCATAAAATCGCTTTTTCAATGGCGCAAAAAGAGAATTTCTCTCATCTTTTGATCGTCCACGGTGACCACCAGGCCACACCTGCAGATATTCCAGCCCTTTTGAAAGTAGCAGCCGAAAACTCTGAACCCACTGTTTTAGGTTCACGCTTTCGTGACTTAAGCCTTCTCTCGGGTTTTAGTAAAATCCGTATCGCAGGAAACCTGGCGTTAAACGTTTGCTACACTATTGGTGGCAGACGTATCGTTTCTGATTTGGGCTCAGGGATTAATTTGTTTCGATTAAAAGACATTCGTTTGACCGATATCCAGACGATGGATAACGGCTTCACGTTCAACATGGATTTGCTGCTCTATTTTATCAAAAACCGCGTTAATTTTATTTATGTGCCGATTCGCTGGTCGACGACAGATCAGGTTTCAAATGTGAATGCAGTTATAATCGGCTGGAAGACCGCAAAAAAATTAGTTCTGTGGATGTTGGGAATTTATCCTAACGAACCGGCGCATACAGAAACCCAAAAACTGAACTAATTATTTAAGCCAGGTGATTCGGCCTTCTGTTTGCCTTTTTGCCTTTGGTGGCTCGTGATCGGGATAACCTAAAACTACTCCGCAAAGCAGTTCCAGCTCGCCTTTTTTGTATTCTTCAAGCTCAGTGACACCTAAAAATTCGTCGACCTCTTTTTTAATTTCAAGAGGGGCACCCATCGTACAACAGCCAAGCCCTTCAGCGACGCAGGCAAGATTTATATTCTGAACGGCCATGTAAACGCTGCCGATGCTCGTATGGTAACGCTCATCAGGTGAATTATTTGAATAAGCAAAAATCAGAACAGGCGCATCGCCCAGAGTGAAAAAAAAGCGCTCAGTAAATTCATACAAAGACGGCTTTAGGCGGGCCTGTAAAAGGTCTTTAATGCCCAGCCAGGATTTCTGCGAATACTTCAGATAATCATCGCGCTTCTTGCCTTGCACGACGAAAAACTTCCAGTTCTGGCGGTTTTTACCGGAAGGTGCATGTAAAGCGGCACCTAATATGCGTTCAATGACCTCGTGAGGCACTTCATCTTTTTTGAACTTTCTAATCGATTTTCTGGCTTCTACTAATTGATAAAATTGTTCACGCATTGTTTGACCCATGGGACCTAAGTATACCAAAATAGACAGGAATGACCACAGAAGACCGACCGTTTTCCGGCAAAAAGAAAAATTTGAGCATAGCGCTGATCGCCGTAGCTGCGATTACGGCTGTAGCTTCTTCAATTCCTGCCGTTCAGAATTACGCCAAGTCGGTTTTTAACAAACCGGAACGCCACATTTTAGCGAAAGTTACCGGGTATTACGGCACCAATCAGAATGAATATTTAATTCTGAAACTGAAAGACGAGTTCGGTATTCAGATAGAGATTTACGAAACCAATAAAGAAACTTCGCAGCAGATTTTTAAACAAAAGTTTGAACTGACTCAGGATACGGACGCTTACATTACTCTTGATAAAAACACGACTAACCTGGCGCTATCCGACGTCGATAAAGACGGCCAGCTGGATGTCTTGGCTCCGTCAGTGGACCGCAACGGGAACTTGCGACTAAATTCATTTCGTTTCAATGCGGATTTAAATTCGTTTGAGCCGCTTCAGGAAAGCAGCCCTCTTTCTTATTAGACTGCTACTTTTTAGACTGCTTTAAATCGCGCCATGATTTATTTTCGCGCGCCTTAGCATTTAACTGATACTGCTGAACGGCCTTATTGTGCTGCTGAACCGTTTCAGAAAACACATGCGTTCCGTTATTTTGACTGACAAAGAACAAATATTTCGACGTAGCTGGATTCAATGCCGCTAACAAGGCTTCTTTACCCGGGTTTGCGATGGGAGCGGGCGGTAAAGAATCGATCGTATAGGTGTTGTACGCGGTCGGCGTCAGCAAATCATTTTTGGTAATGTTTGTCGGCATTTTACGGTCACGCAAAGCGACTCCGTAAAGCACTGTCGGATCCGTCTGAAGACGCATGCGCTTTTGAATGCGGTTATGAAATACCGAAGAAATCAACGGCCGTTCAAACTCTGCACCTGTTTCTTTTTCAATAATACTGGCCAACGTGACGATTTGGTTTCTCGGCCATTTGAGTTTGCCCGTTTCGGCTGCCAGCTGATCGTTCCAGACAGTTAAAAAACGTTTCACCATTGCGGTAACAATCGCTTTTGCACCTTCGTATTTAGTGTATTTGTAAGTTTCAGGATACAAATACCCTTCAAGGCTTGCGAGATTTTCACCCAGTAAGCTCTGAATGAAGGCTTTGTCTTCAACAATGGCCAGAAACTCTTTTTGCGTACAGATATTCTGTCTTTCAAACTCGGCGGCGATATCGAAAATATTTAAACCTTCCGCAATTGTGATAGAGCGTGCCAGGCTTTTTCCCGAAACAAGGATGGCGATAATTTCATCGGGAGTCATTGATTGGTTTAAGCCGTACTCGCCCACTTTTATTTTGCCGGCCCAGCCGCGGATACGGGCGTACCAGTGAAAAACTTTTGCATTACGAATCAGTTTTTTATTCTGCAATTCATAAGCGGTTTGAGTAAAACTTTGCCCCGGTGGAACCTCTACAATGATTTCGGTCCGGCTATTGCCGACAGGCTTCAGCAAAAGCTGATATCCGAAAAACGCGGCCGCAACACCAATGGCTACAACAAAACACAAAACAGCAACCGAGGTGACGGTATTCTTTTTAGTCAAGCGTCACTCCGGGAAGCAGCTTCGACTTGTCGATCGTGGTTGGATCTTCAAGGCTGGCTACAGGAACTGTACAGTACTGAATGGCAAAATGCGAAGACGGTCTGTCGTTTCCGGATTTTCCCATTCCGCCGAATGGCAGTCTTGAGCTGGCACCGTTAGTAGTGCGGTTCCAGTTCAGTAACCCTACGCGTGCGCCCAATAAGGCCTGCTCGTAAAGTTCACGGTTTTTAGAAAATAGCGCCATCACAAGGCCGTAACCTGTTGAATTGACCATTTCGATTGTTTTATCAAAATCACTTGAACGGTAAATCGCAACGTTCGGGCCGAAAATTTCAGTTTTTTGGTAAACGGACTTCGGATCAAATGCTTTAACTAAATGAATGCTCGGTGTGACGTAGTGGCCTTTATATTCCAGCTCTAAAGCTTTACCGCGCATGAGGTTCTCGGCATTTTCACGGTTAGCCATCTCTTGAAAGCGAATGTATTTTTCAACCGCAGCCCCATTAATTAGCGGGCCCATAAACGGATTTTTAGACCAGTGGCCAATCGTTAATTTTTTTGCGGCCTGATAAAAACGCTCTGTAAAGTGATCAGCAATTTTATCGTGAACGATAATCCGTGAAGTCCCTGAACAGCGCTGACCTGTTGAAAGAAAGCAGCCAATCAAAGTTTCATAAACAGCTTTATCGATATCAGCATCTTCCCATACAACGGTTGCGTTCTTACCGCCCATTTCAAGCGCCAGAATTTTCCAGTAGTGAGTTAAAGTTTCTTGTTTGATTTTAAGTCCCACTTCATAAGAGCCGGTGAATAAAACACCGTCGACCAGTTCGTGCGAAATGAG
>JAJFMT010000108.1 GCA_020696855.1 Pseudobdellovibrio sp.
GAATTTACTTCTAGAGACCGCGGCCTTTTAGGTAAGAACTTTTTTTGAATTTCTGAAGTATTTTTCTAGGAAAACACGCATCCGAAAAGCGTGACGCGTCTCAGGCGAATTTGGCAGGTGAGGTTGCGTATGCAAGCTCACCTGACATGTTCGTCTGAGTTTCGGAGAAGGCATGGAAGCCTGCCGTGTGGTTTTCTAGAAAAATACTTCAGGAATTCAAAAAAAATTCTTATCTAAAAGCCGCCAACACCTGGCCGGGAATTACAGCTTGTTAACGACGGCTTTGAACTGCTCCGTCCATACTGTGAAGTAGTTGATGTCCGGGGATTCTCTGTCGATGACGACCGCTTCGCTTAAGATGTCATGAAGTGTTTGTCGCTTTTTGGTGAAGAGTTGCATGATGTAGCCGATGTAGCAGGTGGCGATCGATAGGTAGCGGCAGGCTAAGCGGATGACTGCAGCTTTAAAGGTTAGCGTTTCGCCCGATTCGCTGACAACCGCAATGCCCAGGATCGCTTTTCCGGGAGTGGCATTAAGACGAGAGCTTTCGAAAATCGGGTAGTAGCACAGTTGTAACAAGATGCTTAAGCCGATGCTGCCTGACCAGGCTACTGTTGAAACTGAACCACCTAATATCATGGTAGGTATCAATAAAATAAAGCCATCAATAATGGCAGCGCCGAATCTTTTGAAAAATCCTGAGTAGCTGACAGTTGGGTTTACCATTGCGTTTGAAATTGTTTCCAAGCTTATATCCCCTTATTTAAAACGTTGATGACAGATAAAGACTGTACTCTTGAGTGTCAACTTTTGAGTAATAGGTATCTAAATCTTCGCCGTTGTTATACCCGGCACCGGTAACTTTGTTGTATTGATTCACGTAATATTGCACGCCCAGGTTCAGGTAAGGGACAAGCTTCACAAGAATCCCTGCATGATAACTTGGGCCGCTCAGGGCGTAACTTTGAGTCTGCGAGCTGTCTTCAACTTTGAATTCGTTAACAAATGAAGTTCCCAGATACATTTTAATATGCCCGAGAGAGTTGATTCCCAGTTGAACGCCGGCTGAGTTTTTAGAGAAATCATTTTGGTCCGGCAAAGTATCGATTCGGGCTTTACCTTTTGTAAGTTCGGCGAACAAGTTAAGGTCGATACCCGAAAGGCTGCGGTATCCCAGCTTTAACCCGGCGTAAGGCGCGGAGGTTTTAATATCCATTGCCGGTGACAATAATGCGCCTAACTTTGTATTTTCAGTTTTGAATCCAAGATAAGGTTCTACAAAAACAGACTGACCTAAAATGCCGGCTTTTGCCTGCACTGAAATGATCGCGACTAATAAAAGCGGAAAAATTTTTGGCATTTACTGACCTCAATAGTTCTTTTCTACAGCATTCGAACGGAAATGATCAAACTCAATGAAACTCGGGTCGCGGGTGCGTTGCGTCGCAGATGTTAAGAACTTGATAAAGCATAGGGGAGCATGGTTTTCTCACCCTCGACAGCAGCGTACCCCAATTATAAGCGAGTGATATGGTCTCGCGTTTCTACCCGGCTCCGTAAAGGCCGGACTAACTGGAGAATAAATGAAAGCATTTAGTACTTTCTTAGGTGTCCTTGTCCTTTTATCGAACCTGGCTTTGGCCGATGACCGGTTCCCTGTCGGTCCGGATCCGCAAAGAACTCCAGGCTCACTTTGTGCCAGCAGCGCAAAAAAACGTTACAAAGAAAACATCAACTACTGTGAACGTAACGTAAATACTTCTGAAAAAAATCAAATCATTAAAATGTACGACGAAGAGCTTGGCTTTGAAATCCGCCAGATGAACCGCCAGGATTTCAAAATTGACCACTTTATTCCACTCAGCATCGGTGGCAGTAATGCTAAAGACAATTTGTGGCCACAGCACAAAACAGTATTTGAAGTGACTGATCCATTAGAGCAAGAGCTGAGCAATAAAATTGTTGCAGGACTTATTTCACAATCAGAAGCCGTACGCATTATCCGCGAAGCTAAATTGAACTTAGGACGCGTTCCTGAGTTACTAGATTACGTTCGCGGTCTTTAATTACCGGATTAAATTTTTAATGAAGGCAGTCTTTATGGCTGCCTTTTTTATTTTTGGCCTTTGCCTTCGGTGCTTTCTTTTCAAATGTTACCGATGCCGGAGAGCGAGAGCTCTTTTTTTGCAAACTGGCTTTTGGATTTACCGGTTCGTAAGCTTCGACCTCAGCTTTTACAGCTTCAAGGTTAGAGCCGGCGGGTAAATCAAGATTTATAATAGAACGGCTATCGTTCATCAGCGTACGGTATTCTGAATCCGTTGCGGGTGCATTGTGACGCAGATTCCAGATCGACCAGCATGACGAGGGATAAGATGCGGTCCCTCTGACCGGTTCGCTCATGTTCGTGCGGTCTGAAGGAACATTGCAACCACTGTAAGATCTGTCGATTCGTTCCCGCGCCGTAATCTGCGGAGCCGGGCTGTGGACATCTAATCGCATGGCATCGGTAATGATAATTTGCTGCGGTCTCCAGGCCAGTTCGTCACTTGTAAATCCTGCGTTCAGGTAAAACTGTGCGCCTACACGGTCGGCTTCAGCTTCTTCCCAGTTATTCAGAACACCTTCACCGAACTGAGCAGTGATTGCATTGTTGATGATCGCCTCTTGAGCTCTGAGCTGCGTGTTGAGGGCATCGTTGTCTTCACTGCGTGCATTGGGGCTGAAAATTAATTCGTTAATACGTCTGATCTCGGTTGCGGCTGCGGTGATGGCAGGCCCACTTACCGGGTAACCCCCGTGAAAGTGACGAAGGCTTACGTGCGCCAGCTCATGGGCCACAACAAAAGCCAGCTGCGCATCGTTCTGTACTCTCGTGAGCATTCCTGTTTCAACAACAAAGCTTCGGGATTCTGCCGTCGCCCAGGCGCGGCCACCGGTATCATTGTAGCGGATTCCGAAACAAAAATTTTCAAAAGCTAAGTCACCGCGAAAAACCGAAGGATTAGCCAGCATGATTCGTCTTGCGACTTCAGTAACATAGGCCGTCGCTTTCGGCGTGACGGTCAGGTATTGGGAACGGTCGCACTCTTCAAAAGGAAACGGTGTTTCTCGTCTTAATTCGATTGCGAAAGTTGAAGCGGGTACAAGAAAGGCAAATAATAATACGAATGTTTTCATAGAGTGCTTATCGGATTTCATTCCTGCGGAATAAAACGAATTGAAGGAAGTAGCCGCGGATTTTTATCTCATTTTGAAACAAAAACTACGCTAAGCGCAGGATGATGTGGTAGCCAAACGGAGTTCGAACAGGCTCTTCAGTTATTTGACCTGGTTTTAATTTTAAAACCGCCGTTTCGAAATCCTCATGGGCTCTGCCGACTCGTATCTCTCCGAGGTCTCCACCGTGCGGAGCAGAGGCACAACTGGAAAATTTTCTGGCAAGCTCTGAAAACTCGGATCCTGTTTTTAATTTTTTTAATAGATCTTCAGCCTGATACTTTGAATCAACCAATATATGAGCGGCCTTATATGATTTCACTGAAGACGGGGAGCGTTTTTCAGACATTCTTCATACTCGCTTACTAGCTTTTCCATAATTTCCCGGCAGCTTAATACATCGTGAATCAAGCCGACGGACTGGCCGGCGCTCCATACCGTTTTCCAGGTAGGACCCACGGCCGCTTCTTCTAAAGATTTTGAACCTAAGTAATGAATCAGCGGAACAATATATTTTTTTGTCATCTTCTGATCTTTCAAAAGTTTTAGATACCAGGGAAGATCAAGCCCGATTTTTTCGATGTAAGGTGTTTTAATAACGGCAGCTGGAGTTCCGGAAACTCTTGTCGTCATGACAATGTCTTCAGGTGTGGATTTCACGATCGCATCTTTGTAGGCTTGTTCGATCTTCGCTTCAGTTGAAGCAATAAAGCGTGTCCCGACACTCACTGCAGACGCACCCAGTGTAATCATCGAGGCCATCGTAGCGCCATCGGCGATACCGCCTGCAGCGATGACAGGAATTTTTAATTCTTTTTGCAGCCAGCTCACAAGTACGATCGGTGAAATGGGCCCGGCATGGCCGCCGGCTCCTGTTGAGACCGCGATGACGCCGTCAGCTCCCAAATCCTGAACTTTTTTCGCGTGCTCAAGATTAATAACATCGCAAATAACTTTCGCACCGTTTTTATGTGCCTCTTGAATCACTTCTTTAGGAGAGCCGAGAGAGGTAATGAAAAGCTCAACGCCGTTATCAAGTGAAGCTTTTAAATCCGAAGCGGCGCGGGTGTTACTTTTGTTCACAATGATGTTCACGCCGATAGGTTTTTTTGTGCGTGATTTAATTTCTTTTAAGGCCTCTGCGTATTTAGACTCTGGCCTGAAATTCAACGTCGGCATTGTGCCGATGCCTCCGGCTTCACTGATGGCAACAACCATATCGGTATTTGAAACCAGAAACATCGGCGCTCCGATAATCGGGTATTGAATCTTCATCATTTCAGTAAAAGGAGTTTGTATTTTCATACAGTTGATTTAAGCTTGAAAGCACTTATGAGTAAACTTGAAAGTTTTAAAAACAATCTATTCTTACGTTTATATGCCTGGACTAAAATTCCTTTAATCGGCTTTTGCAGCCCCGTTGTTTTAGAAGCGACCAACCAGCGCTGTGTTCTGAAAATTCCTCTCGGTTACCGAACAAAAAATCATTTGAACGCCATGTACTTCGGTGCCCTCGCGATCGGCTCAGAATTAAGTATTGCCATGCTGGCAGTGAAGCTGATTGAGGAGTCGGGTGAGCGTATTGATTTCGTGTTTAAAGACTACAAAGCTGAGTTTCTACAGCGTGCCGAAGGCGATGTTCACTTCATCTGTGAACAGGCCCAGGTCGTGGTGGACCAGATTAACGAGGCTAAAAATTCAACAGAACGTATCAACAGGACTATGACAGCCTATGCCATTGTTCCATCTGTAAGCGAAACCGAAAAAGTCGCTACATTCGAACTGACCCTCTCTGTCAAAAAGCGCCAGAAGAAGTCCTGATCGGCTTGATCTGAAGCCCTCACACCGCTAGACTTAACCTTCAATTTTCATTGGAGAAAACATGTCTAAACGCGATGTGTTCGGCGATGAGCTGGACGTAAAAGGTAAAACTGATTTTGCATCTTTATTTGAACAGTCATTAGGTACTGTCGGTAAAAAACTTTCTACAGGTGACGCCTTCACAGGAGAAATTCTTTCTATCAGCAAAGAAGAATCTTTTGTGGCTACAGGTACCCCGGTAGATGCCATGATTCTCACATCTGAACTTTTGGATGAGAACAAGCAATTGAAATACAAAGTCGGCGACCGCATTGAAGTTGTAGTCGTTAAAACAAAAGGCGGCGAGATCCGCGTTGGCTTAAAAGGTTCACGCAAATCAAACGGCGATCTTGATTCTTTAGAAGACGCTTTTGATATGGAGCTGCCGATTGAAGGCAAAGTAACAGAGCTTTGCAATGGCGGCTTCCGCGTTATGGTTAACAACAAGCAGGCGTTCTGCCCGGTCAGTCAGATGGACTTCCGTGTTCAGGATCAGCAATCTTATGTTGGCAAAAAATTCGATTTTATTCTGACGAAGTTTGATAACGGAGGCCGAAACATCGTTGTTTCACGCCGTAAACTTTTAGATCTGCAAAAAGTTGAAAATGAAGGTCAGTTTTTAGATCAGGCGAAAGCCGGAGACATTTATCCCGGAACAGTGACACGAATTGAAAAGTTCGGCGCTTTTGTTCAGTTAGATTCAGGTATTGAAGGTTTAGTTCACGTTTCTGAAATCGGATGGGCCCGTATTCAGGATCCATCAGAAGTTGTATCCGTAGGCCAGAAAGTTTCTGTCAAACTTTTACGGTCAGAAGAAGTTGATGGCCGTCTTAAAATCTCTTTATCGATCAAGCAAGCGGGTGGCGAAGGCGATCCTTGGATGCAAGTCGTACAAAACTTTCCGTTGAAATCGGTTCACAAAGGGACTGTTGAAAAGAAAGAAGTGTACGGATTATTCGTCAACCTGGCGCCTGGTATAACAGGGTTATTGCCGAAATCTAAATGGCGTGATTCGGTTGATCACCAAATGTATGAAACCCGCAAAAAGGGCGACACGCTTCAGGTTCAGATTGATGAAGTTCTTTTTGAACAAAAGAAAATTTCACTGGGCGTTCCTGCAGAATATGACGATCAAACGTGGAAGAGCGTGACAACTAAAACCGGATTTGCAAATTCCGGTCTTGGCGGTTTAGCTGATTTACTTAAAAAGAAATAAAGAGGGACTCATGAAATTAATATCTTTAACGGCAATATTGTTTTTTTCTCTGACATCGGCGGCTCAGTACAAAGGGCACGGTGCAGACAGCGTATCAGCTGAGACTTTGAAAAAGTATGCTCCTGGCGCGCTAGACCCTGTTATGGCGAACAAACTTAAAAAAATGTTCGACGTTACAAGTCCCGGAATGGGGATTTTATCTCCCGATAAAAAAACTTTGTACTTCACTTGGCGTGTAACGGGCATCTCTCAGGTTTGGAAGATCGACGGTCCTAAGTCTTTTCCTGTGCAGTTAACCAGCGGTCAGGATGCTGTGACGATCAGTGCAGTTGCTCCCAACGGAAAATACCTGATCATCGCAAAAGATCTTAACGGACAGGAAAATCCCGGTTTATTCAAACTGGATTTAAAAACCGGTTTTATCGACGAACTTTTCAGAAAGCCTAAGGTTCAATCGAGCCTGGCATTTGTATCTGAAGACTCTTCAACGATTTACTTTTCTGCCAATGACAAAAAACCGGATCTTTACACGGTTTACAAAATGACTTTGGCTGATAAAAAAATCGAGCCGGTTTACGAGCCGGCTGAGGGTTTGTGGTATGTAGCTGATCAGCGTAACGACGGTAAAAAACTTTTAATGGTTCGTTACCACGGTGCTAAGCAGAATGAATATCACGATTATGATGTCGCTACCAAAAAACTGACTCATGTTATCGGTCAAGGTGAAACCGAAGAGTATGATGTCGCTTACGCTCCTAAAGAGGGTGAGTACTTTGTTCTTTCAAACAAAACTACTGACTTCAAAACTCTTTATCACTTAAAAGGTAAAGATCTTAAGAAAGTTTCAAAAGATCTTAACTACGAAATTTCAGG
>JAJFMT010000109.1 GCA_020696855.1 Pseudobdellovibrio sp.
GGAATCGCCAGTAAGTCCTGCATCAGTAAAACAGAAAAACTGGCGCGGCCATACTCGGTATTGAAAACATTTTTTTCTGTCAGGCTTTGCACGGCAAAAGCTGTCGAAGAAAGTGAAAACGCAAAACCGATAACAGCAGCCGATTTAGCTGACATCCCCATAGCCATCGCCAATGCGAAGAAAGCTAATGTACAGAATAAGACCTGAAGCCCGCCCAGTTGTAATAAGTGCCGGCGCATAGACCACAATTTGCGCGGCTGAATCTCAAGACCGATCATGAACAATAAAAATACGACGCCGAATTCAGAGATATGGCCTACGTCTTCAGACGCCGGAATCAGCTTTAACCCGAAGGGTCCCACTAGAATTCCGACGATCAAATAGCCAAGTACAGAACCAAAACCCGCCTTTTGCAAAAGCGGGACAATGATAACTGAAAATCCGATGAAAACCAAAAATTGCTGTAAGTATGAAGTCATTAAAAGCCGGCCCTACTGAAATGTTATCTATTCAGCTTCAGCGGGTTTCGAACGTCTGTCAAATCGCGCCAGCACACTGTACACACTCGGTACCACATACAAAGTCAGCAGAGTTGAAACCAGAACTCCTCCGATGACTGAAATCGCCATCGGCTGACGGGCTTCTGCACCAGGCCCCAGACTTAACGCGGCCGGAATCGCGCCGGCAATCGTCGCAATCGATGTCATTAAAATCGGGCGAAGACGGTTCGGGCACGCTTCTAAAAGTGCGGCCTTCACATCTTTTTGGCCGTTATCACGAATTTGATTCGTGAAATCCACTAACAAGATCGAATTCTTTTTCACGATACCCATCAATAAGATTAAACCGATCATACTGAACAGGTTCATCGTCTGCCCGCCGATCAGCAGGCCTAAAAATGCGCCTGAGAAGCTGAATGGCAGCGCCACGAACACCGTAAACGGGTCAATGAAGCTGTTAAACTGCGACGCCAGAACCATGTACGCGACAACAAAACCTAAAACAAGCGCGATGATCAGGCTCATAAAACTTTTCATGAACTCTTCAGCAGAGCCGCTCAGTTTAAATTCGTACCCTTCGGTTAAAACAGTTTTTGCTACCTCTTCTGCCTTGGTCATACTTTCCTGCTGACTGAGGCCAGGCCCGAAGTTACCGAAGATTGTAATTGCACGCGCACGGTTCTTACGCGAGATCGAAGATGCCACGGTGGCTTCAGTTATATCAACCACTGAAGAAAGCGGAATCAGCTCACCGCGGTTATTACGCACGTAAAGAGATTGAATGCGTTCTTTAGGTGATTTGCCGTCTTCTTTCATTTTTACGCGAATGTCATAGCGGTGACCTTCTTTTTCGTACGATCCTGCGATAGCGCCCCCTAAGGCCGCGTTAACGATTGTTCCCACAGAGGTCACATCAACGCCGCGGTCAGAAGCTTTCTGACGGTTCGGCACGATATGCATTTCCGGTGCACCGGTTAGTAAATCAGAGTTCACGTCCGTCATGATTTTTTTATCTGTGAGCTCTTTCACGATCTTTTCTGCCATTTGGCCCAGGGTCTTCCAGTCAGGCCCTTGAATTGTAAATTCGATCGGGTAACCGCTGCCGCCACCGCCGCCAAAACCTTGCGTCGATGGATCCTGCACCTGAGGCTTCGCTTCAGGAATTGTTTTTGTTAGATACTCACGCACCACTTCAATCATTTCCTGCTGGCTTAATTCTTTTTTCTTTACGGCGTCTTGGCCGCGCTCGCCTTTATTTTTCAGTTCCACGAAGATCATGGCTGCATTGGTTTCACCGCCGGTAAAACCGCCGGCAGCCACGAAGAATGATTTTACCTCTGAACGCGCGCCTAAAAACTTTTCAACAATCTTTACGCGCTCATCGGTTAATGTGATCGCTGTGCCCGGAGGATTCGTCATCTGAATCATCAGCATGTTCTGATCCTGCGGAGGCTGAAACTCACCTTTTAAGAAAGCCACAGAGCCGAAGCTCAGAACAAAAAACACAATTGAACCTAAGATCACCTTCCAGCGGTGATTTAAAGTATACGTTAATGTGCGAAGATAGAAATCACGTGCACGCGACACTGAATGTTCAAAAAACTTTCCGAATTTAGATGTACGTTCAACACTTCCTTTAAACTGCGCAGCCCTCATCGGAGTCAGCGTTAAGGCTTCCAGCAATGAGATCATGACGGCAGCACTTAAAGTGACACCGAATTCAAACAAGAAACGCCCGACAATACCTTCCATCATCGCAATCGGTAAGAAGATGGCCACTAACGAAATAGACGCCGCGACAGCGGCAAACGTAATCTCACGCGAACCGAAAAGGGCTGCCTGCACGCGCTTCATGCCCTTTTCTCTGTGGCGGATAATGTTTTCTAAAACCATGATGGCATCGTCGACGACGATACCGATTGCCAAACTTAAACCTAATAAGGTGAAAATATTTAAAGTGAAGTTTGCAAAATTAAGAATGATAAAACTTCCAAGAACTGAAGTCGGAATCGCCAAAAGAACGTTAATCGTTGACGACCACGAGCCGATGAAGACCCAGCACACAAGCGACGTCAGTAATGCCGCAAGAACTAAAGTTAAAATCAATTCTGCAACAGAATGCTCGACGAATTGCGTACCGTCGTAGTTAACACGAATATCAGTGCCTTCAGGCAAATCTTTTTGAATTTCAGTAATACGTTTTTTTACCGCTTTTGCGACTGAAACCGCATTGGCCCCCCGCTGCTTAACAACCCCAAGGCCGACCGCAGGCAAACCGTTCGTTCTTGCAAATTGCAGAACATCCACTGTCCCTTCTTCAATTTTTGCAACCTTACCCAGTTCAACCGGGTTGAAGTTCGGGCCACCGCCGCGAGAGTTAATTAAGATATTAGAAAACCCCTGAACGGTTTTTTCTTCCCCGAGAGTTCGAAGACTGTATTCTTTATTCTGATATTCACTGCGCCCTGATGGCGGCTCTCCGTGCTCAGTCTGAATGTTGTGAACAACGTCCGTAATCGAAAGGGCGTACTGCTGCATCGCCTGATTATCGACCCAGACGCGAAGGTTCGGCTCTAAGTAACCGGGCATCCATAAATTACCTACACCCGGTACCGTCGTTAAGCGGTCACGAATATCATTTTTTACAAAGACCATCAGGTCTGTCAGTTTCATTTTTTCGCTGGTGACTGAAATCCACATGATCGGGAATTCCGAGATCGCGATCTTCATGGCCGTGATGGGCTTCATTCCCCGCGGCATCAGCTCCTGCGCCTGAGAAAGTTTTGCCTGCACGTCCTGAAACGCATCATCAATGTCGCGGTCTAAATCAAATTCTAAAGTGATTTCCGCAACTCCCACGCGTGATTTCGAAGAAACGTTTTTTACGCCCTGAATGCTGATCAGCAAATCTTCCAGCGGGTCCACAACGTCGGCTTCCATTACTTCAGGGGCCGCACCTTCATAGCGGGCTGTTAAAGCAATAATCGGAAACTCTACGTCCGGCATGTCACTCACACCCATGCGCATAAAGCTGATCGCACCGAAGACGATCAACCCGAACATCAACATCCATGCAAAGACCGGTTTACGAATCGATAAATCTGAAAGTGTCATCTTACATTTCCTTGTTGATTACTGTTGGAATATGGCCGGCCGCAAGTTCTAAACGGATGCGGTCTAAACGCGCCTGGTAGCGGGCCTGATCGTAATTTCTTTTTGAATTGCGGTACTCTGTTAGCCCCAGCTGCACATCTAAACTTCTTGAAAGACCTCTGCGCGATTCACGAAGTAACGTCTGGTAATTTTTTTCTGACAAATCAGACGCCAGCTTTAAAGCCTTTAACTGATTCACCCGCATACTCAGCGAATCGTGCAAGGCTTTGACTTCGGCTTCAGCTTTACGACGGGTTTGATTCACAACTAAATCTTTTTCACCTGACTGCAACGAAGCCAGTCGCACTTTACTTTGTGTAGTGCCGCCTTCAAAAAGGGGCAGCGTCGCACGCAGCTGAACATCCCAGTCCAAATCTTCACTGAAGCCTTTCGGACGTGATAAATAGTAGTTTCCTTCGAAGTCTACCGTCGGCCAGTGAGCGCCTTTGGCAATCGAAACATCTTCACGTGCTGCTGCCGCTGCTGATTTTGAAATCTGCATGTCTGGCCGCTCTTCAACACGTGCAATGTAATCAGCTAAAGGCTTAAGAGGCTCTGACGTTTCATTCTCCGGAAAGTCTGTCAGTTCACTGCCCGCATCCAAACCCGTCAGCACGGCAAAGTTTTCACGCGCGGAACGAAGTCTTGAACTTTGAATCTGAAAGTCAGCATCAAGCGCCGCCGCTGTCGACTGCGCCGTTAACGCCTCAGTCGAGCTGCTTTCACCACGGCGTGCACGGCCTTGTAAATCGCGAACGCGGTCGCGGTAAATCTTTTGCTGTGATTCGATGTTTCGAACATCCTGCTGCAACGAAAGAATTTCCAGATAGCTTGCTGAAACCTGCTGGTAAATATCCATCGTCTTCCATAAATACGTTTGTTTTTCAGCGGCAGTTAAAAACTTCTGCCGGTCAAGCGCATTGAATTCACGAAGCCCGCGAAACAGCGGTTGTTTTAATTTTAAGTTCGTTGTCGTCTGCTCTTCAGGAAAAAAGTTTGCGGCAATCGGGTCAGATAATTTCGGCTGGCGCAAGTAACTGCCTTCCAATGTCAGCGTTGGAAAGATGTTACCGCGGATCTGCCGCACGTATTCTTCCGACTGTTGCAGCTGGGACCAGCTTTGCGCGATGGATTCATTTTTTTCCACCGCGGATTGCACCGCTTGTTCGAGTGTAACGGCAAAGACATGATTGACTGAAAAGTTAACGACTAAGGCAACCGCCAAAAATAGAGCTTTTTTCATAGGGTGAAAGAGATAGCCTTTTGCGCAAAATCGCGCAAGTCCTTACAAAGCCCGTTAAGAATATTTAAGCGATTTCAATAGGTTATCTACATATAAAATATTCTATTGCAGGAATATTCCCCTTAAGGTATATTATGCAGAGAAAGGAGCTTTAATGGTAGCAGCAATCGATTATTTCAAAGAGAACGGCTTTAAAACCTTTACAGCCCTTGGTGAACCTAACCGCCTTGCAATTGTAGAGCTTCTTCGCGAAGGCGAACTTACAGTTGGTCAAATTGCAGACAAACTTGAAATGCGTCAACCGCAGGCATCTAAGCATCTGCGGGTGCTCAGCGACAACGGCCTTGTAGAAGTGACGGCCGATGCCAACCGCCGTATTTATAAGATTAACCCGGAGCCTTTTTTAACACTGGAGTCCTGGTTAAAAACTTTCAAGCAGCAAACAGAAGAACGTTACGATAAATTAGACGACTATCTTAAAAAAATAAAAAACAAAAAAGACTAGGAGAAAAAAATGGGAAGAGAATCACAAACTTCAAGAGTTGAAAACGAACGAACACTTGTATTAGAGCGGGTATTCGATGCGCCTCAATCAGTTTTATTTAATGTTTATTCCAGCGCTGAACATTTAAAACACTGGTGGGGCCCGAAAGGCTGGGAAGTTCCCTACTGCAAAGTTGATTTCAAAGTCGGCGGCGTATGGCACTACTGCATGAAGTGCGTGGATAAAAATCAAGGCAGCTACTACGGAATGGAGTCATGGGGTAAAGCGATCTACAAAAATATTTCCGCTCCGCAAAAGATTGAATACACCGATTATTTTTCTGATAAAGATGCAAACGTAAATAAAGATCTTCCAACTACAGATTCTGTTGTTGAGTTCGTTCCTATGGGCGAGAAAACAAAAATGGTTACACGTGCTACGTACGCCACTCCTGAAGGATTAAAAACCGTCATGGATATGGGCATGATGGAAGGCATCTCACAAACGTGGGACCGCCTTGACGAGCACTTGGCAACATTAAAATAGTTATAATGGGCCGCCGATTAAGCCGCCCAATACCAGTAACTTTTCATTAATTCATGCAACCATCCCGTGTAAGGGTAGTTGCGCCGAGGCGCAACTGCCCTGTACAAGGGAAAAATATCCAGAACAGGAGTGCCGTTGATGTAGCTCTCCCCTTCAAGATAAATTCGCCGGCCTTCGATTTTCCTTATTCGGCAAATTGAGGTCCCCATACGATTGGGAATTTGCTCATTATAAATAGTAACCTCGGCCAGCTGTCCTTCTAACAAATCCTTTAACATCACTTCCGAAACAGAATCGTTCTTCAGTTCCAGAAATAACGTGTCGTCGTAACCGGCCAGATGGTGAATAGCATCAAGCCTGGTCGATTTAATAAATCCTATTGAACTCATTTCAACTTTCATTGCGCCTCCATGTGGTAAACTGTCTGGTTAACAGTGTGGTTATCACGGGTAAAGTTAGCTTTACCCGGTGTTAAATTCTTAAGCTGCCATTCCTTTTAACGTGTTGATTAACTCTTTGGCGCTGAATGGCTTCTGCATAATTTTTTTGATATTGTAGCCGCGGTACAGGGGTTCGAGAATCGGGAGCATCCCTCCCGTCATGAAATAAAAATCAATGTCAGCAAGCTTGGGAATCGACTTACAGAACGTAAGAAAATCCAGGCCGTCTATGGGGCCCATAAACATGTCAGATATAATTGCATGAATATCTGAAACATCGTGGGTCTGAAGATATTTTGAAGCCTGGCCCACCTTTGAAAAAGCAGCGACAGTGAATCCCTGGCCCTCAAGTATGGCCGTGAAAGTTTCCAGTAACTCTTTATTGTCGTCTACCAAGATAATTTTATTTTTCACGTTCCGCTCCTAGCGTTTGGTAGAGAATTTTTCGGCGAACTTTCAGATTTCTTAACATTACTTAAGGATGAGATTTCTAATCCAATGTCAGAAACAAATATAACGGCAGCTGAGGCCATAGATAACGGATTAGATTTCTAATCCGTGTACTTTAACTGATTTTTAAAAAGTAGCCTTTGTCTTCAGATGAGATCTTGCAAACGGAATCCTGAATTTTCTTACGCAGATTACTGATGTGGGAGTTAACGGCCTTATCCGAAATATGGGTGTCTGCACCCCAAACGCTTTCAACTATTTTGTGCCTTGAAAAAATTTGCTCTCTGTTAGTTGCAAGCAAAGCCAGTATCTTATATTCGTTCGGAGTTAAATTA
>JAJFMT010000110.1 GCA_020696855.1 Pseudobdellovibrio sp.
AATGAATGTTCTGACACTTTCAGCACAGGAGCCGCCTGCCAGCGTTTAAACTCCGTCTTCATCACCATGTTCACAAGCCAGTTTTCAACGTCGTTCTTAGCCGCTAGACGCTTTTCAACGATGTTAACCACAGCTTTATCCAGCTTGTCGTACTCAGGCAGACTGTCCTGGTCTTTTTGATTCGGCCGAAGCTCTGCTGATGGCGGGCGCGTAATGATTTTTTCAGGAATCAGCTCGTAACCCTGGTTGTAATGGCGGGCTAAATCGTAGACCTGCTTTTTGGTCAGATCACCAAGCACAGCTAATCCACCGCACATGTCACCGTACAATGTGGCGTAGCCGGTTGCGTATTCGTCTTTATTTCCGGTTGTCAAAAGAAGGCTTCCTTCTTTATTTGAAAACGCCATTAAAAATAAACCGCGAATACGCGCCTGTAAATTTTCATGCATTAAAATAAATTCATGAACATCAAAAGCTTTATCTAGAGTCTCTTTAATATTTTCAAACGCCCCTTGAATCGGAATCGTTTGCATCACAAGTTTTAAATTCTTCGCCAGTTGATCAGCCAAAGTCGCGCTTTCAGAGGCGTTAAATTTTGTCGGAAGGGCAAACAGCTTCACATTGTTCGGCCCCAGCGCATCCACGGCAAGACACGCAACAACTGCAGAATCAATTCCGCCTGAAATTCCTAAGTGAACTTTTTTAAGTCCCGTCTTCTCACAGAAATCTTTAATGCCCAGCACAAGCGCTTTTCGCAGCTGTTCTGTTTCAGAAACTTTGCGGGAGCCGCCGTTCCAGTCTTCTAATGTGGTGAGGTCAAATACATTTAAGTCTTCTTCAAAATCAGCGCAGCGAAATTTAACTTTGCCGGTTTTATCAGTCAGAAAGCTCTGGCCGTCATAAATAATTTCGTCCTGTGCTCCGACCATGTTTACATACACCATTGGAGCTTTGAAGTGCGCTGCCGTTTTAGAAACGACATACTCTCGCTGCTTCAGCTTGCCTTCAAAAAAAGGAGAAGCGCTGATGTTGATAACCAGATCCACTTTCTTTTTTTCAATTTTTTTCAATGGATTTTCTGTATAAATTGAACGGCCTTTTTTATCTTCCCAGGCCCAGATGTCTTCGCAAATGGTCAGTAAGAATTTTTTGCCGTTAACGGTAAAGTAATTATTTTTAAGCTTACCTTTTTCAATAAAGCGCGCTTCATCGAAAACATCACCTGTAGGCAGTAATTCTTTTTGAAAGGATTTTACAATCTTACCGCGCGTCAGTAAAAAGGCTGAGTTAAAATAAGGCCGGCCTTTGACGGCTTTGTTTTTTTCAAAGCCTCCGACAATCACGCTGATGCCTGCGGGAATCTCTTTAACGAGCTTCTGTAAGGCTTTTAACTGCTGGTCGACGATCGCTTCACGCTCTAGCAAATCAAATGGATGGTAACCGAATAAAGAGGCTTCAGGAAAGATAACGAGCTCGGCCTTTTTTTCTAAGGCGCGAGTCGCATAGCTGACTATTTTATTTTTATTATTTTCAAAATCGCCTAGGACTGGATTAATTTGGGCAAGGGCAATTCTCATGGGTTTCCTCGTTCGATTCAATGAGGATACGCCCGGTGAAGCCATCTTGGTAGCCATGTTTAAACAAAATTTTCACTTCAGGAAACTTCCAGCAAAAATATCCGTCGCCATGGTCAAAGTCTGCTAACCAAAGACCTTTTGGTTTAGCACCGAGTCTTTCAAGTTTGCTTTGCCATTTGCTGATGTGGTCATTGATCTGTTCTTGTAACTCAACTGCTCTGTCAGATTTTTTATCCGGCAAAGCATTAATGCACGCCATTAAGTACTTCACTGTTTTCGCTGAATCATCAGTTAAGCGGTAAATCAGCGGCAGCATATTTTGTGCTTCTTGCAACGTGAAATAACGATGTGAATTTTGACTGATGATTTCGATCACGTGCATTCCTTTGTAAGAAACCTGTTATAAGAATTTTTCGTATAAAGATTCAATTCAGAAATGTTCGGTATGTAGTAATTTTAGATCGCGCAAAGCGTTGCCGAAGATCGTCCAACCTAGTCGGAATTTGAGTAATTTAGCAGCTGTCCACCGAAGAAAACGATAATCGCAACGACCATTCCCGCAATAAGAAGCCACTTGAATAAACTACCAAAACTAAAACCCGAATCTTTGTCTTTTATTTCAGCAGCGACATCTCTCTGTGGTGGCGTTACCGTCTTACGAGTGGGCCCTGAAATGCCTTCCTCGTCAGCAATTTTTATCAGAGTACTGGTAGGCTTTCTTACATTTCCACGGCGTCTTTGCTGCTTATCAAGTTCTTGCAATCCTTTGCCGCCAATAGCGCGGTATTCATCTGCATATCCGACTACGGTTTTTTTAGGACGGCGGCGCTTACGACGGTCTTTTTCACTGTCGCTATCGCCATCTTCATCTACAATTTTTGATTTACTTTCTTCTTCACCTAAGCCGCCATCAAGGGTACCAAAACCGGAGTCTGATCTTTTTACTTCAGGTTTTCTGCTGGAAGATCCACTGCGGCCTCTGCCGGCTTGGTCAGATCCACTTGAAGATCCATCACTGTCTGAACCGTCGCTGTTACGGTTTCTGTTGGATGCTGAATCTCCTGCGCTTCCACCGCGCCCGTCATCACTGCCACTGCCTGAGCCCGCGCTTCCGTTTTGAGAATTACTTCTGTTGGTTCCGCTTCCATTACCGCCGCCACCCGCTGTGGCCGGTCTGCCGTTTTCAAAAGTGAAGGCTTCAAACTGATTATCACATTTGCGGCCGCTGCCACTGACGTGTTTTTTTAAATCGGCATCGCCGATTCCGAGAGTAGGCAGCTCTCCGTACTCCATCAGACAGACAAAGTAATCGCCGATATATTTTTGCATCCCTTTATCGATCGTTTGAAAAATTTTCGCACTTCCGAGAAGTAGTCCAACGATCACAACCAGCAATAAAACGTATTCAATCACGGCCTGGCCGGATCTTGATTTACGAAGATTGTAAAAAATGGATTTCTGGTCTTGTTTCACCACCTTACTTATCGGAAGATATGGGTATAGTCTTATGGTGAAACGTTACAAAATTGTTATAGTCGCCTTACTAACTAATATCGCCTGTCTCAGTTTGAGCCATGCTCAGCAGCCTGCAGCCCCTACCGGCGGCACTTTAGGCCCGGACCCGGCTCCTGCACCAAGACCTGCGGCACCTGCTCCAGCGCCGGCACCGGCAGCAGCACCTGCCCCTGCACCGGCTGCTACTCCGGCGCCAGCGGCCACAGTCCCTTCAACCAACGGCGGAAAACCAACAGATATTCTGGGTGCTCCGGGTACAGTGAACCCAAATGCAATTTTAAATATCGACAAAGTCACAACAGGAAAGTTTGAAGAGCATCAATCTATCTGCCGCAGCCGTGAATTTGATAAAATTCAGTTTCAGTCACAGGAGCTGTTTGCAGCAAAAGTGAAAGCGCTCAATGAACAAACCGATGCCATCATTTCGTCGACTTCTTTTGACCCGAAGCAGGCTTTCGTACTTCTCAACGATCTTTTAGAACATCAAAGCATGAAGGATTTTGACCGCCTTGTGCTGGCGCTAAGACAAAAAAAACTCGGCGCCGCTGATACTCACCGCTTAAATGCATTTGCCGCTTACGGGAAAAGAAATTTCCGTGAAGCCATTGTGAACTTTCAAAAAGTCATCGATGAAGAAAAAGGCGCAATGGATGAATTTTCGCTGAAAACGATGGCTGAGATTTACGCGAAAGAATCGAACTTTTACGAAGCCGGCGCGATTTACGAAGACCTTAATAAAATAAAAAAAGACCGCTATCTGCGAGAGCTCTGTGAAGCCATGGTTCTGAATTCACTGAATGCTGATGGTGAAAGTGTGTGTTTAACCGCGGCAACCAAATATCCCGGTGACCCGTTTCCATTGATCTTTGCCGGCATTACGTTTCGTGAGCGCGAAAACTTAAAACGCGCACGCGATCTTTTCAGACGAGCCAACAACATCAAAGCCACTGAAATGGGAAATGTTTGTATTGCAGAAATTTCTTTAATGGAAAACAAAATCGATGATGCGGTAAAATATTTCAAACTCAGTACAGAGCAAAGCCCTCGCTCTGCCAGAGCGGTTCTTGGGCTCGCCTGGGCGCAGATTAAAGCTCTGGATTTTAACGATGCTTTGGTCACGTTCAAGCAGGCCTGCCGGCTTAATCCGGCCTACGAAGTTGAAGTCCGTAAGGCCTATAAAAAATTAAACGAAGATAAAGTACCGGACGCTGAAAAATTCATGAAGCTCGCAAGCTCGTGCCTGTGATTTATAGTCCGTGCCTTTGATGGCACCAATAACGTACTTGCAAAACTGTAAACTGAAATTTAAACCTGAAAAAATTCTTTTAAAGACGGTTGAATGGAATCAATCACCGTTGTTTTAAACTGCAACCGGCCGGCAGCAGTTGTGTCCAGTGCACTTTCGCCTGTTACCGTAAGAATCACATTTTTAGGAGACGTACGGACCACTCGGAAGTCCACTGGTTGTGCTCCTTGGGATAACAGCTCCTGCATCAGCGCCAGACCTGATGCCACAAATATTCCTTCAAAAACATAAAGCTTCTTTTGCAGAGACGTCTTCGTTTGGCTTAAATAACACGGCAAAAGCTGTGAATTAATATTTTCAACAGTTTGAACATCCAGTATCTGAGATTTCAGCAGTGAAGAGGCCTGCTCGCGTATAACTTTTAAAGACAAAGCATCGCGCACCAGTAAAATCAGCTGCGCCGATGTGCCGCAAGGGCTTAACTCAAAATCACGGCAACCATCGTTATCTACAAACTGATTAACCAGCGCTAAAGCAGCGCCGTAAGAAGAAAGATCAAATGCGATCAGATGATTATACTGGTTCAACGATTTCCCCGATGAGGTCGTATTCCATGCTTTCAGTAATTTTAACCTGAACAAACTGGCCGATCGCGGCCTGTCCATCATTGATTAACACAACACCGTCAATATCAGGTGCCTGTTGAGACATACGGCCCTGTAATAACAAATCCGTTTCATCGCTGAGGCCTTCAACTACAACTTCTAAAGTTTTCCCGATAAAAGCTCTGTGCTTTTCGCGCGAAATGTTTTGCTGAACTTCCATCACCGCTTCATAACGGCGTTGCTTGGTCTCGTCGTCAACTTGCTGATCCATTTTTCCGCCCGGTGTATTTTCTTCGGGTGAATACTGAAAACAGCCAACGCGGTCAAACTGTTGTTCTGCGATGAATTCAAGTAGCTCTTCAAAATTTTCTTCTGTTTCACCAGGGAAGCCCACGATGAACTGAGTTCTGATAACCGCATCCGGAATTTCTTTTCGGATCAAAGTCAAAGCTTCAACGATTTCGGCTCTGGTCATTTTACGGTTCATGCGCTTTAAAACATTGTCGTTAATATGCTGTAAAGGCATGTCGAAATATTTAACGAACTTATCGTTGTTTTTAATAAGATCGATCATCTCCGGCGTAATTCCATCCGGATACAAGTACAGCAAACGAATCCATTTAATTCCATCAATAGCCGCCAGCTGTCTTAAAAGCTCAACAGGAGCTTCTTTGGCTTCCGGGCTCTTACGGCGCAAATCCCAGCCGTAATCAGTAAAGTCATGACTGATGATGATCAGCTCTTTGACTCCACCGGCAGCCAGAAGTTTTGCTTCGTTCACGATATTCTGCAAAGTACGAGACTGCAAATTGCCGCGAATCAAAGGAATCGCACAAAACGCACAACGTTTCATACAGCCTTCAGAAATTTTTAAATAAGCACGGTGCCCCGGCTGAGAGTTAACACGTGGGGTATCAGTCTCTTGCAAATACGTAGGTAAGTTGAAATAAGTTTTACGTTTTTCGCCTTCGTCATTTGCTTTTAAGATTTTAGCAATATTCTGGAATTCACCTGAACCAACAAACAAGTCGGCTTCAGGCAGGCCTTCAACAAGATCGTCTTTGTAGCGCTGGGTTAAGCAACCGGCTACGACTACTTTTTTGATTTTGCCCTGCTCTTTTAACTGAGCCATATCCAGGATTCGCTGAATAGATTCTTTTTTTGAATCTTCAATAAAACCGCAGGTATTAACAACAACGGTATCCGCTTCTTCAGCATCAGCTACAACGCTGAAGCCGTCTTTCATAAGAGTTCCGGCCATGATCTCACTGTCGACGAGATTTTTCGGGCAGCCTAAACTGATGAAATGAACTTTTTTGTTTTTTACTTCTTCAGTTTGATTTTTCATTCTGTAATAACCTCGTCCGTTTTTAAGCGCGTATAGAGAAAAGCGTCTTTTTTAATTTTTTTGTTCAGTACTATTTTCGCAAATTTAATGGTGGTTCGCGTATCCACGTCATCAACGAAAACAAGTTCTGTAATCTCGTTTTCTTTTGCATTAATTTTTAAAGTGAAATTCTTAAGGTTCTTCATGGAAGGCTTAAGCTCCACCACAACTTCATTATCTTTTTTAGTTTCCGAAATGGTTTTAAAATCCTTATTAAAACTTTTCGGGTTCGAGAATAGATTCAAAAGGCTTTTTACAAACGGCGGAACGCTTTTTTTAAGCGTTGTAACTTTGCGGGCACCGTCTTTACCGAAATCAGCATCCGGATACTCAACCAAAGTCAGCGTGTTGTTGTTATAATAAAAATCGACCTTCTTTTCGCCGGTCTGAGAAATGTAGATTTTATTCTTTTCTAACATCAGCGCGCCGGTGGCTTCTGATTTAGTTCCTAAAACAATTTTCTCATCCGTTTTGAAAATTTCAGTCTGCAATGTAGAGGCTTTGCTGTACTTCTGAAGAGTCTTTTGAAGAACCGAGGTTTTAGCAAAAGTGTCCTGCATAAACAGAACAAACAAAGCCAGGAATATAAGTAAAGTTCGCATCGGGCTTTTATAGCAAAAACGGCCTGTAACAACAAGGAAAGATCCCGATAATTAAGCTGCATTTTTGCTTTGTAACCATCAGCTTTACATGAGCGGTGGCCTATAGAAAAGAGTCGCTACTGCATTCGGTTTAGTGCAATTAAGAACGTGTTCAGCGTGTTTAATGCTTTGCCCGGTTGTTAATAC
>JAJFMT010000026.1 GCA_020696855.1 Pseudobdellovibrio sp.
GAGGTAATGTTGTAAAACCGGCCAGTACTTTTCAATATCGGCAGCGATAATCGCAATATCATCAAGAGCCACCCCCGAGTCGGCCCATTGCCTTGCGGTGGCCACAGCGAATTTGACCTCAGCTAACTGAGTTGAAAGCCGTACAAACTGATCTTTAGAAAGTGCAGGCTGAGTCGCTAAGGCCGGTGCATTTGTCACTTTACCTTGCCCCAGGTTTTCTTTGTATACATTCAACAAGTAAGGAAACCGGTCAGCGAACACGGGTTGCGGAACAATGATCACCACATCCTGAGTTTGCGAAAGTGTTTTAAACAGACCCATCTCAACCGATGAGAGTTCACTTCCGAGATCAATGATCAGCCGGCGTGGCCAGCGGAACAAATTCAGATCCAGTGTCTGCATAAATGCAGCCGACCAGCGCGCATCAATAAGATTCCGGTCCAGCAGATAATTCGTAACGATTTTTGCAAGCTGGTACCAGCGCGTCCATTTTTTTTGTTTCTGGTCTTTTTCAAATTCGGCTTCAAGCCATTCCTGTACCAGCTCGTCGCCGTTTGGATGCAGTAAGATCGGCGCAAATTCCTGGACGGCTTTTGTCAGCGTTAAAATTTCGCTTTCTGCGACACCTAACTTCTGGCCATGGTCCTCAATAAAATTCTGAACGATGACTTTAATGAAATCGCTGCTGACCACTTGGGTCGTCGGTGCCAGCCGGCGAATCCAAAGCTTCCAGAAATCACTGACACGCAAAATCGCATCATCAGAAAAATATCCGTAGCGGCTGACCGAAATATTTTGAATTTCTTGTTTGGATTTTAAATCAGAAACGATCCACGTATCTTTTAAAGGATCATAGGTGTTCAGAAGATTTTTAATCTGATGCGGAGTACTGACCGTCACGAATTCTAGCATAGTGAAAACTATAGCTATCTTCGCTGCATTAGTCTTCTCTTTTTACCGTTAGCACCCAGCACCTTGAAGCTCTGATCAAAGTCTAACTCGAGAGTGATGCTGACATTATAGCGGTCGCTTCGCTCTTGCCCTGCATAAGTGCCTAACTCGGTCGCATAGGAAGCGGCTTCAATTTCAAAAAACCAAAGATCAAGTCCGACACCGTAAGTAACGTAACCTTGATTTATCCCCGCCCGTAAGTCGATAGGCCCAAATGACAATTCTGTTCCTAAATGTATTTTTTTGGCCGGATCTTCCGTAGATTCGGTAATGAAGTCGTATTCCAAACCATGATAAAGTTTAATGAGCGGCAAATCCTGTTCAACTGAAACACCTAAAGTCAGATTATCCAGCTGTCTGGGAGGATCCTGATTACCGCTTGTCATATTAAATTTTGTTACACCCACATCCCGCCAAACCAATGCCACCGTGGGTTTCCAGGGATTTGAATTAAACGTCGTCATGTAGGCTAAATCCAGTGCGTGGCCTACGCCGTGGTCCTGAAAATTATTGTCAGCTAAATCACTGCTGGATGAACCGGTCAGACTACTGACATTAATATCCTGATTACCACCCCACCGTTTTACGTGTCTGAACGTTGCCCCCAGCGCTGACGAGTCATTCAGCTTAAGTGCGCCGCCGACTGCATAACCGTAGTCAGAAATAAAATTCATGTTAAACGTTGGGAACGTCGGATCATTGAACTTCATAGTTGTATAATTATTTGAATAAACTCCGAAGCCGAAGTTCGGCATTACAATCGCCGAGCGCGCATCTAAATCAGCCATCAACGTTTTGCCGTAAAGATTATTGATGTCACTTGCAGAAAACGTGCTTCCTGAAAATTGCTCAGCAAAATCAAGAGTGTCTTTTGAAATTCCTGCCTTCACCTGTGCAATGATAAAATCAAAACCTTCAACTTTATTTAAGGCTGCAGGATTAATGTATAAAGCCTGTGCCCCTTTTACCTGTGAAATACAGACGCCACCCATAGCCAGACAGCGGCTTGGAAGACCGGGCTGATAAAGCTCTCTGGCGTTAACGGCGAAACTCAAAAAAAGAATCAGCCAAAATATTTTCACGGGCACGCCGCCGGGATTAAAAGGTTGCTACTGGCATCAAACGATCCCACACCATACTGCTGAGTGTTCAATAAATCGCGCATCGTATCGCGAATCTGCGGCGTAATATCGCTTTGATCTGTAATCTGGCAGGCGGACCCTGCCACTGATTCACAGGCTGCAATTGAGTCTGAGAACGTATCGCCCGAACTGTCACCCAGCTGTGAACCAAGCGCAGAAAAATTACTCGACATATAACCGTACCCTAAAACCACCAGGTCCACCTGATTATCCGTAAGCGAACATGAAATATCGGGAGCGTCCGGAGTGCCGTCCCCGTCTACAGGAGTGTTATCGGTATAAAGGCGCGTGGCCGAACCCATGAGAACCATTCCCACAACGGCGGCAAAAGCATTCTGGTCAACTGTGCGCTCGGCGTTGGTTCCAATTAAATCAATTGTTTGCAAGGACTGCAGGCAATAAGCGGAATCCACTGCGGTTCCCACAAAGGGGCTTGAGGCCAGTTGAAACGCTGTTCCTGCTGTGGCATTTGCAAGCCCGTCTACAAATTCCAAAAAATTTAATCCGCATTTTCCGGCATAGGCGCTTGCTAAGATTTCCCGCGCTTCAGTTGTTACGCGGGCTGAGCCGCCCAGTTGATTATTGATAATATCGATTGCGGTATCGTAATCCCGGTTATTAACCGCTTTTTGCGCATCATAAAGCAAAGCTTCGTCAGTATTTTTATCTGCCATTTCACGAAATAAATTAATCGAGCACCCGGCAAGAAAAAACAGAACAATAAAAAGTTGCAGTGTTTTGATTAACTTCACTTATTAAAACCTCAAACTCAATTTCATATTTAAGCGGCGGTCTTCTCGAGGATCTGCCTCTGTACCGATTTCTTCTCCATAAGTCGCCACCTGCCAGGCCCAGTATTCAGAAGCAATTTCAAATCCGCCTGTTACATAGCGCTGATTATAACCGAGACGCAGGAAGAATATGTCCCGCGTATTAAACTCGACACCGACGTGAACTCGTTTTGCATTATCTGTATCGTTTCGTGAATTTGTGATGTCGCTGTACTCAACTGTCCAGACACTTCTGACCATATTAGAATGAATCGGAAATATCGCAAGCGCCGCATCGACACTTTGTTTGATTTCCTGTGGGCGTGCCGCAGTTGAAATACGGAAGCTGTCTTTTACGAATTTAGTGTCACCGATATCCCTGACAACCACGCCCAGCGTAGGAATCAGGTCCCAAGGGGCCTGCAATAAAATCCCCGCGTCCCAGGTGTAGGCCGTTCCTTCGGCTGCAATGGTCGGAAGATCGGTAGGGCCCGCAGTTGATAGTGCAGGATCAATTAATTCAATACGGTTAAAAACCCGGCCGGCGGCACCGATTTTAATACGGCCGTCAAACAAGCGGATATTCGCACCTAAAATACCACCGATGTCACTGCGGTAAGCTGTATCCATCGTATTGGGACTGGCAGAAGTAATCTCAGCACTGATTTCGTTTTTATAAATGAGACCTAATCCGATATTTCTTCTTACAAGTGTCGGAGTGATTTGCGTTTTGTTACGGTAAAAAGTATCGGGCTTCGTTGAAAGACTTTCCATAGTCCCTTTAATATCAATTTGTGAAGCCGTTAAATTTTCTGTTCCTTCAACTTCGGGGTCTAAAATGGACCCGTACATGTCACGCAAACTTCCAAGGCTTGCAGGGTTTCGGTAAAGAGAGGTGTCATCGCTGGTAATCGCGATGCTGGCCCCGCCCATCGCGAGACTTCGGGTGTTGTTATAAAATTCAAACCATTCGTTAACCGCGAAGGCGCGTTGACCGGCAAAAATCACCGTCATTGAGATGACCAATTTCGAAAGTATCATTTGATGTTCGCCGTAGAAAATCCGTTTCATACTTATATTATATCGGTTTTTTCAGAGGTAACTTGAGTCATCTTGAGACAAACCAGGACTTACGGCTGACATTTCTTTGCAATGAAATTTACGGCTAATTGAAAATGAAATCAGAAAAACTGTATTTAAGAAGTCACACAAAAATAGCAGATAAAAAACAACAGGTCATACCAAGGTCAGACACTCGACCGCAAAAATTTATAACAACTGTGGAAGTAAACGCTTAAGCTGCTTTTCAAGATCTGCCTCACCGCCGGAGTTATCAACGCAGTAATCTGCAAGCTTCACTTTTTCAACCAGACTCATTTGGTTTCCCATGCGTAAGCGCGCTTCTTCTTCAGTGAGGCCGCTTCGTTTTATCAAGCGGGCCAGCTGAGTTGCGGGGTCACACCATATTAATAAGGTCGTATCAAACTGGGATTGAAGATTTTTTTCAAATAACAGCGGCACATCATAAAAACAAATTTTTTGAGACTGTGATTTGTGAAATTCCCTCTGAGAATGCACTTCTTTTTGAATGAGCGGATGCAGAATGTTTTCCAGAATCTCTTTTTGTGGCAACGAGGAAAATACCTGTGCCGCCAGTTTTTTTCTGTCGATGCGGTCAGAATCTTTCATTAATACATCTCGCCCAAACTGAGACAGGATCCCTATATAGCCCAGCCCGCCCGGCTCAGTAAGGCTGTGAGAGATTTGGTCGGCGTCTATAACCGGAAAACCCAGACCTTCGATCAGTTTTTTGGCCGTCGATTTGCCAGTAGCAATACCTCCGGTTAGTCCAGTCCATTTCATCAAAATCTCCTTCAAGAATTCTTAATGAAAAGCCGATAATTTGCAAGTAGGGAGTCTTTAACAAGATGTCGCAAACATACGAACAGTTCGGAAAATACTTATTACTCGAGAAAGTTGCCGCAGGGGGAATGGCTGAAATTTATTTGGCTAAGTCATCTGCTGCCAACGGTCTGAATAAGTTTTTTGCTATTAAAAGAATCTTGCCGCAATTCTCTAACAATGAAGACTTCGTTTCGATGTTCAAAGAGGAAGCGAAAGTTTGTATTAACTTAAATCACTCCAACGTTGTTTCGATTTTCGATTTCGGTATCGAGAACAGCCAGTTCTTCCTGGTAATGGATTATGTTGAAGGCCGCAACCTTCGCCAGATTATCAATGAGTTAAAAAAATCTAACAAAAGTTTCACGATTGACCAGGCTTTATATCTTGTAAAAGAAGCAGCCGCCGGCCTTGACCATGCTCACCGCTGTGTTGATGCAACAACAGGTAAACCGTTAAACATCACTCACCGTGACATGAGCCCTCAGAACGTGATGGTTTCATATGAAGGTGAAATTAAAGTTATCGACTTCGGTATCGCAAAAGCGGAAACCGAAGCCGAAGATACAAAAGCCGGCACCTTAAAAGGTAAATTCAGCTACATGAGCCCTGAACAAGCTGAAGGCCAGCCAATCGACCCGCGTACTGACGTTTTCGCATTAGGAATTGTTCTTTGGGAATTACTGGCTAATGACCGTCTGTTCACAGGCAGTAATGAAGCCGCTATCTTAAGAAAAGTGCGTGACTGTCAGGTTCCGCCGATCAGAAAAATTAATCCAACCGTTCCTGCAGAGTTAGAGCGAATCGTCATGAAAGCTTTAGCTAAAGACAGAAACGTTCGCTATCAGACGGCTGCAAATTTTCACCGTGACCTGAACCGTTTTTTAAATACTCAATACCCTGATTTTTCTCCGCAGGATTTCAGTGTGTTCATTAAAGATTCTTTCAAAACATCTTTTCTGGAAGCCCGTGAAAAACTGGTGACTTACGGTAAAATTGCAATGCAGGACCCTTCTGCTATTCTGATTCCGACTCAGCCGACGCCGGTGAAAGCACCTCCGGTTGTAACGACTTCTCCGAATGTACTCGCAGCTTCAGCTCCCGCTACAGTTCCGATTCCTGACAATCAGCCGCCGAAAGGCATCAGCTTTGAAAAAGTCACGATCGGCAAGCCGGAAAAGAATTCATCTGCAGAAATTAAACTAAATGAACCGGGCGAGCCACCTGTGGCACCGTCAGGATTTAATTCTGTTGAAGTTCAGGCGAAAGTAAATCTTGATAACATTCGCGCTGCTAATTCAGGAAACATTAATAAAAATATTCCAAGTTACTACCAAAAAGCCCCAACGGCTGCTGCAGCTGCACAGGCTGCAAATCAAACACGTGTGACTCAGGTTTCTCAGGTTTCTTTCCAGAGAAAACAAAGTCCTAAGCGTGATGCCGGCGGCGATGTCTTAATGAAGATGTCATTCCTGGTAGCCCTCATCGGTGTCAGTTACTGGTGGGTAAAAAACATGGCGTCGACTAAAAAGATGGAACAGGCAAGCATTGCAGAGCAAAAAACTGCTGAAGCACCATCAAAAACCCCGATTAAAGTTTCAATTAACAGTAAACCTGACAATGCAGAAATCTGGGTAAACGGCAAAGATTCAGGAGTAAAAACTCCGGGACTTGTCAGTGTTCCACCGAATGCTGAAGTTGAGATCGTGGTTAAAAAAGACGGCCACCTTGATTACACAGTTAATAAAAAGTTCACTGAAACATCGAATCTGATGGCGACTTTACAAGCGGTCGCTCCGGGCTACTTAAATATTAAGTTAGCCGGCGGTGATTCGTTCACAAAAATTTTAATTAACGGTAAAGAGCTTATTGAAAAAGTTCCTATTCTTAAATATCCGGTTGTTGGCGGCAAAGAAACAGTTGTTTCGGCCTACAACCCGATTACGAAACTTACCGATGAAGTTAAAATCACGGTTGAGCCGAATGAAACTCGAGACATCGATTTAATTTTGGGCCGTACTCCAGCTTCAGAAAAATAAAAGTATGACAATCGGCAACTGGATCATCAGCGCGAGTCAACGTGAGCCTACGCCTGCGGTTGAATTCAAAACCAAAAGCGGCTGGCAAACTTTAACCTGGCCCGAATATTCCAAATCGATTGTTTCTGCTTATCAGCACCTGACACAGCTTGGATTTAAAGAAAAAATGCATGTTGGAATCATGAGTGGCACCCGGTGGGAATGGGCCGCAGTGGATCTTGCGATTCTGGGCGGCGGCGGCGTCTCTGTCCCCTTGTATCCTAACCTCAGCAATGATGACCTGACTTACATTGTTAATAACTCCGATATCGAAATTCTCATTGTTGAAAATGAACCGGCATTGAAACAGGTTGAAGAGGTCCGTTCACAGTTTGAAAAACAAGTTCTGGTTATAGAACTTTCAAAACTTCATTTTAATTTAGACGGCGACAACAAACGTTCTGATTTTTATACCAGCTGCGCCGCTTTAGACCCGAAAGAGCGAGCCACAATTATATATACGTCAGGCACAACAGGACGCCCGAAAGGCGTTGTGCTCTTGCACGAAGCTATCACCTCAGAAGTGACAGAAGGTTTTGCCCTCTTTAACGTAAAGCCGAGTTACAAGTCATTGACGTTCTTACCTTATGCGCATGTGCTGGGGCGGCTTGAGCACTGGGGCAGCTGTTACAACGGCCATTGCATCGCCTACGCTGAAAATATTGATAAGGTAAAAAGTAATTTAAAACAGGTGAAGCCTGATTTCATTCTTGCCGTTCCCCGCATATTTGAAAAAGTTTATTCCGGTGTCATGGCACAGGTTGAAACCAATCAGCTGAAGCAAAAACTTTTCAGCGAGGCTTTAGAAACCGCACTTGAAGTTGATAAATACCGAATGACAAAAACAACCATTCCTTGGGGGCTTTTGTTAAAGTATGAAGCTTTGAATAAGCTGGCCTTCTCACCTATTCGTG
The DNA here is from genome assembly GCA_020696855.1 of Pseudobdellovibrio sp. Taxonomy (GTDB): domain Bacteria; phylum Bdellovibrionota; class Bdellovibrionia; order Bdellovibrionales; family Bdellovibrionaceae; genus Pseudobdellovibrio. The sequence goes on from JAJFMT010000026.1 coordinate 7,758, forward strand.
AAGCCTTCGGCGGAAGGCTTAAGTTCGCAATCAGTGGCGGTGCCCCGCTTGATTCTAAAATAAATAATTTCTTTTTTAACTGCGGAATTCCGTTACTTGAAGGCTATGGCCTGACCGAAACAACCGGAGCGATCACCATCAACACGCTGGCTCACAACCTGAACGGCACTGTAGGGCAGCCTATCGGTGATGTAAAAATTAAAATTGCTGAAGACGGTGAAATTTTAGTGAAAAGCAAAAAGTGCATGAAGGAATATTACAAAAATCCTGAAGGCACAGAGAAAGTTTTAAAAAACGGTTACTTCTGCACCGGCGACATCGGTGAATTTACAACAGGCGGTTTTTTAAAAATTACAGACCGCAAAAAAGACCTCATCAAAACGTCGGGCGGCAAATATGTGGCTCCGCAAAAACTGGAAGGTCTTTTAAAGCAGGAACCTCTCATATCGCAGGTGCTGATTCACGGCGACCAAAAGAAGTACATCATTGCGCTGATCACGGTCGATAAGCAGCAGATACTGCAGTGGGCGACTCACATGAGTATCAAGTTTGAAAACGTCGAAGAGCTGTTTTCAAATATTGCCCTCAAATCCCGTATCCAAAAGCACATCCAGCTGGCCAATACGAAGCTTGCCAGCTTTGAAGCTATTAAAAAATTCGAAATTTTAAGAGACGAGTGGACCATCGAAAACGGCTCTCTGACCCAGTCTCTGAAAGTTAAGAGAAAGCTGTTAGAACAAAAATACGCGGACCTCATCGCGGAAATCTACGACCTATCGTAAAAAAATTTCAAAACTGAATTCGCCCACCCGCTTCCAATGGGTTTTTTTATGGACATCGGCGTTTTGCTGTATGAAAACACCCCCATAAAAACCAGAGGATTATATGAAAACTGCGCTCATAATTTATTTTATGTTGTTCATCCTGCTTGCATCTTCTTGCCAAAAAACCAACTCCCAGGCGGGCGTTTCAGGCGTAAGCTCGGCCTGCATCAGCAACCCGTCGGGCTGCAATAGCTCGTTGTATCAGCAAAGTGCCGGATACTCGTCATACGGTAACTCGGGCAACCCGTTCACTTACTACAACAATTCTGCCTATTTATGTAACTGCCCGTACGGAACCGTGCCTACTTACAATTCGAGCGCCGGACTGGGTTGCGTGCAAAACTACTATCAACCGATGGTATACGGGAGCTTTTACGCTTATTTATACATTGGCTGGAACAGCGGATGGTATCAAATGCCCGGAATTAGCACCTACAATTCAAGCTATAGCTCTTGCTACAACGGCGCTATACAATCCTGTGTTGTTGGCGCGTCCGGAGACTGCCCGATCGGCTCTTTTTGCCTCGAGAACAGCGCCGGATCCAGCTTAGGGCTTTGCGTAACTAATTACAGATAAATTTCGACTGAAACTGAGGCTCATGCTATGAATTTCTAAAGAGATTCATAAGGAGTTTGCATGAGCCTAAAAGCCCTCTTAACCGCCTCCACCCTTAAAGACCAAGCCATCCCGTTTAATGAGATTTCGGTAGATGATTACATCCCGGCATTAAGCGAAGCCATCGATGAAGCCAAGAAAAACGTTGCTGCCATTAAAGATCAAACTGAAGTCACGTTTGAAAACACCATTCTTGCGCTGGAGCAGGCCTCTGAAAAAGTGGACCGCATTTCTAACATTTACTTCAACCTGTTTTCTGCCGAAGCCAGTACTGAACACCAGGCCTTAGCGCAACAGATCTCGCCGATCCTGTCGGCTTTTTCTTCTGACATTTCACTGGATGAAAAATTATTTCAAAAAATTAAATTCGTTTACGATCACCGCAGTGATTTAAATCTTCAAGGTGAAGACCTGAAGCTGACCGAAAAAATGTATAAAGATTTTTCGCGAAACGGCGCGCTTCTTGATGCGACAAAAAAAGAAGAGCTCCGCAAACTGGATCAGGAGCTTTCGGTTTTAAGCCCGCAGTTTTCTGAAAATGTTCTGAAAGCTACAAATGCTTTCGAACTCTGGATTGCCGATGAGGCCCAGCTGGCTGGTTTACCGGAAGGTGTCCGTGAAGCAGCTGCAATGGCCGCTGAAGCCAAAGGTAAAAAAGGCCAATGGCTTTTTACCTTACAAGCTCCTTCCCTGATTCCGTTTCTGACTTACTCTTCCGTGCGAGAGCTGCGTGAAAAAATCTGGCGTGCCAATTCGTCTAAGGCCTTCGGCGGTGAATTCGACAATCAGGAGATCGTAAAAAAGATCGTAACATTAAAAGCCAAGCGCGCCGAAATGCTCGGTTACAAAAACCACGCTGAGTATGTTTTAGAAGAGCGTATGGCGAAAGACTCGCAAACGGTCTTTAACTTTTTAAAACGTCTTTTAGAGCCTTCAAAGATTGCGGCAGCCCGTGATCTGAAAGAAGTTCAGGACTTCCGCCAAAAGCTGGAAGGGACTTCGGAAATTAAACCGTGGGACTTCGCGTACTATTCAGAAAAACTGAAAGAGGAAAAATACGCTTTCAACGAAGAAGAGCTTCGCCCTTACTTCAAACTTGAAAATGTTATCGAAGGGGTATTTGAGCATTCCAGAAAACTTTTCGGTCTGACATTTAAGCCGACGTCTTCGGTCCCGGTTTATCACTCAGACGTAAAAACCTTTGAAGTGTATAACGAAAAAGATAATGCCTACATCGGCCTTTTCTATATGGACTTCTTCCCGCGCGAAACTAAAAAAGGCGGCGCATGGATGACCAACTACAGAGAACAGGGCTTATGGGGCAGCGATGTTAAACGTCCTCATGTGAGCATCGTTTGTAATTTCACAAAACCGACAACTACAAAACCTTCTTTACTAAGTTACGATGAAGTTCGCACATTGTTTCATGAATTCGGCCATGCTCTTCATGGACTATTATCGCAATGTAAATACCGTAGCATTTCAGGTACGAATGTTTACTGGGACTTCGTAGAGCTTCCTTCGCAGATCATGGAAAACTGGACAGAAGAAAAAGAAGGTCTTGATTTATTTGCCAAGCACTACGAGACCGGCGCACCTATTCCTGCTGAGCTGGTTGCGAAAATCAAAAAAGCTTCCTTGTTTCAGTCAGGCTGGATGAGTCTTCGTCAGGTTTCTTTCGCGTGGCTGGATATGACGTGGTACACGTCAGATGCTTCGAAAATCACTGATGTTGACGCCTTTGAAACAGCCGCGACTGACATTACCCGTCTTTTACCTAAAGAACCGGGCACAAATCAGTCTTGCAGCTTCGGCCACATCTTCGGCGGCGGCTATTCGGCAGGCTACTACTCTTACAAGTGGGCTGAGGTTCTTGATGCCGATGCATTTGAATACTTCAAAGAAAAAGGCCTCTACAACCAGGAAGTCGCAGCGAAATTTAAAAATAGCATTTTAAGCCGTGGCGGAACAGCCCACCCGATGGATCTTTACAAAGAATTCCGCGGGCGTGAGCCAGATCCGAATTCATTATTGCGCCGTAGTGGGTTACTATAAGCTTCGGACTGATAATAATTGCATCTTTGAGCGACTATTTAACTGCATCGGAGCGATGACTTGATGAACGAAAAAAAACTGACGCTGAAATCCAATAAGAAAGTAGCCATCGTTTACCGTATTCACTCACCTGAAGCGGTTAAGATGTCAAAAAAAGTTGTCGAGAAACTGAAGAACAAACGTTACAAAGTTTTTACGGCACCTGAGCAAAAGCAGATTCCGGGAACAGATCTTTTAATCAGCTCGAATGATTTAAAAGAGATGTCTCTGGTCATTGTTCTTGGCGGTGACGGCACTTATCTTCGTGCCGTGAGGCTTCTGAAGGGCCACACTGTCCCGATTCTGGGTTTCAACATGGGCTTTCTCGGTTTTTTAACTGCGCACTCTGTTGATGAAGTTTTTGAGGCCATCGATCAGACCTTAAAGAACAATATGGTATTGCATACGCGAAGCCGTCTGCATGTGACCGTTAAGTTTAAAAACAATAAAAAAGTTTTTTATCATGCTTTGAATGACGTGGTCATTGAGCGCGGTTCTTTTTCACAGCTGATCAGTACAACCGTGCACTTCAATAATACACCGGTCAACAGCATCAAAGCTGACGGTATTATCATATCATCGCCTACAGGCTCGACGGCGTATAACTTAGCTGCCGGCGGCCCCATTCTTCACCCGGATGTAAATGCGATCGTCTTGACTCCGGTTGCGCCGCACTCTTTGAGCACGCGGCCTTTGATCTTTCCGGATAATAAAAAATTGAAATTGTATCTTGATAAAAACACAAGCCTTGGTCATTTGATCGTCGACGGTCAAAAGGTATTAGAGCTTTCCAGCGATGATGAAGTGACAATTACCCGCGACCCTGTCGATCATTATATGATTCGCAAACCACATCATAACTTTTTTGATTTACTGAAAGAAAAACTTAAATTCGGAGACCGCTATGTTGCAGGAACTTAAAGTTTCCCAGTTTGCCATCATTGATAATCTTCATATCGAATTTCAAAACGGCTTTAATGTCATCTCGGGCGAAACCGGCTCGGGAAAATCGATTTTGCTGAAAAGCCTCGGCTTACTGATGGGCGAAAAAGCTTCTGCTGATGTTATCCGTACCGGCGCTACTCAGGCTGTTGTGGAAGGTTCTTTTAATCTTAAAAAACGTCCTGACATTAAATTGTCTTTAAGTTCTGCGGGCATTGATACCGAAGATAATACTCTTATCGTGAAAAGAATTATTGCCGGAACGGATAAGTCTAAAGTTTACCTGAATGGCAGCCTTTGCACCTTATCACAGTTAAAAGAAATCGTGTCCCCGATGATCGAAGTTACCGGCCACAATGCGCCGCTGATTGAAATGACAGGCCAGCATGACAACCGTCATTTGCTTTCAAAAAGTTACCACTTGGATTTACTGGATCAATATGCTGGTCACTTTGATAAACGCCTGCAGTATGAAGAAAAGTTTTCTGCGCTTCAGTCACTGAAAACACAGATTACGGATTTTGAAACTCAGGCCCAGCAGAAGTCGCAGCGCCTGGATTTTTTAAAATTCCAGCAAGCTGAACTTTCTAAAATAAATATCGATCCTGAAACGGACCAGCATCTTGAAGAAGAAATCAAAACTCTTAAAAATTCACACAAGGTTCTTAAGTTTATAGATGACTGTGAAAATCTGTTATTCAACGACGAAGACTCAGTCACGTCCCGTCTTAAAACCGTGCAAAAACGCGGAACAGAATTTTTACAGCTGGGGCCTAAATTCAATGAACGTCTTGCGAACCTTCAACAGGCACAGGAGTTGATCGAAGACACCATTTTTGATTTAAGAAAAGATCTGAAAGAAATTCAGCTGGATCCTGAACAGCTCGAAGCAAAAGAGGAACGTTTAAGCCAGATCAGGAAACTTCAAAAGAAGTACGGCGCTGACCTGAATGTCATTGTCGCGTCGGTGGAAAAAATTAACGCAGAGATCACCGCCCTTGAAAATTCTGACGAGCATTTAGAGAAAATCAAAAAGCAGGCGCGCCTTCTTGAACTGGAACTTAAACAGCAAGCCGAAGAGCTTCATAAAAACCGCCTTAAGTACTCTGAAAAGCTGGAGTCGGCTGTTAATAAAGAGCTGGCTGATCTGAATATGAAAGGCGTCAGCTTTTCGATTACGGTGGTTAAGCTTGAGGCCCTGACTGGAACCGGCCTCAGCGAGGCTGAGTACATGTGTCAGTCCTCACCTAAAGACCCGAAGCGTCCGATTTCTAAAGTGGCTTCCGGCGGAGAGCTTTCACGCATTTTACTGTCGCTTAAAAAAGCCCTTGGTGAATCAGAGCGACCACGCACTTATCTTTTTGACGAAGTGGACACAGGCGTTTCAGGCAACACCGCAGAGAAGGTCGGCAAAAAGTTAAAAACCATTGCCAAAGGTCAGCAGGTGATCTGCGTGACTCATCTTCCTCAAGTGGCGGCGTGCGGTGATATTCATTTTTCTATCAACAAAGACTCACGAAAAAACGGCGTTCATATGATGGTGACAGAGTTAAAATCTGAGTCACGTGTTGCGGAAATCGCACGTCTCATATCGGGAGAAAAGATCACGAAAACGTCTTTAGCGCATGCCGAACAACTATTGTCCGAAAGTCTAGGCTAGAGTTAACCACTTGAGTTGAGCACTATACTGCTTCCTTGGTAATATATAACTAAGGAGTAGTTATGAAAAAATTAAATTTCTCATCTACGTTTTTACTTCTTCTTTTAGTGGCTTGCTTCACATTACCTGATTCAGCAGTTGCAGCCGGCGCAAAAAAGCGCGGCGCAAAAGGCATCTTCGGCGGCGGCGCATTTTCAGTAGGTTTAGGATTGGCACTTTCTACAGCTGACCAAACCGGAATGAACACGATGATCGACGCAGCTAAATCTGCGGCCAGCTCTTCAGCAAGTAAGATGGGGACAGCGACTGAATACGTCGGTTACCTGACTTACCGCTTTGCTAACGGCTACAGCGCGATTCAACTGCGCCCCACTATATTTACGCAATCTTCGAGCGGTTCTGGGTCAGACGGCTCTCACGATTACACTTTAGACGGCTACACCGTGTTCCCGTTAGCGCGAATCATTCCTCTCAGTAATGATTTCATCGACTTTTACATTCAGGGCGGCCTTGGTTACGGTAAGCTTAACGGCACAGTCAAAACCGGTGCCAGTCGGTCTGAATTCAGTGGCTCTGCTTTCGGTGTACAGGCGGGCCTCGGAGCAGAATTTTGTTTTGTGCCTGAACATTGCTTCAACTTAGAAGGCAACTACCGTTACATGCCGATTGAGCGAAACGTAGTATCAAGCGGCACAGGTACTCCGCACGGGACTTCGCAGAATACCGCCAACAAAGAGCTGGAAGACCTGAATGGCAATGATATTGCGACAACACTTTCAGGAATTTCAGGGCTCATTTCGTACACTTTTAATTTTTAATTTTTTCTTCAACTGCGAGGCTTTATGTTTAAACGCTACTCTCACCCTATGCTTTACGTGACGGATCTGGCCCGTGCAGTTGAATGGTACAAATCAAAACTGGGATTCAAAGAAAACTTCGTAGTACCGAATGCCTATGCTTCGTTACGTCACGAAGGAATGAATTTCAGACTGGATTTGCACCCGACTGAAGCCAGTTCAAAAGACGTGGGCTTCGGCTGCATCAATTATTTTGTTCCTGCAGATTTTGATAAAGCTATTGCAGATCTTCAAGCTAAAGGCGTTAAGGTCGGCACACCAAAGCGTGAAGGTGAAAGTTCACGCTTTGTGACGTTCTGGGATTCAGAAGGCAATGCTTTGGGTTTAGAAGAAGCCCGGTAGTTTAGTCGCACTCAGTACCGGGACTATACTCGATCTCTGAACCGTCTTTTAAAATCCAGATAGCTTTTGTCCAAGTATAAATACTGTCTTCACAGTTAAATCCGTCCTGCACGAGAATCTCGTACTTCAAATTCGGCTGGAGAATTTTTTCCAGTCTCTCATCCAGACCCGGAGCACTTACCCTATTTGAGTAGCTGGCAAAAACCTGTTCGTATGTGTCCTCGTCTCTTTCGATCGCATCAGTCAAATCACTCTCAGCTTCTGAAAAACTCTTTTTCCATGTGCTTTGTGACTTATCGAAAACCTCTTTAGATATCACATCCTGCTTGTCAGAGCGAATCGTTGCTGCAGCCTTAGTCGCATCGGGGCCTTTGATTCCCAGCCAATGTTCGATTTGGAGGTCAAATGTCGGCAACGGAAAGTCATGCTCATAATCAGAATAACCGCTATCAATGTCCGAGATGATTTGTGCAAAAATCTGACGAACTTCTTTGGGAGACGATGCCGAATCTTTGTTTCTTAATTTTTCCGCATCAGCTTCGACTAATTTATCAATATTTTCAGCATACTTCAGCGAAGCAGCAGATTCATACGGCATGTACTCACCTTCAAAAAGTACAACTTTACTTTTCTCACTGAGAACTTTCACTAAAACGCTCTTATTTCCCGTTTTGTTTTCAACCGAATTTAATCTAACGCCTTCATTCAAGTCCGTTAATGACTGAGTAAAGTTAAGTACAGACGTTTCAAATCGCAAATACTTCGATCCGTCACCGAACGCTACCAAGCGGCCACCGGAATAACTGCTTTCCGCTGTATCGAACTGGCCGATGTAACGAAATGCTTTTGGTGCAGATTCATTTTTATAAATACGCTGAACAGTTCCTGCTTGCGCTGCTGTTCCAACAATAAAGGAAAGACCGAATAAAATACTTTTTGAAATCATATTAAAGCCCCCCACGGACCGATTTTAAATTTTGAAGCACAATAGACTAAATTCGTGACTTCACAATCTTCATTTTAGCGCGACGCGAATTACTCAATTTGCCAATGGAAATTAATCAGGACTGTCAAAACTATTGACAAAAACTCCCTACGGAAAGGAAGAAAGAAGACTCTAATTTATAACAAATTTACAATTCAATAACCTGAACGGTTTGACCTTCAATTTTTAAAACGCGGGGCTTTTCAAGCCAGGTTCCAAGGTTAATCGAGCGGATTGAGCGCCCGTTTTTTTGAAATTCATAGTTATCAAAAACATGCATATGTCCGGTGACAATCAAATCAAACTTTTCCTGTACAAAAACAGATTCAGCATAGGCACGGATCATCTTTCGGATTCGTTCAGCGTGTTCAGGGGTATACCTGTAAGTCTTGCGGCTGCTGACTTTATTCGTGTAGGTGACCGCCAGCCAGTTCCAGAAATTACCGGGCACATTATGAGCCAGAAAAGTTAAAGCAGGGCTTCTCATCATATCAAGCCACTTAAAGTAAGCTGTATCAGCCGGGTTAATGTAATCTCCGTGCTCAACACGTACTCTTAAACCGTCGATATCAAAATAATGTTCTTTTTGAAAAACCGGAATATTAAAACGTTCAGTCCAGAATTTTCCGATGTGAACGTCGTGATTTCCTTCGAAATAATAAACTTCGCCGCCGCCTTTTTTAAGTTTTGCAATCTCGTCAACTATCAGGTGAAATTTTTCTGCGAAAACACTTCCGTTTGAAACCCAGACATCAAAAATATCTCCCAGCAGCATTAAACGGTGCTGAGACGGGCTTTTATTCAACTCAAATAAAAAACGCAACAGGGTGTTCCCGTTGCGTTCAAATGTGTCTCTTAAATGGAGATCAGACAGAAACCAGGTGGTCACAAATTAGTTTTGTAAATCCGCACCTTGTTTTTTTCTGATGAAAGCCGGCACTTCTAAGATGTCGCGTGCCATACGGCGCGCATCTTCAAACTGGCGCTCTTCGTCCATCATTGATAATTGCTCAGGATGAATTGATTTATCCTGTGTTACAACCTGGCTGATTTGCGTTTCGCGGAAAGCTTTTGCTTTCGCTAACAACATATCACGTGCCGTTGTTACACTTGCAGTCGATGTTGCTACCGGAGAAACTTCTGTTGTCAGAATTTCTTCAGCAGTTGCTTCTGCAACCGGAGCTTCATAAGCTTCAACCGGTTCATGAGTAAAAGTTTTTACTGACTCTTGAACGTTATCGATTGACGGCAAAGTGACAGCAGGAGCCGGTGGCATCATCACTTGTGGCAATGGCGATGGCTGTTGGTGAAAAGCCTGAGCTTGCGGCGGAGGAACCGGTTGTTGATAACCAGGTTGAGCGTACTGTGGCTGACCTGCTACTGCAAACTGCGGCGGAAACTGAGGCTGACCATGTTGCTGTTGGTAAACTTGCTGAGCCATCTGTTGAGCCGAAGGCTGACCGAACTGTTGAGCCGAAGGCTGACCGAACTGTTGAGCCGCAGGTTGCTGCATGAAGCTTTGCATGTTCTGTTGTGGAAGGATTCCTTCACGTTTTTCTTCGTGATTGAAGCCTGTCGCAATAACAGTTACGCGGATTTCATCAGTTAATGTATTGTCGATAACCGCACCGAAGATAACTTCAGCATCTTCGCTTGCAGAATCAATAATCAGCTGAGCCGCTTCGTTCACTTCATATAATGACAAGTCCGGCCCGCCGGTAACGTTAATAATGATACCTGTCGCGCCGTTGATTTTAACATTTTCAAGTAACGGAGAAGAAATCGCCTGAGTTGCCGCTTCTACTGCACGGTTTTCACCGGTAGCAAACCCAGTACCCATTAACGCTAAACCTTTATTTTGCATCACGGTTCTGATATCGGCGAAGTCCAGGTTAATTAAACCGCGGATGTTAATTAAGTCAGATATACCTTTAACAGCCTGGTGTAAAACTTCGTCCGCTTTTTTGAAAGTTTCGATCAGCGGAGTTTTTTCGCTCGCGATTGATAATAATTTTTGATTCGGGATTACAACTAATGCATCCACGTTTTCTTTTAACTCAGCCAAACCGCCTTCAGCGTGCTTGCTGCGTTTGCGGCCTTCGAACATGAAAGGCTTAGTCACAACACCGATTGTTAGTGCACCTAATTCGCGTGCGATTTTCGCTACGATTGGCGCTCCGCCCGTTCCTGTTCCGCCGCCCATACCGGCAGTAACGAAAACCATGTCTGAACCTTTTAACTGATCAACGATTTGGTTGTAAGATTCGATTGCGCTTCTGCGTCCTACGTCAGGGTTTGCACCTGCGCCGAGACCTTTAGTTAAATCTGCACCTAACTGGATTTTTTGACCGGCTTTACTTGAGTTCAAAGCCTGGATATCTGTGTTTGCCACTACAAATTCAACACCGGCAATACCGGATTCGATCATAGTTGAAACGGCATTACTTCCGCCGCCGCCAACGCCAACAACTTTAATGTTAGCACCGATATTTACGTTTTCTTCTAGTTCAAACATATTCCCTCCGTAGAAATATTAAAAATTTTGTCGACACCTGTTGTTTAGACGGTGGTCTAATAATAAAATTACTAAAATAAATCGTTAAAAAACTTTTTCACTTTCCCTGAGATGTCACCTAAGCCATCACCGGAAAATAAACTGCCTGCTTCTCTGCGGGCGTAGTATTCACGGCGCTGTTCATATCCATGTAACAACAAACCGATTGAAGTGGCGAACTCGCCACCTTTAACTACATCCTTTAAGCCGCCCACTTGTTTCGGGAAGCCTCTGCGAACAGGAATATCAAAAACAAACTCGCCCATTTCAATTAGGCCATCCATTGAACTTGTACCGCCGGTAACCACAATTCCCGAACCCAGAACCGGCTGTAAGCCGCTCTGGCGGATGTTGTTGGCGATCATACCCAAACACTCTTCAGCGCGGGCTTCAATGATGTGAGCTAATTCGCGGCGAGGAATCGTGCGGGCTTTGCGGCCGCCGACACCTTCTACTTCAACGATGTCTTCTTCAGAAACCAAAGAAGCCACTGCCGTTCCGTATTTCTTTTTCAATTTTTCAGCAGCGAACTGCGGCGTACGCAGACCAACTGAGATATCGTTTGTGAAGTGCGCGCCGCCAACAGGAATAACCGCTGTATGAGCCACGCTGCCGTTCACGAAGTAAACGATTTTTGAAGAGCCACCGCCGATATCAACCGTGCACACGCCAAGATTTTTTTCGTCTTCGCTAAGAACGGCTTTGCTGGCAGCTAAGTGATCAAGAACAAGACCCATCACTTTGAATCCTGCTTTCTCGATGCATTTGATTAAATTTGAAATCGCTGACTGACTTGCAGTCACGATATGAACGCTTGCTTCTAAACGGATGCCTGACATGCCGATCGGGTCAGAGATTCCGTCTTGCGCGTCGATTTTGTATTCGCGGGGGATCACATGAAGAACCGTGCGGTCAGCAGGAACCATGATGGCTTTGGCCGCTTCAATTACGCGTTCAACATCCTGAGTGGTCACTTCTTTATTTTTGATTGCGACCATACCCTTTGAATCGAAAGATTGAATGTGTGTGCCGCTGACAGAAACCCAAACTTCGTCAGTCGTGTAACCTGACATCAGCTCCGCTTCTTCTTTGGCTTTGCGGATGGATTCGGTTGTCATTTCGATATTTACAACCACACCGTGCTTGGTTCCAGTGTTAGGAGCCAATCCTACACCGACAACATCGATTTGATTTTCGATTCCCGGCATTTGCACTTCATGCTTTCCGGGTTGATTTACTACACTGTATACGAGTTTTACGAGAGAAGAGCCGATATCAAGAGACGCCAGCACAGGGCCGTTGTTTGAAGTACTCATCCTTAAGTCCTTTAGACTGTTGAAGTCTTTGTATGTGTTGGAACTCAAGCGGTCGTTTCCTTTGTTGAGCAGCGCCTCAGGCGCGGCATTTATTCTTCGCTAAGCCGTGTTTACAAAACTCGACAAAAGCATGTTGTAAAATTCATGTTGTCAAAAAAATCAACTACTTGAGGCACTTTAAGTGCACTCAATATGGACAAAAGTCATCCGAACTAATGTCTATATAGTTTAAAGCTTAGGGGCTCTGCTGCAACCTGACAAGAACTTTTTTAGACAGATTTGCGTCTATGACGCGTGCCTTAAGATTGCGACTCTCGAGATAGTCAATGACCTGAGAGATGCGCGCAGACTTAATTTCGAACTGCTCTTCACCGAAATTTACTTTCGTTTCTGAGTTTAAAAGTTTGATCCAATAACCTTCTTTGCGGTCGAATCCGATCTCAGCTACCTGCTCTGCTGACATGTTTCCGGATTCAGGCAAAGCGGCGATTACATTCAAAGCTCCGAGGCGAACTTTTTCACTGATCAGCAAATCCGAATCGTGAGTCACGATCGCATTCGGTGCGTATTTTGAATTAATTTTTTCAAGAACTTTTCCTGATTTTGTGATGGGCTTAATTTGCGAGGCCTCGCCGATCGAGCTGGGCTCATCCCCTCTTGGGAAAACTAGAATCGCAACGTCATCGGCCTGAATTTCTAAAAGAATTCCGGAAGGCCAAACGCGGGAAAGCTGAAAAGTTTTAATCCATTTTTCGTCTTTGATCGTCTTTGAAATTTCACTGAGCGGGGCTTTCCACAAAGAAATCCCTTTGATGCTTTCAAGTTTGTTACGAAGCTGATTTAAGCGCGGTTCGACATAACTTTTTTGCGACTCCATGGTGTTCACGCGAAGTTCGACATTTTTTATTTTGAAAAAACCCTGTTGCTCAAGCGAGTACACAGATAAAAACACAAACAACGGGAACAGCATGAATGCCACAAAGAGTTTTAAGAATTTCCGCATTTTATTCATCAAGTCATTTTAGTTTGAAAACGCAATAGGTTGGAGTCTAGATCAAAATCCTGGACCTAGGCCCGGCGAACGAGGTCACAAAAGACGGAACAGCCCACGCCTGTCACCGTCTAAAAAGTTTTCATTTTTCGGCTCTCAACTGTCATTAGAGGGCTTTAAACTGGTTCGCAATCTGCACACAAAGCCTGGTAGCCAAAGCTTCTTCTAAAGGAACGTTTATGCTTTTGAAAACTCTTAAAATTATGACCTTGTCTGCAGCCCTGCTTTTAACTCTTCAGGTTCATGCCGGAGTGTCGAATTTTTTTACGTTACAGGGCGGACAAGCCGTTGCTAATGACCCGGATTTTACCGGCTCTATCAGCGATATCTCTAACCGCATAGATGAGCTGGGCCTGGCGCCGGTTAGCATCGATGTCATCATCATTCCCGAAGACAGTAACGCTTCGTTTGACTCCGGTAACAACATTCAGATTTCACGCTCGATGTGCTTTCCTAATCACATGGGAACGATGACGTCATGCAAATACGCCCACGATGTTTTGAATGTTTACGCTCACGAGTACGGCCACGCTGTTTTTGACAAATACATTTCAGCTGCGATTCCCGAATACGCAGAAGTAAAACGCATCTACAATCAGATGTCAGCGCTGGAAGTTAAACCTTACAAAACGCAGATGACGCCACAGCAGATTGCCGCCAATTCTCAAGAGTACAAAGCCCTGTACGAATCACTTAAAAATAACAAAGAACACCTGCGGATCATCGGTCTGACGATGGCTTATCACGAAGTTTTTGCTGACACGATCGCAGTGTTTCTGGCGAATTCAAAAAATGCAATCTCGGAAGCTTTGTACAATCCATCTATTCCAGCTTACAACACCAGCCTCAGCGTCATGTGGGAAGGCCGCGACTTCGGGCAGAAGCACGACATCGAAACTTGGCAACACGACAACGCACATCTGCTGTTCAGCCCGTTGCGCTCGCAGATCGGGGCAGAGGAATGCTGGCCAACAGACCGGCAGGATCAAATTAAAAAGCTTAAACACCTTGGCGCTATTCTCAGTGAGCAAATGAAAAAGAAATATGCTGAACGCAAAAGAACTGAAATCGCTGACAACCGCGAACTGATGGAAAAGTACAAAACGATTTGTAAATAACCTGAGAAGATTCAGAAATTCTAATAGCAATTAAAATTAATGACGATTAGCGAATGACCAGATTCTTTTTGCTGTAAGCTTTTTTAAGCTGCTCAGAGTTGGCAACCCATTCTTTTTGCTTTTCGAAATCAACGTAAAACTCGTAAGTTTCCGTCTGTAAGTCATTATGGCTGGCAGGACGTCGCGAGCTCTTGTTGATTTCTTTCATCAGCTCTTCTGCCGACATATCAACAATTTTAGCGCGTTCAAAGTGACGGGCCTCTGAAAACAATGCACCGATGTCTTCAAGCCGCGGAATCTCTGCGCGTACATGAACACGCGCACGTCTTCCCTGTACGATCACTTCTGTGTACTGAATATGAATCTTGCTTGAAACCGACTCCAGCAATGTGGATTTTAATCTTGAATGACCGCGGCCCAATTGTTTGTCTAATTCTAAGCGCGCACGCTCAACGATAAGGCCTGATCCGATTTCTCTTTCGACGATGGATTTGATTTTTGATTCGTTTAGAGAACACGCATTGAACAGCACCACCAGCAAAAGGGCGCTCACAATTTTTCCAATGTTCTTTTTCACGAAATTCGGCATTACTGCTTTTTCGGCAGGTCTAGCCGCAAACATGAGACTTTTTAAGAAGTTACGGGAATTTTTTGTGGTCCAGGTGCGAGGCTTAACCCCAGCGGCCCATTCGAATGACTTCAGTTTGGATGTCGACCCCGGTTTTTTCTTTTACAGTGGCCTTTACGTGAGTGATGATCGACCACACATCCTGAGCGGTCGCGGTTCCTAAATTCACTATAAAATTCGCATGCTTAGGAGACACCTGAGCCCCTCCTACGGTATACCCTTTGAGGCCGCAGCTATCAATCAACTGAGCCACCTTATGGCCCTCAGGGTTCTTAAAGACGGAACCACAGCTGGGCTTATCCAGGGGCTGCTTACTAAGCCTGACTTTGTTGGCTTCGCGCACTTTATTTAGAACGTCAGGGTCTTTTTGAAGGGGCCAGACAATCTTAGCCTTAACAACGGTATGGGGCTGCCAGCCATCAGTGTGCCGGTACGCCACCTTCAGATCCGACTTATTTAATGTGCGAACTTCACCCTCAGCCGTCATCACTTCAATGGACTCTACAAGCTCCATAAACTCGCGGGGCTGAAACATTTCAGCGACACCGGCGTTCATAACAACCCCGCCGCCCACGTCACCCGGAAGACCCGCCAGAAATAATGCGGGCGCCAGTTGATGTTTCAAAAAAGTTTTTAATAACTCAGATTTAGAAGTTCCTGCGAGGCAATCTAAAGTAATCTTGTCGCTCGAAATATCAGTGGAGATTCCTGAAAATTTTTTTAACCCGATCGTTAAGCCTTCAATTCCTCCGTCAGAAATTAAAACGTTTGAGCCGCCGCCTAAAATGGTCGTCTTCAAATTCTTTTCTTTTGCAAATTTTAAAGCTTCGCGAAGCTCATCGTAATTTGAAGGCAAACAAAAATAATCGGCGTTGCCGCCAATCAGCCACGACGTGTATTCGGCAAGATTATGATTTTGTAAGACGTTCAAGGACATCTAATCCAAGCTTCCAGCCGTCGCCGGCCCCTAAGGTTAAAAAGATGTCGTTGCTTTTAAGCTCAACGATAATTTCTTCGGCCTGAGTTATTTTTTTCGGAGAGTGAAACGATCTCTTATGGCCGATTTCTAAAAGCAATTTTTCAGACGTGATTCCCGGCACAGGCGCTTCGCCCGCGGCGTAGATATCACCTAAAAATAAAACATCAGCCTGGGCAAAACAGGTTTTAAAATCCTGCCAGCAATGTTCCGTGCGGCTGTACCTGTGCGGCTGAAAATAAACGACAAGGCGGCTGTCAGGAAATTTCTCGCGAAAGCCCTGTAAAGTAGCGCGTACTTCCGTCGGGTGGTGGCCGTAATCGTCGTAGACTTTTATTTGAGAAGCCTCACCTTTAAAATGAAACCTACGGTCAACACCTTCAAACTTTTCTAAACCCTGTGCGCATTGTTCAGCCGTGATTCCCGCCGCCATTCCAGCGATGAGGCTGGCCGTTGCATTCAAGGCATTGTGCCGTCCCGGAATCTGCAAATTAAAACCGGCGACTAAAGATTTTGTACCGTTTTCTGATTTGAAAACTCTGTACTGGCCGCGCTCTCCTTCAAGAACGTAATCATTCTTCGGGTCGAAGCCGTAAAAAACAATTCGTTTTGTAAAACCTGAAAATAATTCGCGCACCAGCGGATCATCGCCGCAAACAATAACCAAACCGTAAAATGGAACGCGGTAAGCAAAATCTAAAAAAGCTTTTTTCAGATTTTCAAAACTTTTGTAATGATCCATGTGATCGTTATCAATGTTCGTGATCACTGCAATTTCAGGCGACAGCTTGTGAAAACTTCCGTCACTCTCGTCAGCTTCGGCAATCAGCCACTCACCTTTACCCAAAAGAGCCGTTGATTTAATTCTTTCAAAACGGCCCCCAACAACGATTGTAGGGCTTTTGTCGGCCTCAAGAAAAATTGAAGACGTTAAGCTTGTCGTTGTAGTTTTGCCGTGAGTTCCCGCCACTGCAATACCGCGGCGAAGTCGCATGATCTCTGCCAGAGCTTCGGCCCGGGGAATCAGGGGGATTCCCAGTGCACGCGCCTGAATGATTTCAGGATTTGCCGAAGCAATCGCGCTTGAGTAAACCACCACATTGGCATCGCCGACATTCTCTGCGCTGTGACCTTTGTAAACTTTGATTCCGAGATTTTTCAACCGTTCGGTATTTGCATTTTCAGAGTTGTCCGAACCTGAAACCTGAGCTCCGATATTAAACAGCAACTCTGCAAGGCCGCACATACCAATGCCACCAATACCGATAAAATGAAATTTAGAATTCTCGAGTTTCATGGTTTTAGAGACTACTATTCAGATCAGAGAAATTCAATTTAGATTGTGGACCTGATCTGTCTTTTTCCCGATGTTGACTGTTGGTTCAGAGCGTCTAACCCGGGTTACAATTCGCTGGCTTTGAGTTCTCGTAAAACTCAAAACATCATTGCAGAAGCCTCTAAGTGATTTTTGACCGGATCTAACATAAAAATGCTTTACATCTATTTCTTTGAGCATCACCACCAATTCGTCTTCCAGTTTATGGATTCGATCTGCGATCTCGACAGCAGCATTCAATGTGTCTCGCACAACTTTACCATTTTCTGATCTTAATCTTTCACGGGTCATACCAGAGGATTTGCAAAACCAGGACTAACAAGTCTGCATTTCTATTAGAGTTTAAGGTCCGAAATCGGAAGCGAGTTTTGAAATTCGGATGATGCGGCTTGACGATGGCAAACATCGGGAAAAAGGGCAAACAAGTATAGTCCCATAGAATTTCGAAATGACTTAAAATTTTTACTCGTAGAAATCAAATATTACTTAAAATATCTTGTGCGATTTTGCCTGCGGCTTGCTGAGGTGCCAGACGGCGCAGCTCTGTGGCCATTGCTTTACGTTGATCCGGATTGGACAACAGCTGCTCGATAGTGGCTTTAAACTTAGCACCATCAAAGGTTTTTTGATCAAACAAAAATCCCGCGCGGTTGCTAACGACCACTTCGGCGTTTCGCAACTGGTGATCATCTGCGGCCGGCAGTGGAACAATTAACGGCACCACACCGAAGGCAGAGGCTTCTGCGATAGTGCTGGCGCCTCCCCTGCAAAATTGGATGTCGGCGCGGCGGTACTGCTGGGGCATATCGTAAATGAATTCGTGAACTTCAACGCAGTTTATTCCCTGATATTTAGATTTCATATTTGCGAAATCCTGCGTCCCGGTTTGGTGAATAACATGAATTTTATCGTGCAAGGAAGGGTTTTGCAGAACAAAGTTAGACATTTGCTCATTCAAAAATAAGCTGCCCTGGCTTCCACCAAAGCAGAGAATAGTCATTTTTTCAGAGTGTTTTGAGCGCTCTTCGTTCTGAAACATTTCGATTTCTTCCCGAAGCGGCATTCCGAATACTTTGTTGTCTTTTGAACGTAAATATCCTTTTGAGGCTTCAAATACCAGATACGCTCGCGGCACCAGCCGCGACAGCACACGGTTGGCCATTCCGGGATGCGCGTTGGGCTCCCAGATGGCGCATTTGCGGCCTAGTAGGCACGCCATAAGCACGAACGGCGCAGAAGCGTAGCCGCCCACTCCCAGAACGAACACCGGCTTATACTTTAAGATCAGCTTCACCGATTGAATAAAACCAACCGGCATTTTTAAAAGGGTTTTTATTTTTCTGACAGGATTTCCTGAGAAATTCAGTTTACCGCTATAGATAAGATCAAGCGAAAGGTTTTCGCGCTTCATGATTTTTGATTCTAAGCCCTCTGCTGTACCGACGAACCGGATTTTCAGAGACGGATCCGCTTTTAATAATGCGCGGCCGATGGCGATAGCCGGGTAAATGTGCCCGCCTGTACCCCCGCCTGCAATCATGATTGTTTTTGTTGAAGACATTTTTAGTACCGTAACGACGTCGGTTTACTTTGATTTTCAGACATTTCGATATTTAGGATAATACCGAATAAAAAGCTGAGAACCAAAAGTGAACTTCCCCCGTAACTCATGAACGGCATCGTTAAACCTTTTGTTGGAACAAGGCCTAACACAACACCGATATTAATGAAGACTGAAAAAGCAAATGTCGTAATCAGGCCCAGCACCAATGTGCGCTTGAATACATCCTGCACTTTGATGGCGATCTGAAAACCTTTGAAAACCACAAACCCGTATAATGCCAGAATCGCAACAACGCCGATAAATCCCATTTCTTCAAAGAATACAGCCATTGTGAAGTCTGTATGGGCTTCAGGTAAGAAAAATAACTTTCCTTGCCCTTGCCCCAAGCCAACGCCGCTGATTCCGCCGGAATGAACCGAAAGCATACTTTGAATAACCTGAAATCCTTTTTTCGCCGGATCAGACCATGGGTCTAAAAACGCTTCGATACGGGCGCGGCGGTACGGGTAACTCCAGATAGCGAAGTAAAACAAGGGAAGCGCAGCAAAACCGGCGGCTACCAGCCACTTGAGCTGCATGCCGAATGTAAACAGCAAGGCCACCGCTACCAGCGTGATAATCACAAGGCTTCCGAAGTCATGCTGGATATTCAGAATTCCTAAAGGCAAAAGAATTAAAGCTGCGATCCAGCCCCATTTGAAACGGCCTAACATGTTTTCTTTACGGCAAACCAGGCTTGCGAATAAAAAACAGAACGCCACTTTAGCAATTTCTGATGGCTCGAAACGAACTCCGCCCGGAAGCTGAATCCAGCGAAGAGCACCGCCCACTCTTACACCGATGCCCGGAATAAAGGTTGCCAGTAATAACACGAAAGATATGGGCCACATGGCCCACGACCATTTTTTAATTAAGTTAAACGGTATCTGCGTGGTCACCAGAATCACAACCGCCGCCAGAAACGTGAAAGTCAGCTGGCGCTTAAAGAAATACAGCCCGTCGCCGTAAGACTCTGTCGCAAAGACATAACTGGCGCTGTAGACCTGCATAAGGCCGATTCCGAATAAAGCTACGATGGAAAGAAACAAACTTGATGTAAAAAATCTTGTGCGCATTCCTGTCCTAAAAGGACCGTCTTATCTGAATTTTTTGACGATCTCTTTAAAATAGTCGCCTCTCTCCTCGTAACTGTCAAACATATCAAAGCTTGAACAGCCCGGAGAAAGAAGAACGATGTCGCCGATTCTCGACTTTTGGTAGGCGATCAAAACCGCCTCTTCAAAAGTTCCGATCAGGTAAGTTTCAGAAAAGTCGCCAAGATCGCGGTTGATGCGCTCTTTGGCTTCTCCGACCAGAATCAAAGTTTTTACTTTGCGTTTGATCATGTTCTGTAAAGGACCGTAATTTAAATTCGTGTCTTTTCCGCCTGCGATCAGAATGACGTTTTCGTCAAAGCAGTCTAAGGCGCGGGAAACCGCATGTACGTTTGTGGCTTTAGAATCATTGTAGAAAAGAACTCCGCCTACTTTGCGCACGTATTCCAAACGGTGTTTAATGCCAGGGAAACTGTCGATCACTTTTTGAACCGCTTCATGGGTAGCACCGTGTTCGCGCGCCAAAAGAAGCGCGGCCATCATGTTTTCGATGGAGTGCTTGCCCTTCATTTTGATGTTTTTGATCGAGAAGGTTTCGATTTCAGGGCCCGTACGAACGCGCAGCTCATCGCCAACGTTCACCGCTCCGCCGATGTTCATGATTTGCGGCTCTAGAGCCGGTTTACGTGAGAAGTAAAAAATACGTCCGCGCTGAACAGAAGGATCACGTGCTAATTCAACAACGGCGTTATCGTCTGCATTCAGAATCGATGTCGTGGCCTGCGAAGTGTTTTTAAAAACTTTACGTTTTGCATTTACGTAATCTTCCATTGAACGGTAACGCTCAAGGTGATTCTCTGCCAGGTTAGTGAAAACAATATTGTTCGGAGAAAAATCAACAACGTGCTCTAACATGAAGCTTGAAACTTCTGCGATCACAAGGCGGGCTTTTGTATCCTGAAGCAGGTAATTTGTCAGAGGTCGGTCTGTTGCTCCGCCCACCCAAACTTCAACGCCGCTTTCACGCAACATGGATTCAGCCAGTTTAGAAATGGTGGTTTTACCGTTGGTACCGGTAACTGCAACCAGCGGC
This sequence comes from Pseudobdellovibrio sp., assembly GCA_020696855.1. GTDB lineage: Bacteria > Bdellovibrionota > Bdellovibrionia > Bdellovibrionales > Bdellovibrionaceae > Pseudobdellovibrio. The sequence goes on from JAJFMT010000026.1 coordinate 28,808, forward strand.
TCTTTAATGAAGGCTGAAATAAATTCGAACTCACCGGTGATTTTAATTCCCTGCTGGCGGGCGTACTCGAAAATCTTCAAGTGCGGCGCCACACCCGGAGACAAAATAACCAGATCCTGCGACAAAAACGTTTTAGGTGAATGCGAACCCAGTTCGAATTTAATATTCTGGTATTCATCCAGCTGTTCTAACTGAGAAGACAGTTCGGGTTTTGATTTATGATCTGTCACCGTTACTTGCGCTTCGTGCTTTGTTAAAAATTTCGCCAGCGAAACACCTGTACGGCCAAGGCCTACGATCAAAATCTTTTTATCTTTTAATTCCGAAACTTCTTTCCACATAGAAACCTACTTACTCTTTATATTTTTTAATTATCTTAATTTTAACGTCGCGAGGCTCAGTACGGCTAACAGGATTGAAATAATCCAGAAGCGCACGATGATTTTTGTTTCTGTCATTCCGCCAAGCTCAAAGTGATGATGGATCGGAGCCATTTTAAAAACTCTTTTCCCTGTCAGCTTAAAAGAAATAACCTGGGTAATAACCGATAATGCCTCGGTCACAAAAACGCCGCCGAGCAAAACCATCAAAATTTCATTTTTAGTAAAGACCGCCATTGTACCTAAGAAGCCGCCAAGGCTTAAGCTTCCGACATCTCCCATGAAAACCTGCGCCGGGAACGTATTGAACCATAAAAAGCCGAGGCCGCCTGCGATCATCGCCCCTGCCAGCGGAGCCAGCTCACCCGCGCCGGGTACGTGCGCGATTTGAAGGTAATTTGCAATCGCCGAGTGACCAACGATGTAAGAAAATAAAGCCAGCGTTGAAGCAGCCACGATGACAGGAACAATCGCAAGACCGTCCAAGCCATCAGTTAAATTTACCGCATTGGCAGTGCCGACAATAACCAAAGCCCCGAACACGGCATACAGCTGACCCAAATCAAAAACCCAGTCTTTAAAGAAAGGAAATGCCACTTGCGTGCTTAAGCCGTAGTGGTTGATCAAAATCCAAAGTGTTACGCCTGAAATTAAAAATTCGCCGGCTAAGCGGATCTTTCCTGAAAGACCTTTTGTATTCTTTTTTGAAACTTTTAAATAATCATCGATGTAACCTATTAAATAATCATCGATGTAACCTATTAACCCGAAGCCCCAGGTTACAATTAATGTTCCCACTACAAGAGGGTTACGAATATCAATCCACAAAACAATTGAAAGAATGGTGCTGAGTAAAATCAGCCAGCCGCCCATTGTAGGAGTACCGGCTTTCTTTTTGTGAGTCTGCGGCCCATCGTCGCGAATAGACTGACCGAAGTGCTTTAACTTCAATTGATCAATAAAGTAAGGTCCCCAAATCAAACAAAGAAAAAATCCGGTGAAGAAAGAAATGAAAGTTCTAACGGTAATGTATCGAAAAACATTCAAAACCGAGTACTGATCGGCCATCGAGTAGAGCCAGTGGTAAACCATGCTGTTGTCACATCCTGATTGGGGTTGATCTTCATCAGTAACACAAATGAACGTTTGGTTTCAAGAAAATTTTACTAAATACATGAAATCACTCGATTATTTTGCCTTTTCTTGTTGATTTATGCCGTTCGCACCGCTACTTTACCCTCCATGAAGAAAAATGTGATGAAGAATAGAACAAAAAAAGAACT
>JAJFMT010000171.1 GCA_020696855.1 Pseudobdellovibrio sp.
GACAGTCATGTTTATCGACATTGTGGGATTCTCTTCAATGGCAGAGCGTGAAAGCCCCGCTGCGGTGTTTTCGCAGCTTCGTGAATTGCTGGGTATGGCCGCAGACATGGTTCATAAATCAGGCGGCGTTGTAGACCGCTCGTTAGGCGATGGCTTACTTTGCTTTTTCGGTTATGAATTTCAAACCTCGAATGAATACACAGTTAATCACGCAGAAGCTGCATTGAAGTGCGCGGCTGAGATTCAGCGTGAATCTCTTAAGCGGGACTTCTCAGCCGTAGAGTCAGGATTACAGGCATTCCCGCTTCGAATCGGTATCAATACCGGTGAAGTCTACGCCGGAGATCTGGGTGGCGGCGGTAAAATAGATTTCACGATTATCGGTCACAGTGTGAACTTTGCCCAGCGCCTTGAAAGCGCCTGTGAAAATTACCGGGTTATGTGCGGGCCTTCGACAAAAGACTTTTTGCCGGCAGAATCGCAGCTACGCGCCGAGCTTTCAAAAAAACTGATCAACATCAAACACCATTCAGAACTGATCGAATCTTATGAGTACGACCCGAATCACAATAACTTTGAAGGACGTCAACGTCTGAAGCAATTGTGCCGTAAACTGGATGTCGGTGTACGGGATGAAGTTCGGTGGCCCGTTACTCCTAAAACTGAAATCTTAGTCGCAGGAGAATTCGGCAAAGGCCAGGTGACAAACTTTTCTTTCTCGGGACTTGAGATTAATGCGGATGCTTACATCGGAAAAGGCGCTGTTATCAATTTTGAATTTAAAACACCAGACGGCAGCTTTGAAGCCGAGCTTAAAAGAAGTGGCATCACACAGATTACCGCGGAAGTGCGCTGGTCTTGGCGCGAAGGCGAAGCTTCTCACCGTTTGGGTTTACTGTTTAAAAACATCAGCCCCGAATCAAAAGATATTATCTTTAACTATATTCGTGAAACTTCTCTTGCAAAGGCTAATTAACTCATATGGAAATTTCTCCGTACCTTTTGTCTCTGGTGGGTAAGAAGTTTTCCCGCGAAGTTAATTGTTTTTGCGTTTCAAAACTTTTCTTTGAAAATACCGCACTAAAAAAACTGACCGCTGATGAAATGCTGGATTACGTTCATGTAGGGTTTCAACAGGTTGAGATTCCCCCACCCGGCTCTTTAGGCCTTGTTTGGTCGCGTACTTCAGATTCGATCCCTTTAGGAAAAATTGATACCAATCATATCGCAAAACGTTCCGCGGGGTTTCCGCATGGGCTGGTTTTGGAACACAGCTTTGTCTTGTTGAATGAAGAAATGGTTTTTCAAAAACCTGATCCCAAAATTGATTCATCGGTAGAAATATGCCCTCTGAAAAACGCACTTGAAACTTACAAAAATAAGCCCGGATTTGAGATCACATGGCACCAAAAAACTAATTGAAGCTAAAGCCGAAAATATTTAGAAAGCCGAAAAACTAATTTACGTCACATAGTGAGACTGGAAATTTTGATCTAATAATCATCCTGGAAGTTTCGGAAAAATCGTTGTTCTAATCCGGCACGATAAGAATATTATTGTGAAACACCTCGTTGTTTCCGTTAAGAAGTTTGTCATTTGTACCGTATATTAACAATATGGGGAACTTGGGGATAGCCACATTATTAGCACTTTTTGTGATCATCACGGGGTGCACCCGTTCGGTTTCTGATAAATCAAAAGTAACTGTTAAGTTTCCAACTCAGGACGAAAGCGCTTCTTCCTCAAAAACTGTAGTTCAGTCCCTTTCACAAAATGTCGGAGCACTGGCCGGAACCAAATGGGGATTGCCGGTACCCGCAAATGTTAGAAGTCTGAATTGTTTTGCTCTCTCTGTTAAAGCACCCGATTTAAAAAATGCGATCACGTGCAGCACTTTAGCCGGCAGCTCCGGACTAACAGACAACATATACGGAGTTTTTAAAGAAGGCGATGAGTTAACTTTTGAAATTCCTTCCGGTGAAGAAAGAACTATCGGACTGATAGGCTTTTACACTGACAATTTAGATTATTGCGTGAGTCTCGGCGACTCGTTTTACCTGCCAACATGAGTGATCCTCAAGTGGATGTTTTTGAAGAATGCGATCTTAAACCATTTGCGAGTTCAAAAATTATTGAGGCGACCGCCACCGGGTACCCTACACAAGTCAGCGGAACAACAACGTTCTCGGCCGCAGTTGGTGGGTTTAACGCAAATGAATTCAGTTATGTTCTGACCAATGATACCAGTTGCCCGCTTTCCCTCTTCAGCTCTTCAACTTGGTATACAATCGGAACCGATATTGTAGGAGCCAGTTACAGTATTTTGACTGACGGTCCGGCGGCTCTTTGTGTTCTCGGTAGAAGTTCTGCAGGAACACAAGATCAACCTAACAAGTATACATTTAACCTGGATCGAATGCCGCCTTCGTCATTCATTCTTTCTACGACCGCTTTATCCGGTTCAAAGCCGACATTAACTTTTACAGGAACAGAAGCGAATACAACTCTGCAAATATTTAATGACAGCCTTTGTGCCAGTGCTATTGTTGAAACGGCCCCGTCATCTACTACCAGCTCAACAACAATCGTAACATTACGAAATTCTATGAGTGACGGAAGTTACAGCTTTTATGCCTCAGCAGTTGACGTTGCGGGCAACGTGTCCCCTTGCTCAAACGTTGCTAACACTGTTATCGATACAACCGGCCCCGTCGCTCCCGTCTTAAG
>JAJFMT010000002.1 GCA_020696855.1 Pseudobdellovibrio sp.
TCAGCTTCAGGTTCAAAACGCAGAACAAGGTATTCTGAATAAAAAGGATCTATCTGACTTCTTACAAGGCGTTCGCTGAAAATGCTAAGCAGAAAGGGACAGGCTTTAATAGAAGCTCTGGCAGGGTTACTGGTGAGCGTTTTATTTTTTACTTCGTGCTTAAAGCTGTGGGCCATAGCTGTGACTGAACTAAAAAACGAACAGCAAGAGCGTCAGCTTGAACTTTGTAACTTAAGCGGTAGCGCAAACTGTAAAAAGGAAGGTGGCTTTGTTTTTATCAGCCTGCTTATGCAGTTAACGGTATTACTTTTTGCAACCCATGTTCTAATCGCGATTTTTTTAACTGAAGATTTTAAATGGAAAATCACGAACTGGTGCTTTGAAAGCTCACTGGCCTTGCTAAATGGAGCACAATTAGAACCTGCAAGTTCGGTTTCAGATATTGAAGATGAATTCAATCTGGCCGCCCCGCAACTCATCAGCGTTAAAGCAAATTTGCAGGGCCCATTTCATAATCAAGATAACCCGGGTGCGGTCAGTGAAACGACATTCAGAATCGGATGGGTAACAACAACTCACTTTAACCGGCTGTTTCAAAATCAAAGCGAGTTTTCTTCTCAGTTAAAATGCGGAGCACGTAAAATATGCGAAAACAAAAGATGTTCTTTCAGCGTAATAGCGGACAAATCCTGATTGAAACCATCGTTGCCAGCTTGCTGATGGTAGTCATTATGGTGGCGTTTGCAAAACTCATCGAAAAGAAGCGAACCAATAAAATGGATTATAAAAATATTCAAGTCAGACTGGAGGAGCTCAATGCTGCAACAAATGACCCTGCAAAATAAAATACTTTGCGCCTCATTCGGTGTGTTTCTTATTCTTTACTACTTCGTGAATCAGGATCACACGTCCGGCGACAATCCGAAGAAGGCTGAAGCCACGGCAGAAGCACCATCAGCAGACACGTACATTCCTCCTGGTCATGTATTAGTACCGGTGCAAATTGAAAACAGCGAAGCCTTATCTGCTGTCATGGGGCCGTTCGCTGTGGTTGATCTGTACTCGGATGTCGGTGGACACAGCAGTCTGATCGCAGAGAAGGTGAAATTGATTCGTGCACCTCTGAACCCGCGTCAATTTGCAGTTCTCGTGAATGAGACTTTATCTTCGCAGATCATGCAGGTAAAAGTTCCATTTGCTGTTGTGCTGCAAAACCGAAATACTTTTAAAGCCAGTTTAGAAAAAAATTTACTGGGAGCCACAGAAAAGAAAACGCAAGTCGCAAAAGTTTTAGAGCCGGCAAAACCGTTGCCGGCCACGTCAGAACCTAAACCTGTTACGAAGCGAAATTTTCAAATTGAATATTACGAGAGAACCCGGCTTTAAAGGAGCGGCTCTCCCCGGAAGTAAACCTGTTTAACCGCACCCGACTCTATTTCGGTATGCGAGGCTATCCAACCTGCATCGGGATGCTGGTGGTAAACTTTCCAGTCCGCTTTTAAAGCCGGAATTCCGGCCTCAGTGCTATCGGCTAAAGCTTTAATAGTATCGGCTAAGGACGGCCGTTCAATCGGCGAATCACTGCCGAAGAAAAAAGGTATTTTATTTTTACGGAGAAGCTCCCACTGAAACAAGTAACTGAACAGTTTAGGTGAAAGGCTTTCTTTCAAAAAGCTTTTGTCGCTGAGCCAGTGGCACGGCTGCATATGACACGTGATATGAAGTGGTTTCATTAACTGAACTGTTTCAGGTGAAATAAGCTGAACGTGTTCCAGGTTTAAGCGCCCCAATATGCCATCAGCCGAAACTTCACGAGCTGCCTGAACAGCGGTTGTCACCGCAGCATCGCCGATGCAATGAATAGCGACCTGATAGCCAAGGGGCCACGCGGCACGCAATACAGCTTTGATTTCTTCAGGCTTCCAAATCAGTAAGCCATTTTCCTGCGAGCCGGCATAGGGCTCCGAAACAAAAGCCGTCTGCGAACCAAGGGCATAGGGCTCCGAAACAAAAGCCGTCTGCGAACCAAGAGACCCATCAATAAATATTTTTACTCCGGCGACACGCAGTTGCTTAGACCCGTCTGTGCGTAATTTTTTAATAACAGTCAGAACATTTGACAGATCATCAAGTGATTCAGCCGTTACCAGCGACTCAACTGCCACCGTTAATTGCTTCTGGTCTTCCATCTGACGCAAAATATTCCAGGCACCTTCATGCATCGACATGTCGCGAATATGAGTGAATCCCGCTTTATTAAAAATACTCTGTGATGTTTTAAAAAATAACTGATGCTGCTGATTTGAAAAATCCGGAAGCTTCATTAAAGCCGCAATGTGCGCTTGATCCAGCAAAATACCGGTCGGCTCACCGCGCTCGTCCCGCGCGATGACTCCCCCATTAATGTTTTTGCTGAAATCAAAACCTAACTTTGAAAGCTCTCGCAGACCGCAGGAATTAATCCACGAAGCATGGCCATCCACACGAGAGAAAAACACCGGAGTATCCGGAAAAACTTTATCCAGAATTTTTTTGTCAGGAAATGTTTTCTGTGGCCATTCATTTTGATTCCAGCCGAACCCAACCAGCCACTGAGACCGGTAATGCTGCGGAAGAATTTTAAGTTCACTCACCGCTTCTGCGGATTTCAGGTCATGCAGCTTAAGGCCTTCAGCCACCTGGCCAGTAGCCCAAAAGTGAGTGTGACTGTCAAATGCGTTAATGAGTTTTTCCATTCCGACTGAATGTACATGAGTTCGGGGCAAAAAAAAAGAGACCGTGTTACCGGTCTCTTTCATTTTTTTAAATTTCTATTCTAAATTAGCGTCCGCGTCCGCCACCTGTTGTCGTTCCAGGCACTGTTGTCGGATTCGGTAATCCGGTCGGAGGGAACTGAGTTCCACCTGGGAAGCCCGGATTGTAGCCGGCAGGAGGGTACGGCGTTCCACCCGGGAACTGCTGACCAGGAAAACCTGTCGGAGAAGGAGCACCAACTCCACCGGTGAAGCCACCATTCAATCCAAGATTGAAGTTAAGACCGCCGCTTAAGTTAAGTCCGCCGCCGGTTCCAAAACCATTGCTATAATACAACTGTTGTAATTGCATGTTCAGCTGAGCCATCTGCATTTGAATTTGATAAGCTTGCTGCTGACGTTGCACTTGCTGTTGTTGGTACTGCATCTGAACCTGCATCTGCTGTTGGTAGTATTGCATTTGTTGCTGCTGATACTGCTGCTGCATTTGCATTTGTAATTGTGCCATTTGCATTTGGTACTGAGCACTCAATTGACCGTTCATACCGAACTGTCCGCCACCGCCGAATGGGCCGCCACCGAATGGGCCACCGAAGCCGCCGCCGCCAAATGGACCGCCGAAGCCGCCACCTAAACCAATTTGTCCGCCTAAGCCGAATTGCGGGCCTGGGCCACCGAAAGGACCACCGCCGAACGGACCGCCACCAAATGGGCCTCCGCCTAAACCGACTTGTCCACCGAGACCGCCACCTAATCCGAATTGTGGTCCGCCACCGCCAACGTTACAAGGCCAAGTGAAACACATCGCCATGTTACCGTTACCAGGGAAGCCACCCATTCCGCCTGTTCCGCCGAATGGACCATTAAATCCGCCGTAAATATTTAAACCTGGGTTGTAAGCTCCGCCACCCCATGGTGAGCCGAACATACCTTGCGGATAACCGAACGCTCCGCCTTGTCCTGCGAAAGGCCCCATGGCACCGTTAGGACCGCCGCCTAAACCGAACTGACCACCGGCGCCGAATGGAAATCCTGCTCCGCCATAACCGCCCGAACATCCGTATGCACCAGGGCCTGAAAGACCATTGATGATACCGTTAAGACCGGCTTGATAATAAGGATAACCGTAAGAAACCTGTGAAGGCACACCTAACTGAGCGGCGTGTTCACGTCCGGCAGAATCTGCACGCTGACCTAAGCCAACATATAATAAACCACCGATAACATTTGTTGCAGTTGAGAACCAGTCACGGCGCATACGTGGAGCGCTTCCACCGCCACGGCTGTAAGCATCGCAATCCGCACAGTCACTTTCCGTTTCATTTGCTAAACGGTATTCCCTGTCGATACGAGCTTGTTCACGAGCATCTGCGATCGCGTATTCTCTGTCTTGAATTTCATCCTGACGGCGCTCTTCTTCATCAGCAGAGTTCGCAAGTTCAATTCTTAATTTTCTGTAATCAGCTAAATCTTTTTTACACTGAGACGTGTTGTAACTTCTGCGCGCGCCATCTTGTGGGCGAAGAGTATCATCATCACAAATTGAACCTGATACGCCACCTGCGCTTGAACGGCTGTTGCCCACGCAATAAGGACCACGGCCATCGCGTGATTCAGTCCAGCGGCCTTGTAATAATTCCGGCGGAGTTTCTTTAGCTGCACAATCTTGTGGAACTGTGGTTGCTGAAGCACCTGCTGCAGGCGGATCAACAATACAACCGTTAGAACGGGATTGATAGCTTGAGCAAAGTTTTGCACCTTCAATGTGAACATCTAAAACGAAATCAACAATTGAAGAATCAAAATATCTGTCAATTTTTCTACGCAAAGAATCTACACGCTGTTCTGCACGTTTCTTTTTTGCCTGAGTTTGTTTAAGAGCATTACGGGCACGCTGAATTCCCTGACGTGCTTCACGCTCATCATCACTCATGCTAACTGCATTTCTCGCAGGGCGTGTGTCGTAAGGACAGAAAACTCCGCCTTGATAAAAACCGCTGCCCCACATGTCTTGCGCGTGAACTTTTTCAGAAACGAAAAGCGCGCAAAAAACCAATGCGAACAGATACTTAAAATAATGTGCAGACATAGGATCTCCTACTCTCTAATCGTATCACTCTTCGACATTTCGCCAGTATTTCTGTAATCAAAAATGGCCTAAGGTCATAGACAGTAGCTAAATCTGGACTTAGGGCAAAAATAGCGTTTAATCTTAGACCTCATGGATGCTGACCTAAAACCGAAAATCCTTTGCCTCGACGATGAAAGCGACAACCTGGACGCGTTAGAGAGAATTTTTCGCAAAAAATTCACGGTTCTTAAGGCCACTTCGGCTAAAGCAGCTTTCGAGATGCTGGACAATAGCCCTGACATCGGCGTGATCGTCTCAGATCAACGCATGCCCGTCATTACCGGCGTCGAGTTTCTGCAAAAGTCCATAGTGTCTCACCCTAATACAACCAGGATTTTATTGACCGGTTACACCGACATTTCTTCAGTCATTGAAGCCGTAAACAAAGGCGAGATTTACCGTTACCTGACCAAGCCGTGGGACCCGGTGGATCTTCTGAACACGGTCAGCCAGGGTTATGAAAAATATGTTCTTCAGTCAGAACTGAAAAATAAAAACTTAGAACTGCAAAATGCTCTCGAAGAATTAAAAAGCTTAGATAAGGTCAAAAATCAATTCATGATTCTGATCAACCACGAGCTGAAAACCCCTCTCACAGCGGTTTTGAGCTTCGCAGGTCTTTTAAAAGAAACATCGATGACAGAAGAGCAGAATCTTTTTACAGACCGCATTTTAAAATCAGCAGATAAATTAAAAAATATAGTTGATGACGTTTTATTGATTGTAAAAGGCGAAGTCGGAATGATTCCGGTCAAAGTCAGTCTGGTTAAAACCGACTGGTTTACTCATCACATTTCTCCTGAGGTTGCACAGTCTTTAAAAGATAAAAATCAGACTTTAAAATTCAATTCAAATCTTGAAACAATTCAGGTGGATTCACGTTTGACTCAAATGGCCTTTAACCGAGCTTTGCACAACGCTACAAAGTTCGGTCTTGCAGGAAGTGAAATCGTTATTCTTGTACATACAGAGCCGGGGCATCAGGCGGTTCTCAGCATCAGCAACAAAGGACCGAAAATCTCAGAACAGCTGATTGAAAAAATTATGAAGCCGTTTCAAATGGATGAAAACATCATGAATCATTCTGTGGGGCTTGGCCTGGGGCTCAGCATCTGCAACACGTTACTGAAAAGCCAGAACGCTTACTTACGCGTGCAGAATTTAAATGATGGCGTCATGGTGTCTTTTAAATTCAGAAATTAATCCGAAATTCCGTCTCTATTCGCTAAATAAAACTTATTCACAGTTTCTCTTATGGCGGGCTTAGCCATCTAATTGCAAGAAGCGTTTTATGGCATTTTTATTATGGCTTCTATTAGTGCTGCCGGCTTCGGCGTCTGCCCTACCTCATGAAATTCAGTTAGAAGTCGGAGAAGACTACCTCATTAAGCCGCAGGAACTTCTGAAAATTGAGAAAGTCTGGATCGAAGAAAAAAATGTTTTATCGGCTTCTTTAAAAGACCGTGGCCTTGTCATCAAATCACTTCAAACCGGGCAAAGCCATGTGCGCATCGGAAAGCAGCTGAAGCTTTTTCGTGTTACCCCGCCCGGAAGCCGGCGTCAGTTCGATATATGGCAGGAGGTTGCCAGATCGAAATTTAAAGGGCTATCAGTGAATTACTGCGGCCTTAATCTTTGCGCTTACGGATTACTGGAAAAACTTGAAGACTATCTTACGATCCTGAAACTGGCGCGGGAGAACAGCGCGCCTCTACTGATGGCGGCTGACATCACAGAGGCGGCAAAAAAAGAAGTGAGCGCACATGTGGCCAAAGTTCTGCGCGAAAACGGCTTAACACCGCAGAAGCTTGTTTTCTCAAAACCGTGGAGAAGCTTTTACAAGGCTTCAACTCCGGACGAACAAGCGAAAAAAGTACTGCAGTATTTAGGAGTTGATTACATCTACAGAGAAACGGCCACCCAGCTGGCCGACAATGTGGAAGTCACTGTTCAAATCGCTGAGCTCAGTAAAAGCTTCTTGCAAAAATACGGCATCACATGGCCATCACAATATCAGGCGCAATTGGTCGATTTCAAAAATCTGCAAGGAAGCCCCGGAATTGATCTGGCATTGAACGCAGCTGAAGCTTCAGGTGAAGCCAAGATCCTGGCATCACCAAAACTGATTTGCAGAAGCGGCAAAGAAGCCGATTTTTTTGCAGGCGGCGAATTCCCGGTGAAAGTTCAGAATTTAAGAACCTCACATCTGGAATGGAAGCGCTATGGAATCGGCCTCAAGTTAAAGCCCCAATTGGATGCCGTTGGCCAGCTGAATCTGCAGATCGAAACTGAAATTTCATCGGTTGATCAGGCACTAAAGATAGATGATATGCCCGCGGTGCATTTAACTAGGGTTTCTACTTTCTTTGATCTTATCAACAATAAAACTATCGCTCTGTCGGGACTTCTCAGAAATGAAACCAGCCAAAACGCCGAAGGTCTCCCCTTCCTAAAAAATCTTCCTGTGCTGGGAAGCCTCTTCAGCAGCCGGAATTATATTGAACACAAATCAGAAATGATTGTTTTTGTTACTCCAAGACTGATCAGCACGGAGAGTGAATGATGAATAAAGACCCTTTACATGTTTTATTAAACAATCCTTCTGTCAGCGAAATCCTTATCAATGATTTTGATAAAATCTATTTTGAATGTGATGGTAGACTGCAAAAGCATAATGACTATTTTTCTTCGTCACACAGTTACCTCATGTATATAGAGGGTTTGTGTGAAAAACTTCACCGACCGTTAAACCGTGAACAGCCCTTTCTTGAAATGAACTTTGAGCGGCACCGCTATTCTCTCATTTACGGCGAACTTTCGTCAGGCGCACCTTTACTGAGTATACGAAAACAAGTTATGAATTCACTGAGCCTTGAAACGCTTGTGCAGTCCGGCTGGTGCGGCCCTGACGAAGCTGCTTACCTTCAAACCTCTGTTCAGCAAAAAAAGAACTTATTGATTGCAGGCCCTACTTCCAGCGGCAAAACTACAGTACTTCAGTCACTGCTGAATTTAACAGGCTCTTCGGAAAGATGTCTTCTCATTGAAGACACCCGTGAGTTACTGCTTCCGAACACCGCCTCTGCTTCGTTGCTGGCGCGGGAATTTAAAAGCGGGCCGATTGCACAAGTCTCATTAGAAGATCTCATCAGGCGGGCGTTGCGGCTTCGCCCTGACCGTTTGATAGTCGGTGAAGTCCGCGGCGCTGAAGCGTACTCACTCTTGCTGGCCCTTTCAACAGGCCACAGAGGAAGCTTAAGTTCCGTTCATGCGGCAAACGCAAAGCAAGCGTTGCTTCGCTTAGAAATGCTGGTTCAGCTGGGCGCACCCGAATGGGATTTGCGTTCGATACGAAGGCTCATAACGCTTTCTACGGATGCTATTGTGGTTGTTGAGAAGACATCAGAAGGCAGAAAGCTAAAAGAAATTTGTGAAGTTAAATCGCTTGAGGAAAGCGGGATCATTTTAGAGAAGGTTTTTTAGTGAGCCGATTAAAAGAATTGTCCCGGAAAACAAAACGGGCGCTTTGAGCACCCGTTAAAAAATTTCTCTAATTTTTTATTCAGCTTTAGGCGTGAACGCTTTTATTATCTTCGATCGCTTTTTCAGCCTGCGCACTTAAACGAACGCCGACTTCTACTAACTGATCGCGGCTTACCTGACTTGGACAATCGCTCATCAAGCAGCTGGCTTTTGCAGTTTTAGGAAACGCAATGACGTCGCGAATCGCGTCTGTTTCTGCCAACAGCATCACTAAGCGGTCCATACCCCATGCAATACCGCCATGAGGAGGTGTCCCGTATTTTAAAGCGTCTAAGAAGAAGCCGAATTTCTTTTTCGTATCTTCTTCGGTCATGCCTAACAAGCGAAAGATCGCCTGTTGTATTTCATTTCTGTAGATACGAATTGATCCGCCACCCATTTCATAACCGTTACAAACCAAGTCGTAAGCTTTCGCTAACATTTTCGGGTAGGCTTTTTCGTTGTTAGCAATCATGTCTTCAAAGAATTCATCTGTCGGAGACGTGAACGGATGATGACGTGATACCCAGCGTTTTTCGTCCGGAGAGTACTCTAATAACGGGAAGTCCACTACCCACAGGAAATTGTATTTAGAATGATCGATCAGCTTCAGCTCGCGTCCTAAGTGTAAACGTAAAGCTGATAGTGCCGAACATGCCGGATCATAATCATCAGCGACAACAATACCGCAGTCCGCTGCTGTACAGCCAAGCTTTGCGAACATCAGCTTCAGCTTATCAGCCGAAATAAATTTTGAAGCCGGAGACGCAATTGTGCCGTCCGCCTCTTGCTTCATCCAAACGATGCCCTTTGCACCGTTCTTTTTGGCAAGGTCGGTTAATTTGTCAAATTGGCCGCGTGAGAATGTTCCGCCGCCCTGAACACAGATTCCGCGTACAATACCGCCGCGGGCAATTGCATCGTCAAAAACTTTAAAGCCTGAATTCATCGCCTGCTCTGAAAGATCTGTGATTTCCATGCCGAAACGAGTATCCGGCTTATCACTGCCGTAACGGTCCATCGCTTCGAAGTAGCTCATGCGTTGAAGCTTAGGGACATCAATGCCCTTAATTTCTTTCCAGATGTGGCGAAGCATGCGTTCATTCAGATCTAAAATATCCTCAACATCGATAAACGACATTTCGATATCGATCTGCGAAAACTCAGGCTGGCGGTCTGCACGTAAATCTTCATCGCGGAAGCAGCGTGCGATCTGGAAGTAACGGTCGTAACCACCCACCATCAACAGCTGTTTCAAAATCTGCGGAGACTGCGGAAGCGCATAGAAGTTGCCCGGATTCACACGTGAAGGAACCAAATAATCACGCGCACCTTCAGGAGTCGACTTAAATAAAATCGGCGTTTCAACTTCAAGGAAGTTGTTTGTAGATAAAAAGTTTCGGACCAACTGCGCTACTTTATGACGAAGAATAATATTTTTCTGTAACTGTTCACTTCGCAAATCTAAGTAACGGTACTTCAAACGCAAAGTCTCATTAACATTCTGGTCGTCTAACTGAAACGGAATAGTCGCTGCAGTATTTAAGATTTCGCAGCGAGTGGCTTCAACTTCCACCTCACCTGTTTTCAGTTTCGCATTTTTCATACCGTCCGGACGTGCACGCACGATACCTTCAATGGCAACGACATACTCAGAACGGAAATCTTTTGCAGTAGCTGTATCAGCTTTATTAGGGTCCAAAACAACTTGTACTAGACCTTCGCGGTCACGCATGTCGATGAACACAAGGCTTCCGTGGTCACGGCGCGTATTCACCCAACCCATGAGGACAACTTTTTGCCCCACGTTTTTTGAGTTCAGATTTCCACAATATTCGGTTCTTTTCAGCTCTTTAACGAATTTCATACACCATTCCTACATTACAGAGGGGTAGGTTCGCAAATACTCTCGTAAGAGTCAAAAGCGAACTTTTGATGACCCTCATAAGAATTCGCAATACTTTTCCTAGACGACTCCCTCCGGCCGGTATTACCATAATTCTACTATGGCAAAACTTAAATTTGATCTACCGGCGCCCTTAGATTCAGCAGAGACCTACAATAGAATAAAGAATTTGGTCAACGGACCGAATGATTTCAAAAAATTCGACCCAAAAGTGACTTCAAGCTTCGACGACCCGAGTAAAAAATGTGTGATTAAAGGCAGCCAATTCGACGCCACCCTTTGTGTTCAATCCAAAGACGACAAGAACAGCCTTATTGCCATTGAGGTTGAGGTGCCTATGGCACTGGCCCTTTTCAAAGGTAAAATCAAAGAAGTTCTGGAAAAAAATCTTAAAAAAATCCTGTAAGCCCGATATAGTGTATCCCTCATGGCTTTAAAAAAGAAAAAATCTCAGCCTAAAAAAAAGGTGCATGAAGAGGTCCGCAAAGTTGAAGCGGAAATCGTTGATCATGATGAGCCAATTGAACAGGGCGATGATGATACGTTTGAGCCCGATGGGGAAACCGTCGTAGGCGAAGATGCGCCCGGCACTGATGTATCTATGGTGCCTTCTACCGATTTCGAACGCGGAGCCCTGACCGGCAAAGACCCGCTTTCGATGTACCTGACTGAAATTCGCAAATACCCGCTTCTTTCAAAAGAGCAGGAATTTGAAATTGCAAAAAAATATTACGAAACCAAAGACCCTGCACTGGCGCAAACACTGGTAAAATCGAATTTGCGTTTTGTTGTCAAAGTGGCTGCAGAATATGCGAAATTTTCTTCGCGCTTGATTGACGTGATTCAGGAAGGCAACGTAGGCCTCATGCATGCCGTGAAAGAGTTTAACCCGTACAAAGGCAATCGCCTGATTACATATGCTGTCTGGTGGATTCGCGGTTATATTCAGGAATATTTAATGCGGCAGTTTTCAATGGTCCGAATCGGAACGACGGCGAATCAGAGAAAACTTTTTTACCAGCTTCAGCGCCAAAAAGAAGAGCTGGATAAAATGGCTTCTTCAGAAAACGTGGCACTT
The DNA here is from genome assembly GCA_020696855.1 of Pseudobdellovibrio sp. Taxonomy (GTDB): domain Bacteria; phylum Bdellovibrionota; class Bdellovibrionia; order Bdellovibrionales; family Bdellovibrionaceae; genus Pseudobdellovibrio. The sequence goes on from JAJFMT010000002.1 coordinate 11,391, forward strand.
CTGTCACATAAACTTGGAATTCCTGAAGATGAAGTTTCTGAAATGGCAAAACGCCTGCGATCACGTGATGTCAGTCTGGATAAGCCTGCTTCCAGCCACGATGACGAACGTGCTACTCCTTTGTCGGCGTTACTGCGCAAAGAAGATGGAAGCCTGCCATTAGACGAACAAATGGCTTTAGATGAACAGCTAAAACTTTTAATGGATGCTGTTGAAAAGCTGAAAGCCAATCTGACCGAAAAAGAAAAGATTCTGCTTGAAGAACGAATACTCAGTGATGAACCGCTGACGCTTCAGGAAATAGGCGATAAATACAAAATCACCCGCGAAGCTGTACGCCAAACCGAAGCCCGTCTCATGAAAAAAATCAAAGACTTGATGACCACGTCTTAATTACTGATCAATTTTATTCTGAATTTTATCTAAAAAGAAAAGACTCGCAATTGCAACCAGCAGGTACCCGCCCGTGGCCATGAGCGCCATCCCGTTACCCATGTTTTTTGTAACGTTATAGACAGCGGCAATAATAATAATGTGGCCGGCACCGGCGGTAAAAAGCGGATTCACCTTCAGGTCAAGTATCTGCTTTTCAAAGAAAGTTATATAAAACAGAACCGTCGCATAAATAAGGCCGTTGATAACCTGCAAGAATGCTTTGCCGCTGAACTCGGTAAAAATAACTTCAAAGTAATTTAACCCAATCAGGCCGATCATCGAAAAGGTCATGATCCGCGAATACAAGGCCCACTTCTCACCTTTTAACTGCTCAATTCCCTTAATCGACAACACTGCTGCCGCAATTAAGCTGATCGGTCTGAATTTTTCCGGAACCATGACATAAAACAATGTATGGATGGCCGTCAAACTCGCAAGCGAAAGCAAAAGCGAAGACGTAAGACCGCTCTTTTCAGGGTTTGAAAATTTTCTGACGCACAGATAGCAAAGCCCGAGAAGCAGCGCGGTTACTGCCGTGAAAGCCGGTGTCCACATCGTTTTAAAGCTGCTGATGTAATAGTACTCGGTTAAATAGAACAGTAAAACATAAGGAAAGAAGGAGTACGTATAGGATTTATCCACCTGCTCTGACCGGACAGCCTTCAGCGTATAAGCAGAGGCATAAAAAACAAAGTGACCAAGTGTGAAAAGCACCAGATTCATCACATCATTATCAACATACTCAGAGATCGCGCAGACAGCGAGAGCCAAAAACGCTCCCAACGCCGGTAAAACCGTCAGGTTGTAATAAACCGACATCACCATGAAGAAGAATGAAATTCCTAAATAATAAAAATTTACAAATCCGCTACTGCCTTCGTACGTGATGTAAAGCGGGCTCACGTAAGCGCCGATGGCGGCTATGATCTGATAAACATTCAAGTCAAAACGGCGCGACATCAGCAAACAGGCGGCTGAAATCAGAAACACGGCAATCAGCGAAACATCCCGTGGAATAAGCCCGTAGAACCCTGCAGCCCCGTAACAGGCAATGTAAAGAATAATCGAACCGATGATCGGAAAGTACTTCGCGTACTTTTCCATCGTGTTGGTTAATACAAACCCAAGTCCGAAAAACGCTACCCCGACAAGTGCAGCCAGTGAAACCTGAGACGACGGCGCCAGCCAGTTGCCGTCCAATACAAACCGGCCACCGAAGTACATCCCGAAAATAATGAGCACACCGAAAAGCAGAACTGTAAACGTATCATCGGTAACAGTAATGACTTTTTGATTTTTAAAAACCGAAGTGTCAACAAAATGAAGAGTGGCTTTCGGCTGATTTACGGCATCAGAAGAATAATTGTAATGGTAATCTTTTACGGGAGCCTCAACAGCAATAGCTCCTTGATCGGCATCGCTGCCTTCTGCAACCGCCGCTTTTGATTCGGCCGCCTTCGCAAGAATGCGTTCGACAGGTTTACCTTTTGTGTAATTTTCTGCTATGAATTTTTCAATGGAGGATAAGCGTTGCTCTATGCGCTTTAGCCGGTTGTCTAAACTTTCCAGATATCCCCCAAAGATGTCGTATCAATGTTGCAATATAAAATGAAAATCTAAATCAAAGAACCGGCACCGCTTTAAATCGCTTCAAGTTCTCCGGCCTCGATAGTTGCCGTCAGCTTCGCACGTAAGCGGATAACCGCCTGTGCATGAAGTTGCGAAACACGAGACTCAGTCACTTGTAAAACCTGTCCGATCTCTTTTAAGTTCAGATCTTCGAAATAATATAAAGATAAAACGAGTCTCTGGCGCTCAGGAAGCTCTTCAATAGCCTTCGCTACAACATCTTTCACCACTTTTAAGTTCAACTGGTTGAAAGGGTTTCCTGATTTAGCACCTTCTAAAAGATTAGCGATAGATTTTTTATCAGAATCGCTGAATGTCGGCTGGTCATCGATTGATAACAAGCTGACCGGGCGAACCTGATTTACAAGTTCATGGAATTCATTCAAAGGCATATTCAAGCGCGCCGAAATTTCTTCTTCAGTAGGAGCGCGGCCGATTTCATTTTCTAAAGCAGCAACCGTACGGTCCAATGCTTTCGATTTGTCGCGCACTGAACGCGGAACCCAGTCTTGCGAACGCAATTCATCTAAGATTGCACCGCGGATACGGAATTCTGCATAAGTTTTAAATTTGTTATCACGGGTCGGATCCCATTTATCAATAGCATCCATCAAACCGATTGAACCCGCAGAAATTAAATCATCCAATTCAATATTCGGCGGCAAACGCACGGCGATCTTCTGCGCAACAAACTTAATAAGAGGAGAGTACTCTTTAATGAGTTCTTCTTTCTGATTCCGCTTGATATTTTTTTTGGGTTCTTCTTTGTACTTTTTCAGAAGATTCGCTTTTGACATTAATAACCCCTCTACCGTTTATACTAACCGAATACCGTATTTCAAAAAAGTCCAAACCCTCTAAGCATGACCAGAGGCGGGTCTAAATAATATGTCTAAACTTTTGACGACTTCGAACGGCGACGCCACCATTTGATTTTGAGACACTATTTCACTGCATAATCCTGTAATCGCCTGTGCTGATACTGACTTCGCATCCTGTCTCACGATGAGACGCTGAAGCTGGTTGGACAGCTTCATTTGAGGGTCGAAAGGCACCGTTTTCTTATAGTTCAAACGTATAGGCAAAAATTGCTGGGCAACATCAGCAAACCTTAAGTACAGTTGCGCTCCTGCTTTTTCATCAGAAACCTGATTGCAAATAATCGAGAATTTCTGAGCGCGGTACTTCTGATGAAGCACCTTAATTAAAGCGTAGGCATCAGTAAAGCTTGATGGATCAGGAGTGATAATCACCATGCACTCATCCGCTACCGAGTTCAAATGAAGAACGTGGTCATGAAGGCCTGGAGATGTATCAATTAAAAGGTAATCGTATGAATAATTCATTTCAGCGATGTGAGCTAAAATTTCGCGCCGCTGGAAAGCATTTAAGTGGCAAAGTCCGTAAAGGCCGCTGCCGCCTGCAAGTAAATCAAGATTTTGCGCGACCGGCGTTAAGCACTCACGAAGAGGAGCACCTTCCATCACATCCTGAAGATTCTTCTGCGGGTGTACTCCGAAGAAGATATCAACATTTGCCATTCCCAGGTCACCGTCGAAAACTAAAACTCTTTTTCCCTGCTTTGCAAGGCTGACGGCCATGTTCGAAACGATCGATGTTTTACCAACGCCGCCTTTACCTGATGTAACACTCAGAATTCTCATGCTGTTGCTTCCTGACTTCTAGATTGTGTAATTTTTAAAATAAGATCGACGACTCTTTCCGGAGTTGCAAATTCAAAGTCTTCCGGAACCTTAGAGCCGATACCGAACGCAAATAATTTTGCACCCGTTTTCGCAACAAAGTTGTATATGTTCCCGTGCTGGCTGGCTTCGTCCAGGCCTGAGAAGATCACATCATTGTAACCGAAAGCTTCATAGCGTCTTGCGCATTCAATAAGGTCTGCATCTTTTGCTAGACTTGAAAGTACTAAGTGCACGCGCAGAGATCTGTAAACCGGAGGCGACATGCGTTTAATAAAGTTAATTTCATCCTGATTGCGTAAGTTCAAACCGGAGAAATCAACTAAAACATGATCCAGCTGATCCAAATGAGGAATCACATGTGACCAATCTTGCTGATTACGGATTGATAGAAACGGCACATTCAGAATCTGAGCAAACATTTTCATTTGCTCTGCCCCGCCAACCTTAGTGTTGTCGGTAGAAATAATAGCGACGCGCTTTTGCTGATTCAAAATCATTTCACTCGCCAGTTTAATTAACGAGCTTGTCTTTCCTGAACCTGATGGGCCGACGAACAAGTGAAACTGCTCTTCGCACGTATGTGTAACAGGCGTGTGGTCCATTAAATATTTTGCGATACTGCTTTCAACAACTGAAGTGCGCTGTAACTGCTGGCCGTTCAGAGTTTTTTGACAGTGAACCAGGATTTCTCCTGCGATTTCAGGCAACAACCCTGCTGTAGTTAATTTCTGGTAAGCACCGCTCATTTGGTAATGAACGCCATAGTCTGCACCCGGGTGTGCGTGAACAAAACTTTGCGGAACGGTTTTAAACTGGCTCATCACCTGCTTTAAAGTTTCAATTTCCTGCTTCAGTGAAGTCACTTCCATGTCGTTCCAGGCTTTTTTAGCCGCTTCAGTTACAGGAGTGTTCGGGCGGGCCGACACTGTTGGTGCAGCCGTTTCATCATTGTCGATATCAATGTAACGTCTTTCGGTCATGCGGTACGGCACTGAAGACGACGCACTAACCGTTGCTTTAGGTGCAGCCGCTTTCGAAGCCGCAGCCGCTGTTTGCGAATTCATTTTCGTCACTTGTGCTTCAATCATTTTGCGCATGACTTCTTTTTGTTCTTTAGCAGGAATGCGCTGAAACTTTTCTTTAACCTGCGGAGCCAGTTTAGATTCTACAAATTTCTTTTTATGAAGAGTGGCTTCTGAGAATGCCGCCGTCACTTCAATACTCTTTTCACCGCCGAGGCCAAAGCCTTTAGTGATCTCTTTTGCAGAAAGAATAATAGCATCCGGGCCGAGCTGAGTTTTAATCATCTCGAGAGCTTCTTTCATTGATCTGGCTTCAAACTTTTTTACCTGCATATCCTACCCTTTTTAAGTTAATCCTACACTGGCCACTGACTGAACTTTTACATCTGCTGTAATTTCATTGTGAGAGAGTACAATCAACTGCGGAATGAAACGTGATACTAATTTAAATATATGTCTGCGAACGGTCGGGCTTGTCAGCAAGATCGGCTGAGAAGCGATTTCAGGGTGACTTTCAATCTGCTGGGCAATATTTGAAATCATCCGTGAAGCCGATTGCGGATCCATCACTAACTGCACACCTTGTTCGGTTTGCAATAATGCGCTTGCAACCATTTCTTCTAAACGGCTGTCGAATGTCATCACACTGACTTCGCCCTGCTCGCCTGCGTATTTCGCAGTAATAGAGCGGGATAATTGCTTACGAACAGATTCCGTTAATAAATCCAGATCTTTTGTTCTGCCGGCCTCATCAGCCAGAGTTTCAAAAATGGTTAACAGATCACGGATAGAAACACCTTCGCGCAGCAAGTTCTGTAAAACTTTAACAACGCCGCCAAGGCTTAATGCATCCGGAATTAAATCTTCAACTACTTTCGGGTGAGTTTTCTTGAAATTATCAATTAACGTCTGCGCTTCCTGACGGCCCAGTAACTCATGCGCATGTGAACGGATCAGTTCGGTAATGTGTGTCGCCATCACGGTCGGAAGATCAACCACGGTGTAACCCACAAGCTCCGCTTTTTCACGCTGACTTGGAGAAATCCAAAGTGCGTCTAAACCGAATGCCGGCTCTTTTGTAGGAACGCCATCTACTTTTCCTGAAGTCTGGCCCGGATCCATTGCAAGAAGCGCATCTGAACGAAGCATGCCGCCGCCGACTTTATTGCCTTTTACAAGTAAGCGGTATTCACCCGGCGCCAACTGCAAGTTGTCACGGATGTGAACGCTCGGAACTACGATACCTAAATCCAAAGCAAATTGTTTTCTGATTGAAGCAATACGCTCTAACAGATCGCCGGATTTAGAAGAATCTACTACGTTAATCAGACCGTAACCGACTTCAAGCTCCAGCATATCCAAAGGCAACATGCTTTCGACGCTTTCTTTTTTCGGCGCCAAAAGTTCTGCGTCGGCTTTTTTCCTGATGGTTTCAGCCGCTTCAGTTTTGTACTGCTGAATAACCCATGCAAATGCCGCTAATGCTCCGCCCATTGTGATGAACGGAATTGTCGGTAAGCCCGGAATCAAAGCTAATACCGCTAACACGCCACCGGTAATGTAGATCGCGCGCGGATTAACAAAAAGCTGACCGGTAACTTCTGTACCCATGTTCTCGCCGCTGCTGCTGCGGGTAACGATAATACCGGCTGCAGTAGAAATGATAAGAGCGGGAATCTGCGCCAACAGACCGTCACCGATCGTCAGCATTGTATAGTTCTTTGCAGCTGTTGCTATATCCAGGTTCTTCTGAAGAACGCCGATTAAAAGTCCGCCCACGATATTGATTACTGTAATAATGATACCCGCGATAGCGTCACCGCGTACGAACTTGCTGGCACCGTCCATCGCTCCGTAGAAATCCGCTTCCTGTTCGATTTCTTTTCTGCGTTTACGGGCTTCAACTTCTGTGATCGCACCGGCATTCAGCTCGGCATCGATCGACATTTGCTTACCTGGCATTGCATCTAACGTGAAACGTGCAGCAACTTCGGCAACGCGGCCCGAACCTTTTGTGATGACCACGAAGTTAATAACAACTAAAATCGCGAAAATAATAAAACCGATAACATAGTTGTTACCGACGATAACATTCGCAAACGCCTGGATAACGCCGCCGGCGGCCTGCGGGCCTTCGTGGCCGTGCGAAAGAATCAAACGAGTCGTCGCTACGTTCAAGGCTAAACGGAACAAAGTCGTCATCAATAACAATGACGGGAAAGAAGAGAAATCAAGAGTTTTGTTAACGTAAATGGAAGTTAATAAAATAAGTAAGCTTAATGCCAGAGAAAAAGTTAAAGAAATATCCAGCATAAATGCCGGAAGCGGAATGATCATCACGCCGATGATGGCTAGTACACCGAAGGCGATGAACAGATCCGTGTTCTTCGTGTATTTTTCAAATCGTTTAGCGAACAAAAACAGTGCTTCCATTATAAGCCTCGCTCAGCTTGCACATTTGTGCTGTTGTTTTTCTTCTTCTTACGGCGTAACCGGTAAACGTATGAAAGAACTTCGGCTACCGCTACGAACAATTCGCGTGGAATAACCTGGCCGATTTTCATTGTTTTAAAAATGGTTCTTGCCAGAGGTTTGTTTTCAATAATCGGAATATTATTATCACGGGCCACTTGCTTGATTTTTTCTGCCATGTAATCTGCGCCCATCGCCACCAACTGTGGAGCCGGCAACTTATCAGAGTATTTTAAAACGCAAGCGATATGAGTCGGGTTCGTAATCACAACATCGGCTTTTGGAATTTCAGTCATCATTTTGCGGGTGGCAATTTCACGCTGAACTTTACGGATACGTGCTTTAATTAAAGGGTCACCCTCACGGGATTTGTGTTCTTCTTTAACTTCTTGCTTGGTCATCATCATTTCTTTTTCAAGCTGCCATCTTTGAAAGAAGTAATCACCCACTGAAAGAATCAGCATGAAGATTCCCACAGTTAATAACAGCTTAAATACGACCATTCCCAGATAAGAAAGAATTTGTTCAACACTTAATGTAGAAAGATAAGGAATCTTGTGAATCTCGCCTTTTAACAGCATGTACAAAATAGTGCTGATAGCCAAAAGCTTAATCATTGATTTGCACAGCTCAACAAAACCCTTCATTGAAAAGATTCTGCCTAAAGCATTTAAAGGATTCATTTTGTTGATATCAGGGCTTAAGGCGTTTTCAACCTGTAATAAACCGGTTTGCAAAACCTGCGAAACAACACCGATCACCATGGCGATTAAAAAGATCGGGCCAACAAGAATTAACAATTTGTATCCGATGAAAGCCAGAACCTCTGTGATTTTTTCATTTTTGACGGCGTAAACCATTTCAGGGCCCATAGTACGGCCGAACATCTCAACAACGTTTGTTAAGAAGTACCGTGAAGCCACATACATCATGCCGGCAGCAGCCAAAAAGAAGATGGCCGTGCTTAACTCACGAGTCATCGGAACCTGACCGCGTTTACGGAAGTCTTCCCGCCGCTGTTCCGTTGCTTCTTCTGTCCGTTCGCCCTGATCTTCAGCCATTACCTATATCGCCTTTATGAATTTAAAAAATTCATCCATTGAAAACATCAGCATACCGTTCATCTGCATTACCAAAAGCGGCAAGCTGATAAACATAATCACAAATCCTAAAACCACTGTTAAAGACGCCGTTGTTACCAACACGTTAATTTGCGGCACAACCCGGCTTAAAAGTGCGATACCGAACTGAACAATCGTCATTGAAATCAGCAATGGAGCCGCAATTTTGATTCCGATAATAAAAAATTCCTGAACTTTATAAACGATCTCAGCCAGTGTACCGACATGAAAGCTCATCACTGCAAGCGGTGCGGTTGTAAAGCTTTCGACTACACCCTGAATCATGAAGTGGTGACCGTTAAACGCTAAAAATACCAAAGTACCGATAACGCCATAGAACTGCTCCATGGCATTTCCCATCGAACCCATCATCGGGTTGAACATCTGAGCCTGTCCGAGGCCCATGGCAATAGCCACGATTTCACCGGCCATTGCAATCGCAAAGAAAAACAAACGGGTTACAAAACCAAGAGAAACTCCGATCAGAACTTCACGGCCTGCCAGCATCAGAAGATCAGTCTGGCTTTCTTTGATTCTCACCAGCACTTCATTTGTTGCAATCGGGTTAAAAACGACAAGAGTAAAAACAACTGACATTAAAATCTTTAACGGTGCAGAGATTGAAGTCGAATTGAAGATCGCACCTGAAACAGTAAAAGCCGACATCCTGAGTAGAATCAGGGCGAAAGCCAAAATCTGCATTTCATTCAGCTGCGAAAAGTTTAGCACTACGGTCCTCTCACCACTGTGGCGATGTTTTCAAACAGGTTAATTGTATAAGAGCTCATTACGTCCAGCATCCATGAGCCGCCCAATGTGATAATGATCGCAATCACCACCATTTTTGGAACAAAAGTCAGCGTGTTCTCATTAATCTGAGTTAACGCCTGAAAAATACTGATGATAAGACCCACTACTAACGTGCTTAAAAGTAACGGAGCCGACAGCAATGCCAGCGTTCGTAGCGCGTCCTGACCTAAATGTATGACTACTTCTTCGCTCACGCTTTACCCCTTATCCGAAACTCTTAACCATTGAACCGATCAACAACGACCAGCCATCAACGAGAACAAAAAGCATAATTTTAAACGGAAGAGAGATAACGATCGGCGGAACCATCATCATACCCATCGCCATTAAGACACTCGCAGCGAGGATATCGATTATTAAAAAAGGTAAGAAAATAATAAATCCGATCATGAAAGCCGTTTTCAGTTCAGATACGATAAAAGCCGGAACCAGCACGATTGTTGGCACATCCGCGCGGGTTTTTGGCTGTTGAATTTTTGATAATTTTACAAAAAGTCCTAAATCCTGATCACGTGTTTGCGTGAACATAAAACGGCGCAACGGCGCCAAGGCATTATCTATCGCCAGATCCTGGCTTAGATTACCACTAAGATACGGTTGCACGGCTTTTTGGTTAATTTCAGTAAATGCCGGCCCCATGACAAAAAATGTTAAAAACAGTGAAAGCCCCACCAGTAGCTGGTTTGGTGGCAACTGCTGAACGCCCATGGCCTGACGTAAGAACGAAAGCACGATTAAAATGCGGGTAAAACCCGTCATCATAATTAAAATGGCCGGCGCCAAAGTTAAGACCGTTAAAACTAAAACCATCTTAACTGCATTAACCACTTCTGCCGGGTTCTGTGTCGTCTTAAACCCCATGTTAACTGTCGGCAAAGTCACTTGCGCAAAAGCAAGAGATCCCGCAAACAAAACAATTAGAGGCGCAAACCATTTAATAAATTTCACGAAAAGCTCCGCATTGATCTCAGTTTTTTGCTCACTGTGTCTGTTACATTTGTAAAAGAAAATTCTTCATCAAGCTCAACAGGTACCATGGCCGCAGAAGCGTTACCGGAACCCTGGCCCGTACCGGCTTTATCCGCTGTTGGAGCAGCCGCTTCTACGCCGCCTTCAGCCTTAGCTAATGCCTGACCGAAATGATTCGGAACTCCTGCAGGAACTTCGTCATCAATTAAAGACAATGATTTGATCATTGAAATATTGTGATCCGTAACACCGACTAAAATTGACTCACCTGCAACATGAATGATCGCAAGGCTTTTTTTAGGGCCAAGATAATGCTGAGACAATACTTTAATCTGCATGTTGGATTTGTTGATCGTGTTTGAAAATTTATAACGGCGAACGAAGTAGTATCCGCTGCCTGTTAAAATCAAAATAATCACCATCGACATTAAAGCTTTAGCAGTCGTCGATCCGCCTTCAGCCGGCTTCTTAGCTGTTTCAATATTCAGCGGAATCTGATCTTCAGCTAATTTTGCACCAGGAGCCGCCGCTACCGTCTCATCTGCAGCGGGAGAAGCCACAGCAGGAACAGAAGCCGGCGCCTCGGATTGTACACCCGCCGCAAAAGCTGTCTGAATCGTTAATAAAGAAACGACTAAAAAAGTTTTCATCATTTTAATTGCTCAATTCTTTCAGATGGAGAAATGATATCCGTCAAACGAACACCGAACTTCTCATTCACCACAACGGCTTCACCGCGTGCGATTAATTTGTCATTTACTAAAACTTCCATCGGCTCACCGGCCAGCTTCGCAAGCTCGATAACCGAACCTTGAGTTAAATTCAGTAATTCGCTTACCGGCATTTTAGTACGGCCAAGTTCAACAGTTACTTTCAGTGGAATATCCAGAATCAAATCCAGATTACGGTCCTTAACTCCGCCGCCACCGGAACGGCCTGTACCGCCGGATGATGAAGACTCCATGTCTCCGCTAAGCTCGTTTAATTGGTCCGCTATCTTATCCATTGGATCATTAGACATATAAATCTCCCTACTTTTCTATTTGTCTTGTGATTTGCATGGCTACCGTACCGTGATGCACGCCGTAGTAACCTTTAAATTTTTTTACGTTTTCAACCTGAACATCAAGTTCGCCCGAAGAATCCTGAGTCAAAGGAATGACATCCCCGACTTTCAAACTCATTAGGTCACGCAACTTAACTTCTGTTTCACCTAAATTAACTTTGATATCCACATCAGTTTCTAAAAGCTGCTCTTTAATAATAGATGTCCAAAGTTTTTTATCAGTTTGATCCGACTCAACCTGGAAGCCCGTTGATAACTTCTGCTTGATCGGCTCAATTGTCGAATAAGGAATAACAATCGCGATTGTTCCTGAGGCCTGCTCTAACTCCACGTCAAATGTGGAAGCGATCACTACATCTGTCGGAGGAACGATACCCACGAACTGTGGATTGATCTCCGTACGCTGAAATGAACAGTCAATTTTCTCAATTGTTGACCATGAAATTTCCAGGTCATTAATCGCCAGCTCCACAACTTTTTTAACAATCTGTAGTTCAATCGGCGTGAACTCTTTACCGTCAATTTTTGCGTAAGGACGGTCCGCACCACCGAAGAAAGAATCCACAAGGGCATAGGCAAGTTTTGCCTCGATAACAAAAATCGCAGAACCGCGAAGATTGTTAAAACGCAGAACGCTCATGCAAGTCGGGATCGGTAAAGTATTGATGAACTCACCGAATTTTAAGAATTCAGTGGAAGTCAAAGTGATCGAAGCGATCTTGCGTAACGACGCTGAAAGCGATACGCGGAAAGAACGCATGAATTTCTCGTAAATAACTTCCAGCTGCGGAAGTCGGCCGCGGATAATACGGTCCTGGCTCGTTAAATCGTAAGAGATAACGTTTTTGTCATTTTGATTCAAATTTTTAACGTTGCTGCCGCCACCGGATCCGCTGCCGGCGCCACCTGCAGGTACGTCACCTTCGGTGACCGCAGCCAGGAGAGCATCAACTTCACTTTGGGACAAAATTTGATTCATTCGTGCTCCTTAGTATCTTTAAATAGTTGCGCGCTTTCAGCGACGACTAACTTAGTTATAAATAAATTCAGTAATATAGACGTTCATGATCTTTCCCTTGCTCAAGAACGAATTGATGTTGTCCTTGATCTCGGTTTTTAAAGACTCACGGCCATCTTTCACGGAAACTTCTTCGTAGCTCTTGCTAGAAAGAATAATAATAATGAAATCGCGGATTTGAGCTTTACGGCTTTCGATTTCTCGCTCAACCTCAAGGCCTTTAACCTCAAGCTCCATATTCACCTTTAAGACCTTACGGCCCTTCGATCCGGCTAAATTGACAACGAAAGTTTCTAAAGGAATGACTTTGCCTACATCTTCAGGAGCCGCTTGCTCTTCAGCTTGAGTTTGGTTTTCGCCTTCGATCGCTTTTTCGATACCTGGTTTGGCCTCTTCGATTTTACGGCCTTTATAGATCATGTAACCAACAAACGCGACAACGAGCATGTTAAGTACAACTAGACCAATGAGCAGGAATGGTTTTGAACCTGATGATGCGGGTGAGGCTGCTGCGGGCTCAGTCTGTGATGCTTTATCTTCAGCCACTTTTCCTCCATGAAAAATGAAACTTAATTACCGAAATGTAAAAAACACTTCTATCCGATCCTTAACAAAGCAACACTAGTGCCACACGAACTTAGGTCTTGAGTGAGGGATTTTTCATTCTGTATGTCAAAAAAATGAATCCCGGCATCGAGGTCTAGGAAAAAAGAGTCAGTAAAGTTGACTAGTCCTGTCGGTATTTTGTCGGTAGCAGGACTAGACGAAAGACGATTGTGTGCTGGACCTGGACTTGGTAAACTGGATACCAAGAGGTGAAAGAAATGATGAAACTTTTTGTTTTAATCATCCTGGTTTCAGGACTTCTGATGGCTGACTCTGCTAACTGGAAAACTTTTCACAACGGATCTGAATTGACTTTAAATTTTAAGTGATTTGATCTTCTCGAGAAACTTTTCGACTAAAACTTTGTTGCCCGCAACAACGGTTTTATCAAATGGATTATGAACTTCCCCACGGTAAGTTCGTACGGTACCGCCCGCCTCTTCGACTAAAAGTTTTCCCGCAGCTGTATCCCATGGCTTTAATTCTTTTTCCCAGAACAAATCAAAAATTCCAGAGGAAACAAGCGCCATATCATAAGCCGCAGCACCGGCTCTTCGAACCCCGCGCGCTTCTTTCACCAGCTCTGAAAAAATTGAAATTTGATCAGCCATAAATTCAGGTTCAACTGCAGAAAATCCGGTGGCTAAAAGCGATTTAGAAAACTCAGTCGTCTCTGAAACTTTCACCGGCTGGCCATTGCAGAAAGTTCCTTTTCCGCGTTCTGCCGTCCATCGCTGTTTCAGCACCGGCATGTCGATAATTCCGATCTCAATTACACCATCCACTTCAAGCGCAAGTGAGATGCAAAAAATCGGAAATTTGTGAATGAAATTCGTTGTCCCGTCGAGAGGATCCAAAATCCATCGCGCACCTTTGTAGTTTTTTACGAGCTCCTGATTTTCTAAAAAACTCGACTCTTCCCCAAGAAAACCCACGTCGGGACAGTGTTTGGCCAGGTAACCCTGAATGATGGCTTCGCTTTCACGGTCTGCTTCGCTGACTAGACCAGCCTTTTCTTTCTCTTCAATATGGTGAATTTTTCCAAAATATCCCAATAAACAGGCTTGGCCTAAATCTACGGCCTCTAAAGCGGCTTGGTATCTGGACTTTGACATAAATTTTTACCCCGAATTGACCATTTTTTTGTCTATAGGTTACACTAAGTATTAGTACTACTATAGTTGGAATTAAAAAGCTTGTGAGGTCCCTATGAGTCAAAAAACCGATAATCTAATAAAATTGGCACTGGTTTTCTTTGTATCATTGCTTTCTTTCTCAATCGGAACGTATGTCGGCAAAAAATATTCTGATAATCAGCACAAACTGGCATTATTAGAGCCGCAAAAGGAATCTCCTGTTAAGACAACTGAAGAGTTTGCAACTGAAGCCAATGCACATGAAGCAGAGAAGCAATTAAATGAAGTGGCGGCAGAAGGCCCAACTCATACCCTTCCCGGCACAAGTGAAAAGCCTGCGGCTTTAACTGATTCAGAAGTGGCTAAAATTGCTGAAGAGTTCGCAAGCGAAGAAGAAGCAACAGAAGAAAGAATCGTAGCTACTGTAGAACCAACTGAAAAAGTTGTTAAAACTATTCCTGAGCAGCCGCTTGTCAGCGGCCAAATCCACAGCCCAAAAGCTACAACTTTGACAGCCGCAACCATTGCGCAGCCTAAAAAAGCTGACACCATCACAAAACCGGTAACCGCTAAAGCCGCTGCAACATTGCCACCTAAGGTTATTCCTTCTCGCACAGATGACACTGTTGCCGTTACAGCAACGCCGGTTGATGCTGAAAACCGCAATCCGGCCAGCATTCCTCCGACAACCGAAATGGTTCCGATTCATTACACCGTTCAAATCGGATCTTTTCCGACTGAGGGCGAAGCGGATACTTTGACTAAAAGCCTTCAAAATAAGGGCTATAAAACAAGCTATGTTCCTGCAAAAGTAAACGGTCAGATCTGGTACCGTGTGAATGTAGGTTTATTTGGCACAATCAAAGAAGCTCAGGATTATAAAAAAGAGTTTCTTGAAAAAACAAAATTAACTTCAGCTATCGTTCAGCGCCTTCAGCACTAAATTTGAAAGCCGCGCTTTCAGCACGAGATAGAACAAAGAAGCCACCGAAGAGGCTTTCCTAGCATTGCGTTAAGGGACAATTCTCTCGAAATTGTCTCTATTTCTCGGTATCTATTTGTCCATGACTTCAATCGAAAATTTAACGGCTCATTTGAATCCTCCGCAGAAAAAAGCGGTCGAAACTCTTGAAGGCCCTGTTCTTATTTTAGCCGGTGCAGGTTCAGGAAAAACCCGCGCACTCACTCACCGCATGGCAAACATCATTGCCAGCGGCCTGGCTTCAACCGATGAAGTTCTTTGCGTTACCTTCACCAACAAAGCCGCTAAAGAAATGGAACACAGAATTTTCAAGCTGCTCGAAGACTTGAATGTTCCTGTCACACGAGAGCTGTGGGTCAATACCTTTCACTCATTTTGTGTTCGTGTCCTTCGTCAGCGTATCGATTTGCTTGATTATAAAAAGCCATTTACGATTTATGATTCCGGTGACCAGCTGGCACTTGTGAAGCGAATCTGCAACGCGATGAACATTAACGATAAAATGTTTCCGCCAAAAAACTTTCAGTCACGCATCAGCGATGCGAAGATGAAAGGGCTTACTCCTGACGATTTACGTGCAGGCAAAGGCGGGCTAAAAACAGACCCGAAAACACTTGATGTCTACACCCGTTACGAACAAGAGATGAAGCGCGCCAACGCTTTAGACTTTGATGATCTGTTACTGAAAACATATTTACTGTTTCAGATGTACCCGGACGTTCTTGAAATGTACCAGAATAAGTTCCGCTACATTATGGTCGACGAATATCAGGATACAAATCACATTCAGTATCTTCTGGTACAGATGCTGGCGAAGAGCCACCGCAACCTCTGTGTGGTCGGTGATGAAGATCAATCCATCTACTCTTGGCGCGGGGCTGACATTTCTAACATTCTGGATTTCGAAAAAGATTTTCCTGAGGCTTGCATCGTCAAGCTTGAAGAAAATTACCGTTCTACATCTAACATTGTAAACGCCGCTACAAAAGTAATTGCCAACAACACTCAACGAAAAGAAAAAACTTTATTCACTAACAATGAAGAAGGCGATCTCATTCAGATTCGCGAAGAGCGAAATGAGTATGATGAAGCCAAGTTTGTTGCAAAAACAATTCAGCAGCTGATTTCATCAGGTGAGCACAATCTGAATGACTACGCCGTCTTTTACCGCACGAATGCGCAGTCACGCGTGCTGGAAGAGCAAATGCGCTCTCTGGCACTGCCGTACCGTCTGATCGGCGGTATCCGCTTCTACGAACGCGCAGAAGTCAAAGATGTGCTTTCGTATTTACGCCTGTCACAGAACTTAAATGACGACATGGCCTTAAAGCGCATCATCAATGTTCCGGCGAGAGGTATCGGCAAAACGACCGTCGATCAGCTTGAAGAAAAAGCGGCTTCTGCACAAAAGTCTCTTTATCAAACCATTCAGGATGCCATTAACGACAGAAGCTTTAATGCCGGCACAACCGGAAAGCTTCGCCGCTTTCTGGAATTGATCGATGATTTCACTGTTCAGCAGGGGCAGTTTAAACTTTCAGAATTTTATTCAATTGTTTTACAAAAAACCGAGTACATCGATGTTCTGAAAAAAGAAGACACGCCTGAGGCTGAAGCCCGCATTTCCAACCTGGAAGAGCTTGATAATGCCATCGCCCAGTTCGAAAGCGAACGCGGCGATGAAGCCACACTTTCCAATTATCTGGAAGAGCTGACTCTTGCTTCTGACCTCGATAACGCTGATACATCTACGAACGCTATCACTCTGATGACCATTCACATTTCAAAAGGGCTGGAATTTCCTTATGTTTTCATCGTGGGCTGTGAAGAAAATCTTTTCCCGTCCATGCGCGGAGACGAAGAAGACCCTGATGATCTCGAAGAAGAGCGCCGTCTAGCCTATGTCGCGATGACAAGAGCCCGTAAAAAATTATGGATGACTCACACTAAGATCCGGCGTGTATGGGGCCAAGAGCAAATGAATCCTCCATCGCGTTTTTTAAAAGAAATTCCAAAAGAGTTTACTCAGTTCAGCTCTGGTGCGCTAATGCCGGAGCGTCCGCGATTCATGTCGGGAAGCTCGTACAACGAAGGCAACTATTACGACAGCAGCAGCCCTAAGTACCGCAACCAGAACCGCAACCAAGGCTACGATGAGTATTCGCAAAATTCTTTTGACGATGACTATTCGCAGGTCACACCGCAGGTCTCTAAAGGCAGCGGCTATGCCAAGGGTCAGCGCGTTCGCCACCCGACATTCGGAGTCGGTTCTATTTTTTCTACCGAAGGTGACGGCGATACGCTTAAAATCAGCGTGCTTTTTCAGGATAATACGATCAAAAAATTTGTCGCGAAGTACGCCCGTCTCGAAAAGGTTTAGATGCAAGAGGTTCTCGGGCTTATTTTTGTTTTACTGGCGGGCTTCGGTTTCGGCTTCCTGGGGATCTTCGGCCGTTACGCCTTTCAAAGCGGCCTCACCGTCGGAGAGCTTCTCACATTTCGTTTTATCGTCGCGTCTGTATTGCTTTGGGTTGGACTTTTCGCTTTTAAACGGGATCTCATCAAACTTCCCCCCCGCCAGATTTTAATTTCTGCAGGTCTTGGAGTTTTCGGTTACGCTGTCTTTTCAACTTTTTATTTTAAGTCGATCGAAGGCATTTCTGTTCCGCTGGCTGCACTGTTGCTTTTTACATTTCCGATTTTTGTAAATGTGGGAGCACACTTTTTTTTAAAAGAACGCATGACAAAAAATCAGTTCATCAGTTTGCTACTGGCAACAGTAGGCCTGGGAATTCTATTGTGGGGGCCGCTTGTCGTTAACTCTCCCGCTGCGGTGGTGTATGCGCTCATTGCTGCTGTAACTTACGCGGTTTATGTTCTGGTTTCAGGAAAGGTTCAGCAAAACGTAGCGCCCTTTTCATCAAGCCTTTACGTCATTAGCGCGACAGCGCTGGCGCTTTTTCTAATTCATCAACCGGCTATCACGCGCGTCACAGAACTTACGTCTCAGCAGATGTTTATTATCTCAGGCATTGCTATCATTTCAACGATCGCGCCGCTCACACTGTTTCTGGCCGGATTACAAAAGCTTTCAAGCTCAAAAGCCTCAATCGTGGTCATGATCGAACCTGTTGTTGCAACTGTTGCTGCGTTTTTCTTTCTGGGAGAGCAACTAACGCCGCTGCAAATCGGCGGGGCACTTCTGGTCCTCGTCGCACTTGTCATTAACGCCAGAAAATAAATTTCTATAAGATTCTTTTGGCAGCTTTCAGATTTTCCCACTCTTCAACATACATTTCAGTATCAATAGGAATCCGGATGTCTTGAGCCGCCGGGTTTACATACTCAGACTCAACTCCGTCCCAGCCGATGAACTTTCGGGCTTCTTCCGTACGGGAAACTTCAAACTGAGGAGCATAATAAGCTTTGCCGCCACCATCCGGAATATCGACTGACAACTGCGGCATAGCTAAACCGGATAAATGCCCCCACAACTCACGCTGAATCTGCAGTGAATTATCAATGCTGGTACGCAGGTGATCTGTACCGACAGAAGGATCACACTGAAACATGTAATAAGGTTTTGCGCGTAAGAAAAGTAACCGGCGTGAAAGCGCCTGAACAATTGCAGGATGATTGTTTACACCGTTTAACAGGACCATCTGATTCATCACAGGAACGCCGTTATCAACAAATTTTTCAACAGCACTGGCTGCCTCTGCTGTAAGTTCGCGCGGATGATTAAAATGCGTCATCATGAATACCGGTTTATGTTTCTTCAGAATGCGAACAAGATCATCCGTTACACGCATCGGTGCCACGACCGGCATACGGCTTCCGATTCTGATAATTTCAATGTGGTCGATTTTACGAAGATCACCCAAGACTTTTTCAAGCTTGGCGTCTGAAACTGTCAACGGGTCACCGCCTGACAAAATAACTTCACGAATGCCGGTATGATTGCGAATGTAATTCAGCGCCTCTTCATACTCGTCTGTTTTAAGGAAAGCCTGATCCGCACCTGTAAAATGTTTTCGTGTGCAATAGCGGCAATAAACACTGCAGATGTCCGTCACCAAAAATAAAACGCGGTCAGAATAGCGGTGAACAATTCTGCGTACAGGATTGTTTTCTGATTTTCTTTCGCCCAGTGGATCTAATTGCGCTTGCTTCGGATCAAATAATTCTTTCTCATGCGGCAGTAAAATGCGGCGAATGGGGTCATACTGATTTGTTTTTGAAGCTAACGAAGCATAATACGGAGTACAACGGATATTAAAAATCTCAGAGCCGCTTTCAAAAGCTTTTTTCTCAGACTCACTCAGCTCAAAGGATTTTTCGAAATCACTTACGTTTTTCAGCGCCGTCTGTAACTGCCACGTCCAATCGAGCCACTTTTCAACTGGAGCAGAATCAGGTTTTGGGGCCGAAGACCAAGTGAATTTCATAGGAGATTTATATTTGATCTCCCCCTAAAAAGACAGTATTTTCGCGCGCCCTTTTTGTACCGGCAGATTTACAGCAGATTCGCTAACCCACTATAATTATTAGCTAATTCGCGTTTTCCAGCTCTGATACACCAAAAGTTTTACACACCGATCATTCTGATACACAAGTTCTCACCCCGAATTATTTAAAAAATTCATACAGTTACAAGCGTTTGTCTCTTTCTGAGAACTGGTCTGGCATTCGCTCTTACATGGTTATGTAAATAAAAGACCTGGATGGTCCTATTAATGGAGGAAGTTATGAAAAAGGTAATCAATCAAAAGTGGATCTTGTCTGCTTTTCTAATCGCCGCTCTGGGAAGCCAATATTATTATTCGGTTTCTTCGCAGCAAATTTTATCTGCCGATTTTGCTTCAACAGCAGAAATGCCGGCTGATGAAGTCCTAAGATTGGTTTCACCGGCTTCACCTTCTGCAACAACCGTGACACCGGCGCCAGCGCCTGCACCATCACCTTCAACTACACAAGCAGATGCACCTCAAGCCTGTAACGACTGTGTTACCTGGGTATTAACGAAAGACCAAGCCCGCTCTCTTGAAAGTGCAGTTACAAATTGGACTAACATTGTAAAAGCGCGTGAAGCGGCTCAAACTGCAGCACCACCGGCACCGGCCCCTGCTCCCGCGCCGGCTCCAACAGCTTCAGTTCCGGTCACTCCTGAATCTATTTGCGCTGATGAACCAACACAGTCTGCTAAACAACGTTGTATTCGCCGCGAAAAAGAACTTGAACGCCAAGAAGCTGACCGCGACGCAATGGATATCCGCAATCAGGAATTCGAAGACAAAATGGCTGACTATGCTGACCGCTATCCGGGTAACTTAGAAACTTTAAGCTCACGCTTTCAGTCTTTGTTACGCACATACTCAGGCAGAAAGAAAATCGAACCGGCTGTAGCACAACGTGTATTCGCACAATACATCGAGCCATTGTTACGCGCTCGTATCAATTCAACAGATCAATCGCCTGAAAGCCTGCAAGCGTTACAGGATACAATCTTAAACATCAGCAGCGGCCTTCCGAACGAATACCGCAGCATTAACAACTTGATCGCTCGTGATATCAGAACCGCTGCAGAAACAAGAGCCGCACAAGTACGCGCCCGCTTACAGGAAGCCCGCCAAGCTTATGACAGCAAAGATTTCACAACGAGCCAGGAATTATGGTCAACAGCAGAACAAGAGCGTCGCCGTCTGTTAGTTGAGTACAATGGTTCACCACGTGATGGTATCTCTGGTTACTATGATATGTTAGCAAACAACCTGAAAACTTCGGATGACCAGTCAAACGCTAACATGATTCCTGCGATCAGAAATTTGTTCACGCAAATGAACAACGACAGCACTAACTGGTTAGGTACAAACTTCAACCAGGGTTCATCAAGCACAACCGGATCGGGCTCTGCTTCAGGATCTCGCGGTGGCCGCGGCACAGTTGCTTCTCCACAAGCAACAACATCAGGAGCACCATCTGGAATCGGCCCGGCTCTTCCGAACCAAGGCAGTATGACTATCGGTTCGCCAAGCACGACAATGCAAGGTGGACGTACCGGCCGAAACTAAGACCGTAAAAAAAGAATTCGCACTTCAGTGCGAATTGAATAGAAAACTTTGAACTCCAGCCAGCTCACGGAAATGAGCTGGTTTTTTTTATTAATTATCTTTGTAAAGTAGAATAACCTTCACCGGCGCTGATGGTTTCACCTGCAACAAAACTTTTTGCTTCCTGGTACATTAAGACATCCATCATTTCTTTCGCATCATCAAAAACAGACTTTCCGCCTTCAGTTGCGCCCGCTGCATCGTGCGCCGCTTTTGATTCCCAGTTCAAGTAGGCGATTTCGTAGTTTTCATTCGCGATAAAAATATATCCTTTAAGGCCTTTTGGAACCATTACCGACTTGGCCAGTTTTACATGTGCGTGTAAACGGGAAAGAAAATTCTCTGCTGTCATTCCGGATTTCTTTGTTCCGATAAAAACGGTCGAGTAACCGGTAGCCCAGTTGTTCGGGCGGCCGATCATGTCATACGCCGTTTGATTTACCAGTTGCGAAGGATTGGCAGAAGTAAAATCAATCATCGGCGCGCTCTTAGAAGTGTTTTTATCAAAAACATCCCAGTGCTTGGCAGAATACGCCTGCCCTTCCGGAGTCGCACGGATCTGATCGTAAGAGTCTTTAGAGCTTAAAGCCACCAGCGCCAGCTCGTCAGGAATGTAAGAGGGTTTTACAGAAGGCGGAATAATAACAATGTAATTATTAAGGGCGCGACCCTTATATAAATCCACAGTTAACTTCATAAAGTCTGCAACTGAAGAAAAGAATTCCGGTTGGCTCAGCTCCTGGCGCTGAAAACCCTGCCAGACACGAAAATAGTTTGCGGAATCAATTGATTGTGCATTCACGTGACTACTCCAGATCATAACCATTAAAAGCAAAGATTTCATCAGTTTCATATATTCTCCCCGGCGTAAAAACGCCAATTGTAAAATGCTCTTAAGCTATAATTACATTGTGCTTAGAGCTGTGTGTGTTTCGTTGTTGAGCCAGTTATGCCCTCAACAAGTGAATTAGTGAAATTAATGTTATTGAACATATCAATCATTTGTACTAATATTTAAGCATGCGAAACTTCCAAAAACTTGATCCGGCTGCGCTAAAAGCCTTCTATTACGCAGCGGAGACGTTAAACTTCACAAAAGCGGCTGAACAGGCGGCGCTGACCCAGTCCGGAATCAGCCAGCATGTTGCCAAACTTGAAGCCGAAATCGGTGTGAATTTATTTCACCGCGCAGCCAGAAAAGTTCAACTCACTGAAGCCGGCCAGAAGCTGAAGCAATTCACTGAACTTTACTTAGACCAAATCGATACTTTGCTGGATTCCCTCAGTACGGAGGGCACAGCTTTGAAGGGCCTCGTCAGGTACGCCATGCCTGATTCCTGTCTGATGACTCCACATTTTTCCATTCTTCTGGATAAACGAAAAAACTTCCCCGGCGTCAATTTAAAGGTCACGCTGTGTGATTCACAAAGGGTAACTGAGCTTCTATTAAAAGGCGACATCGACTTCGGCTTTATCACCTACCTGATTCCTCACAAAGACATCCAGTACAAAGAATTCGTCAGAGAAGAACACGTCTTAGTAGGACCGACCGAAAAATCCGTCGACATCGATAACTTAAAAGATTTGAAAGCCCAAAAATTCATAAAGTACCCGGGCATGGAAGTGCTATTCGACAACTGGATCAGCACCTACTTCCCGAAATCAACCCCTCCCCACTTAAACGACTTACAAATCTGCGGCGAAATGAACAGCCTAAGCGGCGCGATAACAATGGTAAAAAACAACGTGGGCCTGGGCCTATTCCCAAAACACTGCGTAGCCAACGAACTAAAATCAAAACAACTCTTCGCCTACGAAAAATCAAAAACCAAAGCCGAACAACCCATCTACATCATCCAACCAAAAGAAAAATACCCAACAGCTAGAGTAAAAAAAGTCCTAGAAACCTTCTGGCAAATGAAACCCTAAAACCAAAACCGCCCCAACCCTCTAACACACCGAATTAATCATCGGCAAGCGAAGCATCGCCGGATCTTTATGTATGAATTGAATCCGGTTCTGGTGCCTTCTCTTTTCTGAATTTCTTTTTAGATTCTATTTTTGGATTTTGCTCTTTGCTTTAAGCAGACCTCTTGCAAGCGTGAAGCGTTCGGCCGCAAAACAGGAAAGACAAAACTAAAATCGAAACGAAATAGAAACCCAATCAGAGTCAGCGACCTGCGTGAAAAGCGGCCGATGCAAGTGAGGGCAGGAGCCCGTGTCTGCTCAAAGCAAAGAGCAAAATCCAAAAATAGAATCTAAAAAGAAATTCAGAAAAGAGAAGCCCCAAAACCAGAATCTAGGAGACCAAAAAAAATCCGGCGGGGTTCATCACCCCGCCGGCCCTGCTCACCACCGCACTAGTTGCGATCAAGCTGTAATCTAAGTTGCCGTACATGCTGCTATCACGATGTTATCAAAAGGTGATGGCGGCTTTAGTTGAAATTCCAAAGTTGGTACTGTTTTCGAAGTCAGTCGCTCCGTCTTTCCACGCTTGACCCGGCACCAGTACACCGATCCCATTCGACCAAATCACGCGTTCGCGAGGCTTGTAAATGAGTTCAATATCTAATTCTGTACCTAAATCTTTACTTGTGTCCAGCGATAAAGTTGGATTTGTTACTAATTGTGCATAGACCAGAGTTGTACGGATATCCAACTTTTCATTCCATGCGTACTTCGCTGAAGGTGCAAAGTAGACCGCATTTCCGATTGATTCATCATCCGCAGAGTTACTAACGGTTAATCCCGGATTTGTATGAGTGATTCCTGTCGTTAAGAAATCCGCGCGACCCATTCTGTGATTGAACATCAGCATCGCCACATCGTAGTTACGGTCAAACTGATAACCTTCATAGACTGTTGTCGTTGGGTTATCTCCGCTGGCATAACCAAGTTTCAGGCCGTAATCCCATTTGGCTTCATTCAAAGCCGGAAACATAAGCTCAGCTGCAACCGCATAAGCATTAACGTTGATGTTTTCACCGGCCACCATAAGACCTGTTTCACCCGTCAAGAAGCTCGCTTCCATTTTAAATTTGAAGCTTTCCCAGCTGCGGCCCAAGTAAAGATTGATCGTTTTAGTCGACCAAGCTGAAACAACAGTTGAACCTGAAACGGCTCCGGACGCATCGTTTGACTCAAAAGAGCTTTTACGAATTTGCTGAACAACGCCGGCCTCTGCGCCATTGTCTTTGTTTTTGTATTCAAAAACAAAAGTCTCATCGTTCATAGTAACGCCGCGGCCGTAATCTCGTTGAGACACGCGCGAAAGCATCGGCATGAAGGAAATGTTATCTACATAAAACTTATAACCAACGCTGTCGCGGGTATCATACCAGTGATCAAAAGGGCCTAAACCCGCATTGTGGGTAATGCCCATACCGAACTCAAAAGGGGCGCGGCCCGCAATTAACGAACCGAACTCAGTATTCGCATTTAAATAAAGCTGGCTGACATTTACACCGGTCGATTGCTGATGCTGAGAAGTGGTGCGCGGGTCTGTACCGATTCCGCTGCCGCCAATAATAGAACCCAGCTGACTATTCTCATATCCTGGAGTTTGGCTTCCCATGATGTCGAAGCGGGCCACGATGTTAATTCCATCTGAAGCCACAATTTTAGAATTTAAAAATAAATACTGAAGACCGTAACTTTTCGGGTCCGGGTTGTTGGAATCCAGAGTCGGGGTATTCACATCGTGAAATTCAATTCTGTAACCTCCGCTCCAATCGATCGAGATAGCCGAAGCGCTCAATCCGGAAGTGGCCACTACTAAAAAAAGAAAGATATTTGAAATGATGCGCATATTACTCCTCAAGAATTCCCATTACATCAGCTTCATGAATGATATGAAGCTCTTCTGAATTAAATTGAACTTTTGTTCCTGAATACTCAGCAAATAAAACTTTATCACCGACTTTTACGTCGAGAGGTTTTAAATAGCCTTTTTTTGACTTGTTGCCTGTGCCTACTGCCAGAACTTCCGCTTTCAGATATCCTGTCGCCATCAAAGCCGTGTCAGGAATAATGATAAGGCCGCCAGCCATTAAGCGCTCAGTGTTCATCACACGTACGACTAAACGGTCCAACAAAGGTGTAATGGCCTTAGTGTAGTCGATATTCACTTTTGGAGTGGCTTTAAATGCAGGCTTCGAAACCTTTGCTGCTACAGCTTTTACCGCCGGCTTTTTAGCTGCCTGAGATGATTTTTTTGCTGCAGGCTTCGCTGCTTTCTTTGAGGGTTTTGCTTTGCTTGTCTTTTTATTTGCAGCTTTCGCTGCAGATTTCTTCGCAGCTTTTGCTGCCGGCTTTTTTGCGCTTTTAGACGCTGCTTTCTTCGCCGGCTTCGTTTTCGGAGTTTTTTTCAACTTCTTTTTAGTTGCCATGACGGACGCTTTCCTCTTCATAGTATTTTTTGTAAAGAATATCCCACTCACGCGTGCCTTCAATAACACCGCGCTTGAGTGACGCCACTTTTTCGCGGGCTTTTTTGTCGATCTCGGCATCGGCTTTCACAAAAGCAATGATGGCCATCTTTGCGGCCTTAAGGGCCATGTCATCATCAGAAAAATCTGCGATGTCATCGCCCCAAACTTTATCTGTAACAACATGAGCTAAATGAAACTGTCTGTCTTCAGATAAAATCATAAGATGATCTTTCTTTCTTTTGCTAATTTCTGTTTCAGCATCGGAAACATTTTGTGACGCTGAAACTGTCCTTCGTGCTGACGCTCCATTTGATCCATCAATGCATTAACATCGCGGTCAAGCTGCTCTTCTTTTTGTAAATCCCCGACAATTGCATCGGTGATCGTTTGAAGAACTACCTTTTCATCAACTTTGAAGGTTATTAGATTTTGCGATTTCCACTGATTCAAAATTTTTTCGGAAAGCCTTTGTATTTGACTTGTCGTGAGCTTCATCATTGTATGTCTGTATGCCCCTTATTTGCCTTCAATTAAAGACCATTTGGGCCGGTATGACAAGTTATCTTAGTGCTCAAAGCCGCTCTCATACACGTTTTTTGAACGCTGTATTATTTGTTGCAGCACTGGTGACTTCACTGGTGGCGCAAGCCTTCGAATGGCCATTCGGAGCCAAAGAGTTCAATCAAAAACTTTCCGCTCAGGATTTGACTCCATCCACTCGCTACTATGCACGCGGTCCCAGCTTTTTTTCGGGGCAATTATGGGAAGAAAAGCAGTTTTTGAAGCAATTAGAAGCTCAAAACTACCGCCAGCGTGAAGAAGATCAGGTTCTCATGCCGGGTGATGCTAAAAAGCTTAACCTTCCGAACTGTAAATATCTTACAAACAATGAAGCCATCGTTGAAGGATTCAGCTGCTGGATGTGGCAAACCCACATGAACGAAGTTTTCATCGTCGTCGTAGATGACAAACTGGTAATCGAAAGCACCTGGAAAGGCGACCCGGCAGCCCGCTACTGGAAAGCCGCTTTAGATCCTATACTGGTGGCCCAATACCGGGGGCAGCAGCCCATCATGCAGAACGAACTGAAAATCTCTGACTTCCCAGTTAACTGCATGAACGCCACAATGGCGATTGAAGACAATGAGTTTCTTCAGCACTCAGGTTTAAGCTACCAGGGTTTGTTCCGCTCGCTTGTAAAAAACATAGTGCAAAGACGCTACGCTCAGGGCGGCAGTACGATTACCCAACAGCTGGTAAAAAATTACTTTCTGACTCCTGAAAAAACTATGAGCCGCAAGCTGAAGGAATTATTTCTGGCGGTGAAGCTTGAATCCGAATGGTCGAAAGATCAAATTCTTGAAACATATTTAAATATTATTTATATGGGTCAGTCCGGCGCATTTCAGGTACTGGGTTTCGGTGCCGCTTCAGAATTTTATTTTAATAAACCGGTGCAAAAATTAAATTTACCGGAGTGCGCGATGTTAGCAGCAATCGTGAACAATGCCGTTATTAACAATCCGTGGAAGAATCCGGATAAAGCGACTGCCAGACGCAATCTTGTTCTCAAAAAAATGCTGGAATATAAACTGATCAGCGAAAAAGAGCTGGCCGAGGCAGAAAAATTTCCGTTGCCTGTGCAAACCGTTCAAAAAGCCTCCGAGACCGCGCCCTACTACTTCGAAGCCGTCAGAAAAGAGCTCGAGAAGCTGAATCTTGAAGAGCCACGCAGTATTTACGCCAGCCTCGATCTTGATTCACAACAGACCGCCCAGCAGGCGCTTCAAAAACACATCAGCTTTCTTGAAAAAAATAAAAAGAACTTAATTAAGAATACTGAAAAAGGCTTAAAGCTTGAAGGAATCGTACTGACCACCGAAAACAAAACGGGTCTTGTCACCGTTCTGGTGGGCGGTCAGAATTTTAAACAGACGCAGTTCAACCGCGCCCTGAACGGCCGCCGTCAGATCGGCTCTCTGATAAAGCCATTCGTGTATTACCTGGCCCTTAAAGACGGAGCAGAGCCTACTACTGAAATTCAGGACGAAAAATTCGTATGGACTTACGAAAAACGATCCTGGTCTCCTGAAAACTACGACAAAAAATACAACGGCAACGTTCCTCTCTATTTTGCGCTTAAAGAAAGCCTGAATGCACCGACAGCAAAATTGATGCAAAAGCTGGGGCTTGAAAATTTAGTCAGCGAAACCAAAAACTTCGGCTTCACTTCAGATATTCCGCTGACTCCCGCTTCCAGCCTGGGGGCCAGCGTACATTATCCGATTGAAGTCATAGACAGCTACCGCACTTTAGCTAACCTCGGAAAGTTTTCCGGCTCGCATTTCATTGAGCGTGTGCAAAACAAAGATAACGAAACCATTTACGAATATCTTCCTGTCTTCGAAGACCGTGGCGACACGCAGCTGATTTCCGTTCTCGTTGGTATGATGAAAGAGACGTTAAAATCCGGCACTGCAAAAAGCATTTCACTTTCAGGCTGGGAATGGCCGGCAGCGGGAAAGACCGGAACGACCTCAGACAACAAAGATGCGTGGTTCAGCGGCTTCACTCCCAATCACACAACCGTTGTTTGGCTGGGTTACGACAGAAGCGTTTCAAGTCAACTGACCGGCGCCAGTGGCGCGGTTCCTGTGTGGCTCGAGGTCATGAAGAAAATAGAGTCCGGCTGGAACCATCAGGACTTTGCATTCCCTGAAACCGTCGAAAAGCGCGAAGTACCGCTTCACAATGAAACAAAAAATACCGAGCTGATCTTTAAGAAATAAATCGTTTGTCCCCAAATGAGAATGAACGCGAATTATGTTTCGGAATCGTTGCCATTTGCTATTCTATTTGAAGGGGGATTGAATGCATATCTTTGAAAAAATGTTCTATGAGTCCAGACCCTTTTTGTATGCGGTTATCGGATTATATTCTGTTGCTCACTACGAAAATAGAACTCTGGTAGTCAGCGGTATGACCCTGCTGTTTTGCAGTATTGCGGTTTTCAATATGCGCTTAAATTACCGAGAGCAGATGGCACGAATCAAAGCCACATCTTTACAAAGTAAAAGCCCGTTTGAAATTATTTAATTAGATTTTTAAAACTAAGCCATCGTAAGCGTACAGCCATTTGCAATTCAAATGGCTGTATTTCTTTTTAAAAAGCTCTTCGGTTTTTTTCTGCTGCCTAAGAGAATCTTCAATAGAAAAAGAAGGGTCATGGTGAGCAAAAAGAATTTGTTTAACAGCAAACTCGCTGCAAACTTCAAAACCGCGATGACTAGTTCCATGGCCCCAACCTTTTTTAGACTCGATACTATCGTCGTCATACTGCGAATCAAAATACACTAAGTCCGCGTTTGCATATAAACCGGCATCACGCCCCAGCTCAGCTTTGGTAATGCGTACAGCTTCATTATCCACGGCGTGAGCGTAGACTTTTCCGCCTTTTTCAATGCGGAAGCCAAAGCACAGATCCGGGTGATCCGTTTGGTAAGGCGTTACGGTAAATCCGTTCACCACATTTCTTTCGTAAACTTTTAACGAATGAAATTTTACATCAGCTTGCAGGTTACCGAAGCTAACCGGAAACATCGGCTTTTGAAACAGCGATTTAATGATCGCTTCCGTTTCAGGGTGGGCAGAGTAGTAATTGATTTTGCATCCCGCTTTGTAGTGCGGCAAAAAGAACGGTAATCCCAGAATATGATCTAAATGAAAGTGGCTGATCAGAATATGATATTCATCGCGGATATCCGTCACGGATTTAATTCCGCTTCCGCCATCGATGATGATCGACTGACTGCCTTCAGAAACTTCTACACACGTTGTAGAGACTCCGAAGCCGCCGATTTCAACTGCAGGTTTGCTTTTAATGAAATTTTGAATATCGGATGCAGATTTGTGCCCGTCATTAAAAAAAGTTTGCATTAACTTTTCAAAATGCGAAATCCAACCTGATGTATCCATGGAATGCGGTATAGAGCCTCGCACACCCCAAAACTTAATCTGCATTAAATCAGTTTGCTCTATATACACCACACTGTCATGAACGTTTTCGTGTTTAGATCGATCCGAATTTTCAACCTGGACTTAAGATTTATTTTTGCGAAATCTTGTCGCTAATGAGGCTCTTTACTTCAGTCACTAAGAGATCTTTTCCGAGCTCAGTCGTATAGACTTCAGTCGGTCCGTTAACCGGCATATAGCTGAAGGTTTGTCTCTCAGGATAACAAACACCTAAACACCCCGAAACAATCACGCGGATTTTCTCTTGTGTTTCATTGGCCTTTTGCCACTTGCGTACTTCTGACTTAGTTTCCTCTGCGGAATTAGGCTGATTGAATTTAGCTCCGCATTTAGAACAAACTAAAACGGCGCCCAGTTCCCACGGTGTTTTACTTGGATTACCCATTATGCCTCACTGCTTTCAATTATACGTTTCAATTCTGCCGTTTTCAACTTTCCCAAATCAGTTCTGGGTATTTGTCTCAAAACAAATGATCTGGTAATCCGTTCATAGGGCCTGCAAAGGGCGTTGTAGGCGTCTATCAGCTCCTGTGAGCGGTCTTGCACCGATTCTTCCGTAACTAATGTTAGCTGATACCCGGCCCGCTCATGCTCGGTGGCGGTCAGTTCATAAGCTCTGGGGTCTATTGCTAACTGCTGGCCAAGCGCCTGCAGCTTTTGCCGCAGCTCACTTAGCGAAACACCTTCACCTAAAATTTTTATGTAGTCAGTTTTGCGTCCTAACAGTTCGATATACGCGCCGTTCTCTTTTTCATGCAACACCGCTAAGTCTTCTGTCTGAAGCCAGCCATTACTGTCCATTGCGGTTACTGAAATTTGACCCGCCGTTTTTTGCACGACCGCTGTAAGCAGAGAGTTACATTTAATTTTCAGCAGCTCGTTTTCAATTCCCGCGCTCACACCCGGCATAATTTTAAAATGCTCATCACGGGGTTCCCGAAGCGCAACCATAGAGGCGGTTTCAGTCATTCCGTAAGTTTCAGTTACCGGCCACCCAAGGCCTGCAACCTGCCGGCGCAAATCAGAATTTAAAAATCCTCCGCCGACAAAAACTTTCTTAATGCAGGCCGGGGCTTTAGCACCCGCAACGGCTAAATCAAAAATCTGCGCCGGTACCAGTGATGTAAAGCTGATGTGATGTTCTGCAATGATCGAAGAAAAATCTTTTGCACTGAAGACAAACGGCTTTACTTTTGCTCCCGCCAGGTGTGCTCGCGCCATAACGCCAAGTCCTGCTACATGAAACTCCGGCAAAAACAAACCCCAGTCATTTTCGGCTGTCGCATTCAAATAAAAATTCACACGTTTTGCAGAATTTAAAACGCTCTCAATAGAAAGAGCCATCAGCTTAACACTTTGATTCACAGCCTTTGAAGAGCCCGAGCTGGGCACCAGAAAATAATTCTCTTTGCCGAAGTTAATTTCAAATGCATTTTTCAGCTCGCCCAAAACCGATTTTTCATCCGGTGACAAACGAGGATTTATCAATAGCTGATTGGCTGCTCCCGGCTGAAAAGAAATCACGAAAGTACATCCTTTATACCGGCCCAATTTAACTTCTGCAGCTCTTCGCTCATTCCAATACCCGAATCGCGAAGTGCCAATTCAGAAAAACCGAGCCATGGTCCGTCCGTCACAAAGTATTTATGAAACGGTGTGGTCTCAAAAATATTTAATGTCAAAAAACCGGAAGCGTTCGTTGCGAACTTTTGCGCCACTCGCAAACCGTGAGCCACTCCGACCGGATGATCCATTGAGGAGGTAAAAGTAAATAAACCCGACCCGCCCGGAACGTCTTCACGTGCCGGCTTTACAATACGGAACTTCGCCATGGACGGATCGCCCGTTTTTTGCCAGTCACTGGCCAGCGGAATTTTTTTATTCCACTCTACCCACTTGGCCGATACCGGCGCAGGATCTTCGATGTATTCAATTCTGGAAATCACTCCTGCAGAAAGCAGAGATATAAAAATATCAAATTCCGCCGGAGATAATTTAGAGTTAAAATCAATTCTAATCTTTAAATTGCCCTGAACCCGGTTAAGAGCCTCAGCCAAAAGGGCCACGCGTCCATCGCCTTTTATCTTCACTGTCTGGTTTTCAAATCTTTTTTCGTTCAAATCAACTGACTGAAAATCTGTTACTAAAAAATTGTTCAAAACTTTTTTATCACTCAAAAGACTTACAGCGGACTTTCGGGCGTTAAAATCTTCAGTCGCAAGATTCAGTGCGCGCAAGTAAAGTGGCCCTTGCTGCCGGACTTCCTCTTCCCACGGGCAGTCGCCAAGCAAACGGTGCGGGCACAAATCTGCAACGCCCCAGTTACCGTTTTCAAAAACTTTGATCAGAGTTCCTCTCTGAACGCCGTCTGAACCGTTCTTTTTAAGTTCATAGGGTGAGAGAAACACTTCCATTAGACTTGAAACCCGATGGCCAGCAGAAGGCTGTAAACCAAACTGTAACCCGAAGCCTGCGCCAGATATTTGTTGTATTCAGCTCCGGGTGAAGTGCGAAATATTTTTTTAGCAATACTCAAACCAAGCGGAAAAGCCATGATAGTCGCAAAATAAACCCAGTACCTTTGCGAAGCCACCCAGTAGTAACCCGCTACGTAAGGTGCAAAAATTAAAAACGCAATCCAGAATCTTCCGCCGGTTAAACCTAAGCGCACCGCTAAGGTTTTTTTGTTCACCAGCTTATCGGTTTCCATGTCGCGCAAATTATTAATTGCAATCAAAACCGTGCTGAGAAGGCCAATCTGCAAACCCAGAACAAATGCGGGCCAGGTATATTCTCCTGTCAAAAGAAAAAACAAACCGCCCACCGCAATCAACCCGAAAAATAAAATCACAAACAAATCACCCAGCCCGTGATAGGCCAGCGGCACAGGGCCCGAAGTATAAGCATATCCCATGGCGATCGAAACTAATCCGATAATGAGAATAGGCAACCCGCCTTTTAAAACCAGAGGAACCCCGAAACACGCCGCCAGAAAGAAGAACAGGCCTGCGCCCATCATGACTTGCCTAAAAGTAAAAATCCCCTGTTGAGTTACACGCTTAGGTCCCAATCGTGCTTCCGTATCGGCGCCTTTTTTGAAGTCCATCGCATCGTTTACAAGGTTTGTTCCGATCTGAATACAGAAGCTCGAAAGCAACGCTAAAACCACAATCGACCAATTCATCTCATAACCTAAAC
This sequence comes from Pseudobdellovibrio sp., assembly GCA_020696855.1. Taxonomy (GTDB): domain Bacteria; phylum Bdellovibrionota; class Bdellovibrionia; order Bdellovibrionales; family Bdellovibrionaceae; genus Pseudobdellovibrio. The sequence goes on from JAJFMT010000002.1 coordinate 44,136, forward strand.
CCCGCACCAGGCCTGCTGTTGAGACAATAGGCACCAACGAAGCGGTCAAAGTTTTGGGGCGGGCTGCTAAAATCCAGGCATGTAAATTTGTCATCACGACAAAGTAACAAACTTTTGCTAGGCTGAACAAGTCGAAATTAAGTCAGAGGGCAGTGTTATGGAACAAATCAGCATCGGTATTGGCAGTTTTTTACTTGGCGCTTTTGGTGCGGGTCTTTATTTATACCGCAGACTCTCAATTGCAGTTGTTGATAGCGAAACCTGGAAGACGAAGTACGAATTAACTCAAACTTCAATTGAGCAAAGCAAGAAAGAAACTTCCGCCCTTCAAAATACGCTGAGCTTGCAATTCAAAGATCTGGCCCAGAAGATCTTCGACGAAAAAATTTCGAAGCTGGATCAGTCATCAACAAAAAATACCGATCAAAATCTGAAGCAGATCGAAAGTCTTCTGAATCCGCTGAAAGAAAAACTCAAAGACTTTGAAAAGAAAGTTGAAGAAAGTTATTCAGCAGAACGCATGGAGCGCCATAACTTAAAGTCCGAGATCACGAAGCTCGTCGACCTGAATTTAACTATGAGCCGCGAAGCGCAGAATTTAACTCAGGCCCTTAAAGGCGATAATAAAATGCAGGGCAATTGGGGCGAACTCATTCTAGAAAATATTCTCGAGCGTTCCGGCCTTCGCAAAGGCGAAGAGTATTTTACTCAGGAAACCGTAAAAGACGGTGAAGGAATTTACCGCCGCCCTGACGTCATTGTGAAATTACCCGATGGCAAACATCTGATTGTGGACTCGAAAGTGACTCTTCTGGCTTACGAAGCTTCGATGTCAGCTGATAACGAAGCTGACCGTCTGCGCTTTGCCCAGGCGCATGTTGAATCTCTCAAAGAACATGTGAACGGTCTTGCCGGCAGAAAATATCATCTTTCAGAAAACATCATCTCTCCTGATTTTGTTATGCTGTTTATGCCGCTTGAACCGGCCTTTGCAATGGCCTTCAAATTAAAACCTGAACTTTTTGAATCTGCCTGGGACAAAAACGTCGCGATCGTCAGCCCCACAACCTTACTTGCCACCCTGCGAACGGTTGCTTCTCTTTGGAAGCAGGAACGGCAGCAACAAAACGCGCTTGAAATCGCTAAAAAAGGCGGAGACATGTACGACAAGTTTGCGGGAATGGTGGCCGAGCTGGATAAGTTAGGGAACCAGCTTGCAACTGCTCAAAAGACTCACAACGAAGTGATGATCAAGCTTTCTACCGGCCGGGGTAACCTGATCAGCCAGGCTCAAAAGATGAAAGAATTGGGCGCCAAAGCGGATAAATCGCTCCCCCAAGCACTAATCGAAGAATAGGGACCAAAATTTTCCGCCTGTTTGTAACTTTTATCAATCGGCGCGGTTTTATCAATCCCCTTGTGTTTTCACCCTAGAGTTACTATAAAAATCCTAAATTACCGGGTGGGGTCCTATGAAAAATTTGGGTTTATTCATGCTCTTAGCATTGGCCGGCTTAACAGCTTCGGCTGCCAGCAATCCACAGATGCGCGCTTGCCGCGTGGTTAATGGACAGTTTTTCGTTATCGATACGGGTTTAGATCAGTTAGGTCTTTGCCGCATCGGCTACTCAGTGATCGGTGCGATCGATCTTCTGAATAAAGATGCTTCGATCGAAGATATGCCGTTTTCAGTTTACGAATACAGCCGTGGCACAACAACTTGTGAAGCGGATCATATTGCGACCTTCCCTAGCCCTGGCGGTTCGGCATTAAAAGTATGTTACTACGATGACGGGTCTTTAATTGATTTACAGACTTTGAACCGCGGTAAAAACCATCCACACAACTGGTACCTGAACAAAGCTTTAGGCTTAACCCAGTAAGAAATATTTTAAATTTGAAATTCGCGTTTAGCTTGCTGCTAAACGCTTCGTAAGGCCGTTAGACAAGACTTTGCTCAGCAGAGACAACTTCACCGTTACTGAGTTCAATCACCTTATCATAGCCTTCTAATGTCGATAGACGATGTGCAATTGTAATCAAGGTCATTCCATCAAGTGAATCGCGAATAACTCTTTGAACAACGGCATCCGTCTCGACGTCAACACTGGCTGTCGCCTCATCCAGAAAAATAATTTTCACCTTCATCAGCAATGCGCGCGCAAGACATATCAGTTGGCGCTGCCCCTGCGAAAGATTCGCTCCGTTTTCCGCCACTTTAAAATCAAGCTGATTCGGCAAGTGACGCACGAACTGATCAAGCGAAACTTTCTTTAAAACTTTCCACACGTCTTCGTCGCTGACCTGATTGTAACGGTCAATATTACTTCTGAGAGTCCCCATAAAAAGCGCCGGATCCTGCGGAATAACAGCCAGGCTCTTACGAACACGCTTCAATGGAATCTGATGGATCGGCTGCCCATCAAGTAAAATCTGGCCCGATTCGATATCCACAAAGCGGTACACACTTTGAAAGATCGTCGACTTTCCTGAACCTGTTCGGCCGATTAGACCAACACGTGTGCCCGATTTGATTTTGAAACTGACGTTCTTTAATACAAATGGAAGATGATCGGCATACTTCAGATAAACATTTTTGAATTCCAGCTCTCCGCTGCGTGGCCAGCTGTCTCCGACTTCAAGTGCATCATGACCGTGAAAGTTTTTTTCCGCCGGTAAATCGCAGTAAAACTGTAAGCGTTCAACAGATGTCATTCGCGATTCAAGATCAGAGAAGATGCGAACGCCCCAGTTTAAATGCCGCCAGAAATCCAAAGCGTACAGCGTGACGAGGCCCGCTGTACCGGCCCCAATAAGGCCTTTGTAGCTGGAAAAAACGATCAGCAACCCGGTCGAAGTCGAAATAGCCGCACCGATCAGTGGCAATCTTGTCGAAAACCACCGGTTTACCATATAGTGCGTCCGCGACATTTCAGCAGAGTAAGTCAGCTTGTTAAAAAACTGCTCCATGGCCCAAGAAGACTGCCCGAATGCGCGAATAACTGAAAGGCCTTGCAGAGTTTCTTTAAAGTGGGCGTACCTTGGAGAACGGGCCAGCGAGTCCAATCTTTTTATTTCGCGTGCAACTCTTCGGTAGCTGTTCTGCAAATTGTAATAAATAAAAAAGATCGGAATCATAAAAAAGATAATCACCGGCAGCACCGTAATGATCAGCAGGAATGACACGGTTACGTGAAACAAGGCATGAATGGTATGATCAAAGCTCCATTGAAGATGTATATCCACAGATTCTACATCGCGCGAAAAACGCTGAAGGATACGGCCCACAGGCGTACTGTCAAAAAACCGTATTGGTGCTGCAAGGATGGAGGTTAACATCTGATCGTGAAATGACTTTCCGGCTTCAATACCACGCATCGCCCAAAAGCTGTTACTGGTATAAGTAACCAGCATTGTTATCAGCCCCAGCAATCCGTAAATCAATATCACCTGAAGCGGAGTTAAATCAGTCACCTTATCAGACTGCGACAACCAAATTTTTTGCAGTAACGGAGCACTAACAACAGCAACGGCCGCAATAAATAAAAGAACAATAATACGTTTTTGCTTTGGCGGCTTTCCACCAAGTGCTTTTATGTATTTTATAAACACCGATTTTTCAACTGCGCCTATGGCGCGGTCTTCATCAACCATCAATTTGCCGCTTTCAACACTGCCGGATGATTGAGTCATTTCCGCGGCATGTTTTTTAATGCCCGATTTTTTTTCGAGCTCGGCATTTTCTTCGTAAGTGTTCACAAACCGTTTAAAGGCAGCGCAGCTGATCATCAGCTCGTCAAAAGTTCCAAGAAAGTGATGGCCGTCATCTAAAAAAAGAATTTGGTCATATTTTGCAACGGCGCTTAACCTGTGAGTCACGACGATGCGGGTTTTATCTTTCCAGGCACCGAATAAAAGCTGCTCATTGATGTAAGATTCTGTATTCGGATCCAAAGCAGAAAGTGGATCATCTAATAGCACTAAATCAGTGTCAGCCAAAATGGCGCGCGCGATGCTCACACGCTGCTTTTGACCACCGGATAAATTCACACCCTTTTCACCGATCTCTGTTTCAAGACCGGTCGGCAGAGCCATGAGGTCAAATTCCAGAGCAGATAGCTTCAAAGCTCTTTGAATATCGGCCTCGGTTACGCCGCTTTTGCCGAAAATAATATTATCTTTGAGAGTGGCATTTACGATATAGGCATCTTGCGGAACATAGGCTCTGGATGGCTGCGCTTTATTGAAAAGCACTTCACCGGCCTTGGGCAGATACTCATCCAGCAGCAAACCAAGCAGCGTTGATTTACCGGAACCGACTCCGCCCACAACGGCAAGAGACTGGCCGGGTTCCAGCCGAAGATTTAATTTGGAGAGAATCTTTTTGTTTTCATCAAAGTAGAACTCAACATCTTTAAATTCAACTGCCGCCTGGCTTAACCGGTTGTGATGGATTTCAGGTAACGTGTCAGATTTTAAAAACTTAGTTATGCGGTCAGCACTGACCAAAATATTAATAAAGCGGCTGATAAAGCGCGACAAACTTCCGAACTGATCTTCCATAATTCCGAAGATCGATATGCAGGTGAAGATCAGCGCCATGTCAACTTTTTGCCCGCGTAACGTATGCGTTAGTAAAGCTGAAAATAAAACGACGGAATTCACAGAGGTGTAAATTAATCCCCATGCAATTTCAGCCCGTGCCAGTTTCGTGCGGGCACCGACTTCTTTTCCTCTTACTTCTGATACCTCGTGATGAATACTCTTTTCCCACACAAAGTACTTTACGACACGCATGGCATTCAAAAGCTGTGTCATCAGGGTCAGTCGTTTGTCACGAAAGCCCATCATCTCATCTTCAAGTTGCATGAAACTTTTAGAAAGCTTAGCCGTTACCGGAATTAAAAAACCCATCACAATCACGGCTACAACAGCTGACCACCCCAAAAAGTGGAACAAGGCTGCGGTACATCCGACGCTCATAATGACGGAGTTCACAAGATCGATTGTCGTAATGCTACCGTCCGCAATAGCATCAGAATCAGAACTCATATAATTTACAATATCTCCGACCTGATACTTGTTTTTTCCGGCGGCGGATAGTTTTAAAGAATGCTGAAAGATTTTTTTGTTAACAAGATTAGTGGCGATCTGGTTGAACACCAAAGTCTGATAAAAATAATGCTGAATTGAAATTCCGTTACCCAGCCCGCAAACACCGAAGCCAAGCGCAATCAGACACAGCTCCAGCAAATCCTGCTGGGTAAACACTCCTGCCTGCAGGCGTGATACAAAGGCATGAACAACAAATGGTGTCGCAAAAGAAAATAAGCTTCCGACCATCTGAAAGCTAAATGCGCGCACCATATTTTTTTTAGAAGATTTCAGCAGAGTTGTAAGGAAGGTTTTTTTATCTGACCAATCGATGATGCTTTCATTCCAGGGCAAGTGGCGCGGATTCAATCCTTCCGCTAATTCTAGACGGTCCTCTGCCTGAATAACTCTAGTTTTACCAATGGAAATCAATTTTTCGGCGTGCGAAAACAGGATGGATCTAAGAAGCATCGAAGCAGAATCAGCTAATTACAGTTCTTGGTCAACCGGAGCTTTAGGTGTCTCAGAAACTTTAACCGTCATGTCAAATTGACGCCCTTGGTTTTTGATCGGTGTCTGAGGATTTTGAACAACACGGCTTTGCAGCTTCGTGAAGATTTTTTCTTTAATAGCTAAGTTGTTATCTTGAAGAACACACTGGCGAGCAATGCGGTCTTTCATATTGATAACGATTGGAGCTTTAATGTTCGCAGTCATCTCAGTTGCATCATCGGGAATCGTGATGATCGTTAAATATCCAGGAGTTTGATCAGCCTGAAGTTTTAATGACTCGAAATCATTTCTATTTAAATTTACAGAATACTTGTGGCCGAAAAGCTCAGGTTCTAAAACCGGAAAAGCAATCGCAGCTTCATCACAACTTTGTAACCAGGCAAAAATATCATCGTTTGGATCATCAAGAAGTACGAATTTTTTTAGAGTTTGAAAACCAAGAAGGCCTTCAGGGAACGTCAAAACGTCCTCAGACTTCAGCTCAACTAAGCCAAATCGAGATGTTTTTATAACCACGCAAACCCCCCTGCTAACTAATCAGACAAATGTCATGACTTAGTCGGTTAAATAAATACTGGACTTAAATCGAGGCCTTATCAATTTCTTTTTGGGTAACGCTATATGTTATTTTACGGGGATTTAAGGTTCTGTTCCGAATGTCAAAGGGTCCAAAAACGACCAATTACTCCGGTTTTAACAGTTTCGAAATACTCTTCGCTTTATCAGGAGTTACATTTGCCGATTGTTGATTTTGATCCTGAATCGCCATGTAGACTTCTTCACGGTGGATTTTTGTATCTTTAGGAGCTTCGATTCCTAGTCTTACTTGCTTGCCCTTGATTTGGACAACGCGGATCTTGATGTGGTCATCAATTGCGATGCTTTCACCTAACTTCCTTGTAAGAACGAGCATGACTTAACTCCTTGTCACTCTACTAACTTATCGGTCTTTTAATGCGGAAGTTGAATATTTCTTATAGGGTCGAAAGTCAAGAACACCTCAATAAATGTTTCAAAGACAGCTAATAATTTCAAAAATTTACCACGAAATCTGTCATGATCTTAAAAATGTCAAAAAGCGGATAAAAGCTAAGTCCAACTCTTGTGCAAATAACCCATCAATGATGAACTTGAGCCATGAATGCCGACCAACTGACAAATTGCCCGTGGGCTCCCTGGGGCCAACTCCCTGTCCACTACTGTGAAACCAACCTTTGCGCCTGGGTAGTTCAACCTGCCAATACGTGGTCAAACATCGGTTACCTGATCGCAGCTTACTACATTTACCGCCAAAGCGACTGGAAGCCGGTTCGCAAACAATTTGCGTTTGCATCCGTTGCGCTCTTCATCGGAAGTACATTTTATCATCTGAGCGGAACATTTATCGGTCGCGATGTTGATGTGGGCGCGATGCTTTTACTTTCTTCTTTGATTCTTATTCAAACGTTTTCACGCACAATCGGAAAGCGCTTTGCGTTTTCACCCATTCAGATTTTTTGGATGACGATCGGCATGTTCGGCTTGTCTTTACCTTCCTTACGCGGCTACGGAATGGGCGGCGGCGCCATGTTTGTCTTTCAGATTTTTATCTCGGCTGCGCTGGAACTTCTTTATTCCCGTCAGAATCCGGCTTCACCCGCCATCAAAAAGAGCCTCATCGTTTCACTTGTCGTGTTTGTTGTTGCGCTGGTTTTGAATTTACTGGATATGAAGCGTATTTACTGCCTGCCTGAGAACAACATCGTCACTCTTCATGCCATCTGGCATCTCATGTGCGCGTATTCGATCTTTCTGGGAGTTAAATATTACTGCCATCAGGAGAAGAGCTAGTGGAATTCACCGCGTGCCCCTGGGCTTCTGTTGGTCAGATGCCGGTGTACTTCTGCGAAACTAACCTCTGTGCCTGGGTCGAACAGCCGGCGAACACCTGGTCAAACATCGGCTACCTGATTTCTGCCATACTTATTTTCCGTCAGACAAGCTGGCGCCCGCAACGGCTCTGGTTTGCGTGGATCGTTTTTATCCTTTTTATCGGAAGCACTTTCTTTCACATGAGTGCCACTGTCATCGGGCGCGATATGGATTTAGCAGGAATGCTCTTACTGTCGTCTTATTCTCTCAGCTTTACACTCACCCGATCTTACAAATTTTCAACGAAACAAATGTATTCAATTTTTGCTTTGCTGTTTTTAACTTCGGTTCCGTTTATTCATCCGCAATTAGGCGGAACGGTTTTTTTGATTCAGTTTTTGGTCGCGGCCGCGCTTGAATTTATTTATTCGTCAAAGCATCCGCCCGCACCTATGATAAAGAAGAGCCTTGTCATGGCATTCGGGCTTTTTCTATTCGCGCTTTTTCTGAATATCCTGGATATGAATCTGATTTACTGCCTGCCGAAAAATAATGTTATTACTCTGCATGCGATCTGGCATCTGATCTGCGCTTACTGCATTTACCTGCTAGTGAAATACTATTGTCATCCTGATTCAGAAATTAAAACGGCCGTTTAGGAAAAGTAGAATTATTACTTCATGAAATCTAAAAGATTCATGCCGATAACACGGCTGCTGGTCTCCAGCGTGCCTTTTAACGTTGTGTCGGCTTTTGATAATTGAGTCATCGTTTCGAACAGATCGGCGTCTTCAATTTGCGACGTGATCGATTTGTTATCGACTGTCTGTTTATGAATTCCTTCAGTCGCAGAGTTCAACACATTCACTCGTCCGCCGATTTCAGCGCGCATTAAGTTAACCTGATTCAACGCCTGATCTAACGGCTCTAATGCTTCCTGAATCGCGAACTTGTCATTCGTTTTCAATGCAACATCAAGACTTTGCATAAGCGAGAAGATGTTAACACCTTCATTGCCCGTTACAGGATCTTTCTGCGACATGGTCTGAACACGGCCAACAGAGGCAGGGCCACGTGTTTCAATGTAATTTTCATCTTCCTGTTTATTCAGGAACTCACGGTCCACTTCAGCCAGCTTGTAATCCTGCAACTGAGCGGTGTCTTCAGGAACATCCACAGGCGGGCGAACATACGTGTTGTCCGGACCGACTCCACGGCCAAGGAATACGCGGTTACCTGATAAATTCATCGCCACGAAGCTGCCCTTCTGGTTCTGAATTTTCATTTCACCGTCATCACCGTTGTATTCACCGTCCTTGGTAAACGGCGGAGTCTGTGTTTTAAATCCACCGAATAAATAACGCTCACCAGAGCGGCGGTTAGACATTTCTAAAATAGCACTTTTAATCTGTTCAACTTCTGAACCGATCATCGAGCGCTGTGGGGCTCCTACCGTGTCGCTGGCCGCTTGCAATGCCAGCTCTTTTGTACGGATCAATGAATCAGCCAATTGCCCCAGAGTCGATTCTGTTGTCTCTAAAAAGTTTTTAGCAAAGAAGATATTTTTTTCGAACTGCTGAAGATTTTTCTCTTCAGTACGGTTCGTTAAAACTTTCGCAGCTCCTGTAGGGTCATCCGACGGCGTCTGCAGCTTTTTACCGGTCGCTGCCTGATTCTGCAATGTCGCAAGCTCAGATCTATTCTTCTGAATATTTTTAAGAACCTGAGTTTGAGTCATCTTATCGGTAATACGCATTTACAGTCTTATCCTACAGTCTCTTTAAGTTTAATACCGTTTCAAACATTTCATCAGCCATACGGATTACGCGCGCTGAAGCCTCGTAAGCCTTTTGGTACTCAATCATTTTTTGTGCTTCTTCGTCCAAGCTGACGCCGCTGATGCTTTCGCGTACATTCTTAACCTGGTCGACGATATTCTTTTGCGTTTCCAGGCTGGCCGCTGCCTTCTGGCCCATCACACCGATCTCGCCCACTTTCGAAGTGTAATAATCGTCAAATGAGAATGTGCTGCTATCACCCATTACTTTTTTAAACTGTAACGAGTGAATAACGTTTGCAACTGTGTTGTCGCCCGGAGCATTCGGCTTAGAGGCCGCAGAGATTCGTCCCACGTCTCTGATAATGTCGTGATTTACTTTTAAATCACGTAAATCAAAAGTTCCGTCCTGTGGAATATCAAAGAACTGACCGCCCTGTTTGTTGTAACGGTCATAACCTTCGGCATGTGCATTATTAACTTCGCTGGCAATGTTGTAAGCCAAGTCAGCAATGTTCTGCTTCATTTGCGAAACCATACCGTCACGCAATTCAATGGCTCCGCCCAATGCACCTTTTTTAAATTGATCTGTAATATCACTTTGTGCTTTAGCACCCAGTTCATAAACAACCTGTGTACGGTTGTTTTCGTCTGTTTTTGTTTTCAATTCAGACGCGCTTGTACCGGCCACCAGAATACCCGTTTTACCGGCCGTAATGTTAACCATTCCGCCTGTTGTATCTTCGGCCCAGCTGATATCAATCTTTTCAGCTAATTTTTTAATAAGTAAATCACGGCGGTCACGCTCATCATTCGCTGAAACACCTGAAATTTCAATCGACTGAATTTTTTCATTCAGCTTTGCGATTTCTTTAATGTGACCGTTAATTTCATTCACGCCTGACGAAATTGTGTTATTCAATTCATCTGCGACGGAGTCAATCTGTCTGTCGACGTCCTGAAAATTTTTGATTAAGGCCGCTGCATTGTCCCGCACAACTGTTCTTGCAGTTAAGCTCTCAGGGTTGTTCGCAAGTTCGCGGAAGCTGTTAAAGAATTCAGACATCGCATTGCTTGTGCCTTTAACTGTTTGTTCGTTAAAAGCAGACTCAAGTCTTTGTAAAGCGTTCTGACGGCCCTCTAAAAACCCGAGATTAGAACCTTCGCGCTCAAGTTGTTTTTCAATCCATGGATTATTTGTGCGGGTAATACCACCCAAGCGGGAACCCGTGCCGATGCGGTTTTTACCTTCGTTAACTGCAGGGTTTGTTTCAACATCAACACGCTGGCGCGAGAATCCTTCAACAGATTTGTTAGCAATATTATGAGACGCAGTCTGCAGGGCAGACTGACTGACGTTCATACTACGTCGTCCCAAATCTAACAAACTGTGAATCTTGGCCATCCGTGCCTTTCCTTATCTTGCTTAAGCTTCTCTGCTTACCAAGTTCCCTGAGTTATTGCCTTGTTGATAGCTTCCTTTTTTCTGGTAGGTTTTAGGACCGCTGATCGCATCTTTGATGTTTTCCATCGCAGAATTTACGGTACTTAAAGCTGATTCAGCATAGACTGCATTTTCTTTATTGATTGCAACCAAACGCTCTGTCAGTAGACCGAACGCTGAGTGGATTGTGCGCAGACGATCGCCTTCTGCTCCGCCCATACGCTGTGCTAATTCAAGCAAACGCGGTTCATCTGCATTGGCACCGATCTCTTGTGCAAGTGCAGAGGCAAAACCGGCACGAATTGTATCAAGGCCGGCAATCTTGTTTAAGAGCTGTTCTTTTAAAAGATTATTTTCATTTAAAAGTTCAATTTCATTTTGAATGAGGAAGTCTTTTTCTTTGCGAACACAGTCTAAAAGCAGGCGATACTGCTTAGTCATGTCCTCTAAATTAGAGAGTAATTTTTCGTAAGATTGTTGTTTCATTTTTGCCCCTCATCCGTGAAGTGCTAAATAATTAAAATTAAAAAACTCTAGTCGTTAGAAGTTTTGCCGGCACCTAAAAGATGCTCTTCAACCATACGGTCAGCTACGGCTTTAGAATCAACTTTGTACTTACCTTCTGCGATTAATTTTTTGAACTTTTCTACCTTGTTCATATCAACGTCAGGAGAGTTGTTAGCTAATTCTTTAATTTTTTTAATATCTTGAGCGCGGCCTGAAAGTTCAACTTTTGCTGCCTGTGAACTTTCAGAAGTTGCTGATGCATCTGAAGATACTGAAGTCGACGAACTTTTTTTGGCTGCACCTGATTTGTCCGCAGCTTTAGTATCGCTAGTATTTAAATTTTGTCCGACCTTATTGTGAGTAATCTTCATGAGAACCTCCGACCTATAATTATTGTATCACAGTGAGACATTTGTACCAAATCATTCTGAGACATTCGGCTTAACAGTCCAATACACAGGACTAGCCGATGAGACCCAACCCAGCTGTTCCCCAGCCTGAATTGTGTCACCTGGAGACAATTTCTGTTCCATTCCCAGACCCGTTCCGCGTGTCATAATGAGACTTTCCAGACCATTATCGTGTTTAATTCGATACTGCATCTGATCCATCTCCAGGTATTTTTTATCTAGCAAAACACCGACCCATGGATTTTTGAGTTCCGTTTTTTGATCAGGTGGTGATTGAAAAGTGAAAGTGACCGGCTGACCGGACTTAGGGCTGACTTCGCCTGGCATCGCTACCCGGGCAGGAGCGGCTTGAGGCGCCATCTGTGCACCGGTAAACTGGCTTTTTTGATCAATAGGCAACGGGCCCAAAGGCTTGTCCACAGGCTGTTTCAGGCCCATTTTCGTTCCGTACTTATCGATCAATTGTTCATAAATCATTTTTGATAGACCGATGCCGCCTGACTTAGTCCACTGTTCGGCATATTGGTCATCAAGCTGGTCTCTGAAAAGTTTTTCTGCGTTGCTGGCTTTTACAAAACCACCTTCTTGAACGGTGGCGCGCATTTCTTTCATCATCGAGCGGATAAAATGCTGCTCATACATATCAGCAACCTGATGAAGTTTCTCGTCCGCAGCCTTCGCTTTGTCAGCAGCTGTGGGCGGGATTCTTACATTATTTAATTTTCCGATTTCGCTCATTTGAACTGATTGCCCTGTATGTAAAAAAAGATGGGGAGTGTCCTTTTATTTCTTAATCTCGTCCATGAGATTTTTCTAAGTGCAAGTGACGACTGAAAATCATCCGTGATTTCTTTGCCGTTCTGATGTGAAACTTCCTGCGAGGTTGTTCGTACATTGGCAGCACCTAGACCGTCCTTGGTTAATGAAATTTGAGGACCCTCCCCTTTCACCGGTTTTCATCCATGAATACCGGCAAAAAAAATTAAATTAAAACTACATCGTCTCCAGCTCTCCGTGTAAGGCCCCTGCGGCCTTCACAGATTGCAGGATTGAAATTAAATCCTTCGGTGACACCCCAAGCTTGTTCAGCGCTTGCACGAGATCACCAACGTTTGCTCCGACATCAAGTAACGTGACTTTATCGTCTGCACCGTCCTTTGATTTTTTACCATCAACTTTTAATGTCAGGCTTCCGTGGCTTAATCCGACTTTTGAAATTCTGACTTTTTCACCGATAACAATAGTTCCCGTTCTCTCATTGATAACGACTCTTGCGACTTGATCCGGGTTAATTTCGATCGCCTCAATCGAAGCCATCAGTTCCACGCCGCGGTTTTCGTAGGAAAACGGAGTCACGATATCAATTGTTCCTGCATCTTTTGCTGTCGCATACTGACCGCCCAGCTCTTTATTGATTGTCAGAACTGTGCGTGCTGCCGTTGTGAAATCAGGATTATGTAAAGTCATGCGATACATTTTGCGTGAAGCAAAGTCCGCCTGAATATCACGTTCAATCATCGCACCGTTCGGAATGCGGCCTGCAGTCGTGTGAACTTCTTTACCGTCACCTAATACAGACAAACTTCCCTGAGCCACGGCGAATACTTCGTCATTAGCTGCACGCAACGGAGACTGTAAAAGAGTTCCACCCACCAGTGATGAAGCATCACCGATACTGCTGACTGTTACATCCACCGGGTTACCGGCCTTCGCAAATGCAGGCAGTGTTGCTGTGATAATAACGGCCGCAATATTTTTACTTTGCATGTCTTTCGCTTCAACTTTTACACCCATTTTTTCGATCAAGCGAGCAAAAGACTGATTCGTAAATGAAGAGGCTGAATCGCCCGTTCCTTTTAATCCCACAACCAAACCGTAACCGATCAGCTGATTTTCACGTACGCCTCTGATGCTCGCGATATCTTTCAGTCTTGCACCGTAAGAAAAGCCGAATGAAATCAAAATAAGAGTAAAAAGAATTTTATTCATTTGAAGCCCTCTTTACGTGAACCAGGTCATACTGCGCTTCCAGCAGTTTGTTCGAGCTGACACTTGCATCATTGAAGTCTTCAGCACGAATTAACGCTGTCGCAATTAACTTATATGGTTTCTTTTTGATCGTAATAAATTGCTGACCGCGAATTCTGTAAGTGTCATCCGGCATTCTTTCAACAATCTTAGCCGGAATGTTTTCGATATCTTTCAAATCAATTTTTTCTTCTACTGCTTTCTTACCCGCAACAGGAGCGGCTCCGCCAACACTTGCCGGTAAACGGAAGTCACCGTCAGCTTTTTGCTCAACGTACGCCTGCTGTTCATCCAACGGATCTACAACGATCTCGCCTTTTGCAATTCGTTCGGCGCGTAATTTTCTTTCAGCTTCAACAGTGGCTAAGCGCTGTCTTTCAGCTTCAGCTTTTCTTTCTTCTTCTTCAGCTACACGGCGCTGCTCATCTAACTGAGTCAGCAACTCGCCGACCACTTGCGCTTTATTTTCAACAAGTTTAAAAGCTGAACCTTCAAGTTTGATTGTTGTCGGATCGCCTTCTCTGCGGTGCTTGTTTTCGGCAAACAAATAGCTTGTTTGGCCTTCCATCTTCCATAATGAGCCGGCAGAGCTGTTTAAAGCCGACTCTTCTTCCATGCGCTCGCGAGTCATGCGTTTATATTGCCGGTCTGACGGCGGAGCCATGTTGTTTAGCCCTGAATAACGGGTCAACGGTTCTTTTACTCCGATGTCTTCATCAGTAATTTCTTTAACAGGAGCTTTCACAACCTGCTCGGCAGGTTCAGGTGTCAGTTCTTTTTCAAGCTGGGCTTCTTTAGCCGCATCACCTTGTTCAGAAAAGGTTGCGCAGCCCTGAAATCCAAGAACACAAATGACTGCAAGAAGACGTTTAATCATTCAATCCTCACAACACCGCGTTCAATGATTTTTGCGGCAAATACCTTTTGCGAATCTAAATTTTTAACTTTAACAACTTCGCCGGCTGATCCACCCTCTTGAACTTCAGCGGTGATCGCGACTTCAAAAGCGTTATTCCCGACAATGGCTTTAACCATTTGGCCTTTTTTAACCAGCTGTTCTTTTTTAACATCACTGAACTGAACCACTTGCCCGGCATTTAAAAAGCGGATGGCCTGCATTCCAACCAGTGATCCCATTGACTGATAAGTATCACGCACGTTCAGCATTTCGCGTTTTTCGATGGTCAGCATTTCTTCTGTCAGAACATCGCCGACTTTTACCGACTGATTCAGCACCGGAACATTTTTGTAACGCTTTAACTCCGCTACAATCCAGCCTTTTGAATTTGAATTTTTAGTGCTGTAAACCGGAATCATCACATTCTTTTTGCTTAAATCAATGTTCAAATCCATCGCCCAGTCACTCTCAATGTTCTGTGGCACGTTCGAAATTAAAACCTGCACTTCACAAGATGCGCAGTCTGCATTGATTTTATTTTTAATTTTTCTTTCAACTTCCATTCTTGAAACAGCACCGCTGCTTTTCAGAATTTTCAAACCGTTCGGAAGCACAAAACGTGCTTTTACCGAATAAAGCATACGGGCCAGCTCACCTTTGGTAATCGTAGAAACCTTATTTTCCGGAATGACGATTTCCTGAAGAGCCGTCATGACCTCGTCAGTCAGATTTTTAGCTTCAACAATGTCGTAAACATTAATTTGAGAGCGAGGCGATACTTCAACAGTGGAAGGAATAACTAATTCGACTTCGCCTGCGGCAAAACATTTAACTGACAAAATTAAAGCTAAAAATACGAACTTCATCATTTTACGTTAACCGCCGTTTGCATCATTTGATCTGAAGTTTGTACAACTTTAGAATTTGTTTCATACGCACGCTGCGCACTGATCATATTGATCATTTCATCAACGATATTCACGTTACTTCCCTCAAGTTCACCCTGAGAAAGAAACCCCATCCCTAATGTGCCGGGACGGTTCGCTGTCGGCTGGCCGCTGGCAACAGTCGGCATAAATAAATTTTTACCCATGCTTTTAAGACCGGCCGGGTTAATAAAATTAGCAATATCCAGTTGTCCTAAAATCTGTGGGGCATCATTTAACTGATTGATACTTCTGATTTCACCTGACGGTGTAATTTCAATACTGATCGACTGTTCAGGAATCACAATTTCAGGAATCAGCAAGTTACCGTTTTTATCAACGATCTGGCCGCTGGCGTTCTTTTTAAACGCACCGTCGCGCGTATAAGCAATTTCGCCGTCCGGAGTTCTCACCTGGAAAAAACCGTTTCCTTCAATACTGATATCCAGAGGATTTTTTGTGATAACGGCACTGCCGTCAGCAAAATCTTTCTGAATAGAAGCAGTACGAACACCTAAACCGGTCTGAACACCTGTTGGTGTCACAGAATTTAAGCCAGAAGCCTGACCTGGGTCTTTTAAGTTGTGATAAACAAGATCTTCGAATTCAGCGCGGCCTTTTTTAAATCCTGACGTGCTGACGTTCGCGATGTTGTTGGCAATAACATCCATATTACTTTGCTGAGCTAACATTCCGGTTGCGGCTGTATTCAGGCTCTTAATCATTTATTACCCCTTTGTGTTTCCAACAACGTTAATAAGTTTGTCTGCCATTTGATCATAAGCATGAATAGCTTTCTGCGTTCCTTCGAACACTCGCTGAGCCATAATCATTTCTGTCATTTCGTTTACAATGTTCACGTTACTTGTCTCTAAAAAACCCTGCTTCAGGTTCGGAACCGCAACTTTGCTGACTTCCGCCGGCATATTCGATTTAAAAGAGTAGTTGTTGTTACCGACTTTTTGTAAGCTGTCGGAATTCTGAACCTGAACCAAAGAAATTTTTCCAAGTTTGTTTTCACCTTCAAAAATTTCTCCGCCATCAGAAATATAAGCCGGGGCCTGCCCTGAAAATCTTACAGTTCTTTCTTCTGCGGGGCCTTCGCCATCCAGAAGGACTGCAAAACCGTCTTTCGTAACTAACTGCCCATTACCATCGACAGTGAAATTGCCCGCACGGGTTAATTGCACGCCTGAAGGAGTATTAACTTCAAAGAAACCGGCGCCATCAATCGCCACGTCCAGCTTGCCGCCTGTGAACTTAAGGCTGCCTTGCTCGAAGTTGGTAAAAGTTCCGGTTTGGTCAACAAAGCCTTTGTCTCCGCCGTTCATGGCGTAAAAGCTTTCGATCGAAGCCGGAATACGAGGAACCTGAATCACTTCCTGCTCTTTCTCATGAGCCGTCAGATACTCGCCAAAGGTCTGTTGGTCTTTTTTGAAACCGGTCGTATTCACGTTTGCAATGTTATTTGCAATCGTATCCATCTTTACAGTCTGTGCCAGCGCACCACTTAAAGCTGTGAATATTCCTTTTGTACTCATTTGGCTTTTCTCCTAATCAGTAACAATTAGCAACCCAAGTGCCATCCGGACCTCGACGCGACTAAGGCACAAATGTAAAAATCAGGACTCAATGAATTACATCTGACTTCCGATATAGGAAAATTCCAGCTGGACCTCCGTCTAAGGCCTGTCAGTATTTTGTCATTCACAACGAACTCGACTGTCAAAAATGTGTATCGACCTTTGCCGTTATTTTTTGTCATACTGATATGACTACATGAATTCTATTAAAGCGGCCTGTGGCATTACATTTCTTTTTTGCATTTTATTTCATGCAAATTCCGGTGCGTATTCAGGGCAGTTGAAACCTGCTTACGAACCGCCGGCTCCGATCGAGACCACCGCAACAGCCAGAGCCATTCCCGCACCTGCTGAGAAAGCGCTGCCTCCGGCGGCCAAAGCTGTAACCAGATCCGTTGCCAGCGTTGCCCCTGCGCAGGAAGCCCCGAAAGCCGCTGTCAGAGCGGCTAACAACGAAACGCATTCGATGACACTGAGGCAGAAGTTAAGCCTCCTGGAAAAAAAACAGACGCGCCGTACAGATCATTTCATTTTTGATATGCCCGTTACCTACAATAAAAAAGTGGCTGCGTGGATTGCGTACTTTCAAACGCGCGGAAAAAATTTCTTTCGGAACTGGCTCGAAAAATCCAACAAGTACATGCCACTTCTGCAGAGCGAACTGAAAAAAGCGGGTCTTCCAACAGATTTAGCCTACATGGTGATGATTGAGAGCGGATTTTCAGCGAGCGCCATCAGTACGGCGCAAGCCGTTGGCCCATGGCAATTTATTTCCAGTACCGGAAAAAACTACGGCCTCCGTCAAAATTGGTGGCTGGATGAACGAAGAGACATTAAAAAAAGTACGACAGCTGCTATCAACTACCTGAAAGATTTACGCGAAGAATTCGGCTCGTGGTATTTAGTTGCCGCCAGCTATAACATGGGTGAAGGCGGCCTTCGAAACCGCATCAGAACTTACCGCACAAATGACTACTGGGAGCTGGTGAAGCTTCGCGCACTTCCCCAAGAGACACAGGATTACGTTCCTAAAATCCTTGCAGCACTGATGATTGCAAAAGCCCCTAATCTTTACGGCTTCCGCAACATTGATTCTCAGTATCCGCTTCAGTATGAAGTGGTTTGGGCGCCAGGTGGCACACAGTTAGATGCGATGGCGGACTATTTAAGCATTACCCGCAAATCGATGCGCGAACTGAACGCTGAATTAATCGTGGGATATATTCCGCGAGAAGTTTCTGGCCATCCGATCCGCATTCCGCTCGGTTCACTGAGCGTCGCAAAACAGTATTTTCGTGATCAAAATAAAAAATATGCGTTAGACTAGTCCCTATGTCGTCTCACAAAATTGTTGTTCAAAAATACGGTGGTGCCACATTAGCTGACGCCGAAAAAGTGAAGTCAGTTGCAAAAAGGATCATGCAGCTTCACCGTTCAGGCATTCGCGTTGTCGCTGTCGTCAGCGCTATGGGTAAAACAACAAATCAACTGATTGATCTTGCTAAACAAGTCTCTCACCGCCCCCACATGCGTGAACTGGATATGCTTTTAACGGCCGGTGAACGCATCAGTATGTCGTTATTGAGTATGGCGCTGAATGATTTAGGTTGCCCCGCTATCAGCTTTACAGGAAGCCAGGCAGGTATTCTGACTGACGACGCCCACTTCAATGCTCAGATCATTGACGTCAAAGCGTTTCGCGTTGAACAGGCACTGAACGAAAATAAAGTCGTTATTCTTGCCGGCTTTCAAGGTGTCTCTCCGAACACGAAAGAAATCACCACTCTCGGCCGTGGGGGCTCGGACATTTCTGCGGTTTCAATGGCGAATTTTTTAAAAGCCGAGCGCTGCGAAGTTTTAAAAGATGTAGCCGGTGTTTTTTCTGCCGATCCAAAACTTGAGCCGAAAGCAAAGCTTTTGCCGGAGCTCAGTTATCAGCAGCTCGAAGACATGACCACCTGGGGCGCACAGGTTTTAAATCACCGCTCAGTGAAGCTCGCATCAGAAAAATCCGTCGCGATTTTTGTAGGCTCAGCCTCAGACGAAAAAGAAGAAGGCACAACCGTTTCAACAAATTCAACAGGGCTGGCACCGCAAAATGCGATCGCCATAAATTCTTTCGCGAAGATTTTTGAAGTTGAATTAAAAGAAGAAAGTTTCGAAAGTTTTCAGATTTTTTTACAAAAAAATCAGATGGGCTATGTGCAGTTGCTGTCGCAGCAGGGTAAAAAAATCTTCATAACTGCGCCTGATGAAACTCTGCAGGCCATTGAAAATTACGACAAAAATAATCCCTGTTATGCCGTTTTATCCCCGAAGCTGAGCTCCGTCAGTGTAACTTTTTCCAATTCGCCGCAGCTTGAAGACGAGCAAAACTGCCTAAAAATGATGAAATCAGACGGGCTCGAGTTCCTACATCAAATTAAAAGCAATCTGGGACTGCATTTCGTGGTCCCTTCCGATAGCCGGATCAGAGCCATTTCTGCCCTTCACAAACTTTGCGTCTCTTAGCTAAAAAACCGATTTTTCACTAGTCTTTTCAATATCGCTGTAGTGTAATTTGCGAAAGTTACGTTAGCTAGAATGATTCGGAGGGGAGTTATTCATGTTCAATTTACCAGCTTTATTTGCCGCATTAGTTTTGTTTTCAACAACCGTTTTTGCCGCCAACTCTTCAGAAGATTTTGCATTAGATGATTCATCAGCGTTTCACAATCCAGTTTTCACAACACCTGAAACTTTTCGTTTAGAATTCGCAGAAGAACCTGACTGGTCACGCGATTATCTTCGTCAATACGCTGAAATCCGGGTTAAAGTATTCCCACATAACAACCGTTACAATTCTCCACAGGGTAAAGACACAACTCTTGACCGCGTGACTTTAAGCTCGACGGCAGAGTGCAAAGTTTTTAAAGCAGACCGCCCAACTTCTGAAGGCGGCATTACTCGTTCAGAATTAATTAAAACCGGTACATCATTTAACCTGACGACACAAAACGTAACAGATCCTATGTGGATCGAGTGCGAAGCACCGATTCAAGTAACACGAGTTGATTATCCGTCAGCGCCGATTCGTTATAAAGGCGTGATGTTTGTTAAAAAAACAAAAGGCCCTAACTCTTACATCACAGTTGTTAATGTTGTTCCGTTTGAAGAGTATTTAAAAGGCGTTGTGCCTTCTGAAATGCCGGCAAGCTGGTCGCATGAGGCTTTGAAAGCTCAGGCAATTGCAGCGCGTACTTATGCGTTTTACGAGTTAACAACTTTTGTTTCTGCAGCAGATCCGAATATTACGGCTGAAGAATCAGGTGCGCAATTTGATGATACAGTTACTTACCAGGCTTACCTTGGATTAAAAAATACAACAGCAGCAACTGATAGAGCTGTTAACGAAACGGCAAGTCAGGTGATGGTTCATCAGGGCAAAGTAGTGAAAGCCTACTTCAGCGCTGACAGCGGCGGCCATACTGAAAACGCCGAAAATGTTTGGGATAAATATTACCCGTATATCATTGGCAAACCTGAGATCTACCCTCATGGCTCTATCCCAGGAACAGACTGGACATTCACATTTGCAGTTAACGAAGTTGAAACAAGACTGATCAACAATAAACTTTTACCGGCCGGTTCAAACATTACAAACATCCGTATCGATGCTGCTGACCAGTACCCAAGTACCCGCCCAAGTTTTGTAACGTTAACTTTAACCGGAAACGTAACTAAAAAAATTCGCGCGGTTGATTTTTCATTCGCAATGAGAATCAAAAGTGCGTGGATCAAAATCTCTACGAAGAACGGCTCTGCTACCATCAGCGGAAAAGGTTTCGGTCATGGCGCGGGCATGAATCAGTGGGGCGCACGTGTAATGGTAGATAAATACAATAAGACTTTTGATGAGATTCTGAAATTTTACTACACAGGCATCGACATCGTTAAAGACGAACCTTAATAGAAAAACGTAATCCATATTACCTTAATGAAAAAAGCCTTGGCATCACCAAGGCTTTTTTGTTTTTACAGAATGTTAATTCTGAAAATTCTTACTTTTAAATTACGGCGTTAAGATCCAAGCACTCTTAGGTCTGTTCGTTTCACAAGTTTCACCCTGAGCGCACATTTTTATCATACCGAAGATATCCATATTAGCAGTACCGATACCATTGCGGCCGGTGCTTGCAAGATTTCTTGGTTTGAATTTAGTAAGATCTTCTTTAGCGCCAGGTCTTCCAGGCGCTGCGTTTTTAGCAGCGGGGCCACCTTTACCTAAACCTAAAGCTCCTGCTAATGCAGTCTTCGCCTGATTGAATAAACCGGCTAAACCTTTTTCCTGAACAGCTACGCCCGCAGGATTTTCACCAGTAGGGCCACCGGCACCACCGCCTGGAGCTCCCATTCCGCCACCACCTGCGCCGCCTCCGGCGCCACCACGGGCACCGCCAGCAAATTCAGGGCGCCCAAGCATTGCTTGTGCATCACCGGCAGGATCAGAACCAACATCATAGCCACCGCGCCCACCGCCGGCACCACCACCAGCAATATTTCCTGCGAAACCATTTACTCCTGAAGGATTTAATGGATTTTTTAAGTTTCCTCCGAATAATGAAGGAGGAGGCGTACCGTTAGCTGTCGTACAACTTCCAGGATTTTGCATACAATTACACTGCTGTTGATTGTAAGAAGCTGACCCTGGAGTACATGTCTCCAGTCCGCCGTAAAGTTGGCAGTTCGGCAATGTTGGGTCAGTTTCGCAGGATTGAATTGTTGGAATCTGATTACAATTAGTATTTGTACTACTATTAGCGCTACTGAAGTTACAAGCACACTGCATTGATCCCTGCAGAGAATTCCCTAAGCCGTTCATTAATCGGCTCATATCTTGGTTGGCCCCTCCGGCATCCCGTGTACAAATTTGTCGTCCCTCATTTGCCATCCGTTGAAACTCTTCACGGCTTGACTGAAATCTTTGCGCGTTCTCATCGCCTCTTTGAATAAGTTGCGCTTGAGTCAGCGGTTGATTTGTTGCCGGATCTCTTAATTTTGCAGGACACTCGGTTAACATGCGGTCCATATTTTCTTGCTTACAGGTATTTTCACAATTTGCAAATTCACTTTGACAGCTTTCCCGGCCTGCTCTGAGAGCTTCACGAACTCCCATCATTCCGACGCCGGCACCGAAGCAATTCTGCTGATTTCCGCTTCCGGCATTGGCCGCCATTCCTACCTGACCAAGTGCTCCCACCATGCTGCCCGCCATATTTAACGGACTGTTTTGAGCTCTCTCCATTTTTTCACGGCAAGTATCTCTTGCAGTATTAGCCTGGCTTTGACAATCCATTGCACGCTGACGGTAATCAGCTAAGCAACGGTCGAATTCTTGTTGTTGAGTAGCAGTCGCTGTTGTCGTTCCTGAAGCTGTCGCTGCAGCTATAGTTGCACCAGTGTTTCCACAACTTGTCGCAGTTGCTGGTGCCGTTACCCATGTATCCCTATCAGCCTCTGGGGCATTCTGATTACACTTGCAATACAATTTATCAACAGGCATTCCAAAATCCGATCCTGCAACCGTAAGGCTGCGAACCTGACCATTCATAAATTCTGTGGCAGCTTGCTCTGCAGTCCATGCACGATTATAAACATTAGGGTTCTGCGCACCCGAGCAAGCTGAAGCTAGTGCTGCTTGCGAAATTTGCTGGATGTTATTACACTCCTGCATTTGTCCATTGTAACCACACCAGCAGTTACCATCTGTGCCAGATCCAACTCTTCTGTATTCAAAACTTAAATATGGATGGTAAAGATTCGCTAAGTTCCGGCACATATTTTCTTTACGATTTCTCGGATCATCCGGAACGCAGTAATAGTAACCAACATTATTCGAAGTCAGTGATCCGGTGCCGCCGTATTGCGGGTTACCTGGGTTTACGTGACGTCCGGCATTGCAAAGGCCATCTGCTCGAGTGTCATTTGAAGCTGCAACACATGTGGCTTGCCCAATAAACTTTAGCCCTACAAAAGAAATGGAATCAATTCCAGGACAATTAGTCCCATTTGGGTTTGTCGAATTTCGCGGATTCGGCAATGAAGATTCGTACGAATCTTTAGTGCCATAACTGGTTTGGGCACCGGGAAGATCCGCATAAGCCTGAAAGCTGTAAGCTAAGGTCATTAATATACTGAAATACTTCATTAACGATGTGTGATTAGTCTTCATAACACCTCACTGAATTTATCGGCCATCTCACTTCAAGACTTAAGTAACTTTTCCCGAAATGAGACACTTTTCCTTCAAAAAAATAATGACGTCCTGAACGAAAATTGCGGACTGCAATATATTGCTCGCAAGCCCAAGGTGTTGAACATTTATCCACCTCGAAAGTACGGCGTTAGGGCTTGATTTTCAGAGGGGAACTGAGAAAATTTGATGCATCAACCATCACCAACAAGGCGGACAAAATGTCTAAGAATTTTTTTGATTTCACAGTTAAAGCACCTGACATGAGCGATTACAAACTTGACCAGCACAAAGGAAAAGTTGTTCTCGTTGTTAATACGGCCAGCCGCTGCGGTTACACTCCTCAGTATAAAGGATTAGAAGAACTCTATAACACTTTGCCAAAAGACAAATTCGTCATTCTTGGTTTTCCATGCAATCAGTTCGGCGCACAAGAGCCCGGCAGCAATCAGGACATTCTTGATTTCTGTGACATGAATTACAAAATCAGCTTTCCGATCATGGCAAAAATTGATGTGAACGGTTCCGGCGCAGACCCTGTGTACAGCTATTTAAAAGAAGCGGCCCCAGGTGTTTTAGGAACCGAAATGATCAAATGGAATTTTACAAAATTCTTAGTCGGAAAAGACGGAAAAGTTATCGAACGTTATGCCCCAAGCACTGAGCCCGCACAAATCAAAGCCGACATCGAAAAAGCCATCGGTTAACGAAACTGTCGGCCATTTTCGGCACCCTCATCTAATTTTCAGCTAATAACAAATATAGAAGCTCTTAACTGGTACTCTACTTGAAATACAGAAATGTAAGGAGAGTACCATGTTCAGACTGATCAATTTATTTTTAACTTCTTTCTTAGTTACTTTCTTTGCCATTGGTCTGATTTACTCTCAATCGCTTGTTCCAAACAAACGACAAAATCATCACGCAGAAAATAAAAAAGGCCACCTTGCGGTGACCTCTTCTTCTGTTCCTGTCAGCAACAACAAGAACTAATAGGCATTCAAAAAATAACTAGTTCAGTTTTTCTTTAGCGCCGGCATCTTTAGCAGCAGTCTTTTTAGCTTTCTTCGGAGAATCTAATTCTACAGAAGCATCGTCAGCAACTGCATCGCCCATGTCTTTTTCCATTAACAATTGACCGATACCGTTTTTAGCTAAGATGGCGTTACGCAATTCAGTTTTAACAGCTGGATTATTTCTTAAGTATTCTTTTGCCTGATCACGGCCTTGGCCTAAGCGCTCACCTTTGTAAGAGTACCACGCACCTGATTTTTCAACCATGTTTGCAGTCGCAGCTAAATCTAAGATATCGCCTTCTTCAGAAATACCTTCACCGTACATTAAGTCGAATTCAACTTTTGTGAACGGCGGAGCCATTTTGTTTTTCACAACTTTAACAGCTGTTCTGTTACCAACAACATCTTCACCGTTTTTCAATGCACCGATACGGCGAACATCTAAGCGGATAGAAGAGTAAAACTTCAACGCGTTACCACCGGTAGTAGTTTCAGGGTTACCGAACATAACACCGATTTTCATACGGATCTGGTTGATAAAGATAACTAAAGTTTTAGAACGGTTGATAGAAGCAGTTAATTTACGTAATGCTTGTGACATCAAACGGGCTTGTAGACCCATGTGAGAATCACCCATTTCGCCTTCAATCTCTGCACGCGGAGTTAACGCAGCAACAGAGTCGACAACCAATACGTCAATCGCGCCTGAACGAACAAGAGTTTCAGTGATTTCTAACGCCTGTTCACCATTGTCCGGTTGAGAGATCAAAAGATCTTCAATGTTAACACCTAATTTTTTAGCGTAGTTAACATCTAAAGCGTGCTCAGCATCGATGAAAGCAACTACTCCGCCCTTTTTCTGAGCCTGTGCAATAGCAGATAATGATAAAGTCGTTTTACCAGAAGATTCAGGGCCGAAGATTTCGATGATACGGCCTTTAGGGTATCCGCCGATGCCCAGAGCGATATCTAATGACAACGCACCCGTTGGAATGATTTCAACATCTTTCACTAAAGAATCACCTGCGTTTAAACGCATGATAGAACCTTTACCGAATTGTTTTTCAATTGTTGATAAAGCTAAATCCAAAGCTTTTGATTTTTCGCCTTGAGCTTTTGCATCTTGTGCTGGGTTTTGTCCGTTCGTTGCCATTTCTTCTCCTTATATAATTGCTAACTAACTTCTTGTTAAAAATTCACTTAAATGTTTTACCGCTTCAATGCAGGTTTGCAGTTGCACTGATTTTCGATCGCCACTGAAATGATGTTCGAAAACCTGTACTTCACTTTTCAAACCAGCCACTGCGATAAATACAGTGCCTACCGGCTTTGTCGGTGTTCCACCTGTCGGACCGGCAATTCCGGTTACCGCTACAGATAAAGAGACCCCAAGCCCTGTTTGCGCAGACTTCGCCATTTGCTGAGCTACTTCTGCACTCACTGCACCTTTGGTTTTTAATGCTTCTTCCGAAACATTTAAAAACTTATGCTTCACACTGTTGTCGTAACTTATGATGGACCCAAAGAAGACCTTCGAAACTCCTGACAGTTCGGTAAAGTAACTAGACAAAAGTCCGCCGGTGCAGCTCTCAGCAAAACCCACTGTCAGACCCTTGTCACCAAGAACCGACACGATGCTTACAACTTGGCGTCTCAGCTCGGTTTCATTCTCAGTATGAGTTTTCAGTGTTTGTTCTTTCATATAATTTACATATGTAGAATGTATGTAAGTTACCCCGGGGTCAAGGTAGAAATTTGCATTCCTAGCCAATTGGTTTGATTATAAATGATCTGCATGATGATGCTGCCGATAATTCCGGCAGCAATGTCATCAACCATCACACCAAAACCACCTTGAACCTTTCGGTCTAACTGGCGAATCGGTGGCGGCTTCAAAATATCAAGAATACGGAACACAGCAAACCCTATCAGTAAGCTCTGCCATGTTACCGGTAACCACGTCATCGTAATTAAAAATCCAACGACCTCATCAATTACAATTTCTTGTGAGTCATGCTTTTGCGACACAGCCTCGTATGCGTTAGCTGCAGCTACACCTACAAATACAAGAGCAAAAGTTATGGCCATGTAAGCGATGGGGCCCAAATGGGAAAGCGCATACCAAAGCGGGATTGTTGCAATAGTACCGACGGTGCCCGGTGCCTTCGGCGATTTACCCGCTCCGAAAAAAATGGCGATTTGAATCAGAAACTTGTTCATGCCGCTGTTATTTTTTTGCTGTGCTCAGGTTACTGGAAGCGTGAGTCAGAGCCATCATCTGTTTCATCGTTTTTTCCATACCTTCGGTAGAGCCATCAAGAAAGATAACGTTGCCTTTGCCTTCTTCAGCAAAATGGCGAACAGATTCTGTCCACATTGAAAATAGAATAAATGAAGAATCAAGGCCCGCTGCTTTGATTTCGCCCGCGGCGCGGTTCATACCTTTTGCCACTTCTTCTCTGAATAAGGCCACACCTTCACCGCGAAGCTGAGCCGCGACTTTTTCTGCTTCGGCTTCAATCTTTACTGAAAGACCCTGCGCTTCCGCTTCTTTTGTTTTACGGATCAAGAGCGCCTGCCCTTCGTTTTCTGCAGCCGCACGCAAGTTACTTGACGCCACAACCTGTGCCATCGACTGTAAAATCACTTCATCAAATGTGATGTCATTTAACTGCAAATCGATCAGGTGGTAACCCCAGCTTTTCAGGTCTTCATCAAGATTGGCTTTAACGGCTTCAACGATGTCGCGGCGTAAACCCAGAATTTCATTTTGTCTTTTAGTCGCAACGAAGCCGCGCACGCTACCTTCAACTGTGCGGTTCAAAGCCTGCATTAAACTTCCGAAGTCGATGAACTTGAAAGCCACATCTTTAATTGTGTTTTCTGTGTGGTCGATTACTGAATAAAGCAGCATCGCTTTAAAGTTTACGTTCGCCTGGTCTTGCGTGATCGCCTGAAACTGCAGCTCGATCGACTGATTTTGCACTGAAATACGTCTGAAAATCACCTCAAAGAACGGAATTTTGAAATTGAGTCCCGGATACATAACCCGGCGGTATTTTCCGAAAAGCGTAACAACCGCAACTGTTCCCTGCTGTACCGTTACGAAAAGCCCGCCCACAACAGATAACACGGCTATAACGATTATGATTGTTGAAATACCAATGGATTCCATGACTAACTCCTTCTAACGCAAAAAATTGCTGAAAAACCAGATTAACATAAGCCATGACAGATTTCTTTTCGGGTCGAGTCAAGACTAAACTCTTGAATTCGCTCACTTATTGTCATTCGGGATTACATTGACTAATATGATCCGATGTCTTTTTACGGCCGCAAACGAAAACCTTACAACAAAGAAAATTCGACGTTCAAACGTGAGCCGTTAACTTTGTCTGAAGCGAAAAAAAAGTTAATGGATTTGGTCGCGCGCCGGGATCACAGCGAAAAAGAATTACGAAAAAAATTAGCGCAAAGATGCGAACCTGAAGTTGTTGAACAAACAATTAAGTGGGCCGGAGAACAAAACTGGCTGGCCTCTCCTGAAAAATTAAAAACGCAATTTGCGGAGCAGCTCTCACGAAGAGGCAAAGGCATTCGCAAAATTAATCAGAAGCTGAAAGAGCTGGGTCTTGAAAGTGTTAAAGCCGAAGCTGAAACCGAACTTGAAAAAGCAAAGAAGCTTGTTTTATCAAAATGGAGCCCCAGAGACTTTAAAGGCCTTGATTTTAAAGAGTCACAAAAACTTAAAGCTAAAATCATGCGCTATCTGATTACCCGTGGGTACGAATCACATGTCGTATCCAGCATATTAAAAAATGATTTGAAATACTCATCCGCCAACGAGGAAGAAATTTATGATGACGAGTTCTGAGATCCGCAACAGTTTTGTTGATTACTTTAAAAAGCAGGGCCATACACATGTGCCAAGCTCTAGCCTGATTCCTGAAAATGATCCAACGATCATGTTTGCGAACGCCGGCATGAATCAGTTTAAAAACTTATTCTTAGGGCTGGAAAAGGCCGATTACAACAAAGCCGTTTCGGTGCAAAAATGCGTGCGCGCGGGCGGAAAGCACAACGACCTGGATAACGTGGGCTTCACAGCACGCCATCATACATTCTTTGAGATGCTGGGGAATTTTTCTTTCGGTGATTACTTTAAAAAAGATGCGATTCACTATGCCTGGGATTACTTAACGAATGATTTAAAAATCCCTAAAGAGAAGTTATACGTTACAGTTTTTGAAACCGATGACGAGGCAGCGGATATCTGGCACAAGCAGGAAGGAATTCCTCGCGACCGAATCTTTCGCTTCGGCGAAAAAGACAACTTCTGGCGCATGGGCGACGTTGGCCCTTGCGGACCATGCTCTGAAATTTTTTACGACCACGGTGCTAAAGCCGGCAAAGAGACAGATCCGTATAAAGGAATTCTCGCAGGTGAAGACCGCTTCGTGGAAATCTGGAATCTCGTATTCATGCAATTTTACGAAGACGGCCCGGGAAAGCGCTCTGCTCTTCCGAAACCTTCGGTCGATACAGGTTCCGGCTTTGAGCGTTTAGTAGCGGCTCTTCAGGGAAAATACGCGAATTACGACACTGACAATTTTGCTCCGATGATTTCTAAAGCCTCTGAACTGTCAGGATTAAGCTATGAAACCGATCCTGAAATTTTAAGGACGAACGCTCAGGTCAGAGACCGAGTGGCGGCGATGCGCGTTTTAGCCGATCACTGCCGTTCAGTTTCTTTCTTATTGGCAGACGGCGCCCTGCCGTCAAACGAAGGCCGTGGCTATGTTTTACGCCGGATCATGAGACGCGCCATCCGTTACGGTCGCAAACTGTCGACACAGCATTCATTTTTACCTGTGATGAGTGAAGCCCTGATTAACCACATGGGTGGGTTCTACCCGGAGTTAAAAGCCCGCCAGAATCACATTCTTTCTACAATTAAAGATGAAGAAAGCCGCTTCCTTCAAACACTTGATAACGGAACGGCTATCTTTCATGACGAGATTCAAAAACTCAAAAAGCAGAATCAAAAAACAATTTCGGGCGAAACGGCTTTCAAACTTTATGATACTTACGGCTTTCCTTTGGATTTAACGGCACTCATGGCTGCAGAAGAAGGTTTACAGATTGATGAAACGGCTTTTGAACAGCAAATGAATCTTGCAAAAGAAAAAGCAAAAGCTTCATGGAAAGGGAAAGCGCTTCAAGCCGATGAAAAGCACATTATTGAACTTGGGCAAAAATATTCTAAATCTCCGACACAGTTTACCGGCTACAACGATCTAACCACTTCAAGCTCAATCGTTTCTATTTCTAACGGAAAAAATGAAGTGAGTTCACTTCGCGCAGGCGAAACAGGATTGGTGATTTTACAAAAATCCCCCTTCTACGCTGAAGGCGGCGGTCAAGTGGGTGACCACGGGAGCATTAAAACCGAAAATGCCGAAGCTGTCGTACACAATTGTACTAAGAATGCCGACGTATATTTTCATCATGTTGAAGTTATCAGTGGCGAGCTAAAAGGTGTCGACACGGCTGAAGCTTCGGTCGAAACAGCAGATCGCCGTCAAACCACCAGCAATCACTCCGCTACTCACTTAATGCATACGGCATTAAGAAAAGTTTTAGGTGATCACGTGACTCAGGCCGGTTCGCTTGTCGATAGCTCAAAAACGCGTTTTGACTTCACTCACAATAAACCTCTCAGCCCGGACGAGATCAGCCGTATTGAATCACTTGTAAATGATGAAATCGGCAAAGCCAGCCCGGTCAAAGCAGAGGTTATGGGCCATAAAGAAGCTATTTCAAAAGGTGCCATGGCTTTATTCGGCGAAAAATACGGTGACCAGGTCCGCGTACTGACTATGGGTAACTTCTCTTGCGAGCTGTGCGGCGGAACTCACGTGAATAACACGGCTGAAATTCGCGCATTTAAAATTCTTTCTGAATCCGGCGTCAGCGCCGGTGTTCGCCGTATTGAAGCGATTACCGGGAATGCAGCGATCAGCTATTTCATGAAAAACACAGAAGAGCTGCTGAACGCGCGCCACTCTTCAGGCATTCAGCCTGAAAAGACGATGTCACAATGGGTTGAGGAAAAGAAAGACGAGATTAAAGATCTGCAAAAACAGATTAAAAAAATTCAGTCGAACCAAATCAACATTGATGATCTTTTAAAGTCTTCCAAAGACTTTCAGTCCTCTTCAGGCCCGGCTAAGCTTGTCTTTGCCGATTTAAGCATTGATGACCGCGATGTCTTGTCACAGATTTCAGATCAGCTGAAAAACAAAGTTCAGCGTGGTATCGTCGTGACCATCGGTCAAAGTGAGTCGTCTCATCCTGTGATTATTTCAGTCAGCAAGGATTTAAACTCACAGTTTAAAGCCGGCGAATTACTGAAAGACTTCGCGCAGGTTCTTGGTGGCAAAGGTGGCGGCCGTCCCGACTTCGCACAAGGAGCGGTTCCTGACCGTTCTAAATTGAAAGACGCGATCGATCTCATCAGCAAAAAAATTCTGCAATAACTACCTTGGGCCTGTATTGAAAAAATACAGGCCTAAATAAATCTAAATTCTTAACATTCAAAACCCGATATCAAATTAATGAAAAACTTAATTATGATCACTCTTATTCTTGTGTTGTCAGCCTTTACCCACGCTGAAGAAATCAAGCCTTTACCGGTTACGCCTGCCGCAACTGAACCGGCGCAGACTGCTGTAGCTCCTCAAGCCTCTGTCTCTGTTACGCCGGCAAAAAAGCTTACGGTAAAACAGAAAATCCAGAAGTTCTGGAATAAAATTGCTAAATTTGATTTTGAATCACTGAATATCGTCGGCAAAACCGAAAAGTTTATCGCGGGCAAAAAGAAACAAAATGTAGAGGCAATGGAAGGTGCTGAAACCGGAATTTGGAAGCATACAAAACGTATGCCCACATCAGGAAAAGCAAAAGAAATCGCCGATCAGCTGGACAGAACCACACAGGAAAAAATCAAGAAGTACGACTCGCTTAATTCCTACTAATATTAAAATTTAGATTATTTGCAGGTGTAATTGGAATAGGTTTGATTCATGTCAGCGGCCCATTGCTTTAAGACATCACCGCGGCTATCGCAAAGATCAATGGCGTTGTTACCGCAGCCATCAGTTGCAGATCCCAACGCCCACATCTCCTGACCTGTTGTGACCTCTGCGTATGGAAGAATAAGAGCCATACTGCACATCTCTCCCGGGTCAGAAACGTGACCCCATTTGCATACCTGCGAGTCTTCAAGCATGGCGCCAAGTTCATTTTTCATTGTGTCAGGAGGGCAAAATGTACGTGAAGTCTTTGTGTCTTCAAAAGTTTCTGTCAGAACACCTGTTGCCATGTCGAAGCTTAATTGCTTTCGCATCATAACCGAAAACGACTTTCCGGATCTTGTCATGGTTTGCGCTTCTTTCATGTAAAAACTTACTTTTGAAATGTCGGCTGCAACCATATCGATGCGCGTGGCTTGCGCCTTTTGACTTCCTTCAGCGGCTACTTCGCCGGCTTTAGGGGGAATATTGCAGTTTTGAAATGCAAATACGGCAACAATAGCTAATCCCGTCAACGAGACAATTATTCTCACGCCGCCTTCTTGTCCGCAGCGGCTTTTACAACTTTTGCACCACATTCGCTGCAAAACTTACTTTCAAGCATGATGATAGATTTACATTGAGTACACTCAATCCCATTTTCAATGGCCTGAGTTTTCTTTTTAGGGCCGTCATCGACATCGCTCATATCCACTAAGCCAATTGAGTTCAGCTTGTCGATTTCGCGGATGATGCTCCACATATTAATTTGAACTTCGAATTCTTTCTTATCGAACTGAAGCATCACTTTGCCGTCGACAGTTTTTCTTTTACAGAATAAACCTTTGGCTTCAAGCGCGGTAAAGTGCCCGTTGCCAAGTTGTATGCCGTAGTCTTTAAATACTTCAACAACCTGGTCAAAGCTGTGCGAAGCCAAACCGAATTTGTCCGGCACGACTTCCGCATAAGCGATTAACAAAATTTTAAGCGTATTGTAGTTGGCTTCGTCAAACTTCAGCAGTTCAGACTTGCCGCCTTTAAAGTAATAGTACTGGTAGAATTCGAAGAAAGCTTCAAGCCCCGCAAGGTCGTAAGCTTCAAAGCCCTGAATCTCTGTGTCCGGCGCCTCCGGATCAACATTGTTAGGGTCTCTACCCAGAATGTATTCACCTAACTTCAGCTTAACTAAAATCTGGGTAACTTGTTCGATACGCTTCGGCGACTCACCGAAAATACGCTGCGAATAGTTTTTCAGCGTCAGCCAGTCAACCTTAGCTTTGCCGTTGTCTTTAATACCTTTGTGATTCAACACATGAAAAATAGAACCGAATGCGCGTGGAATTGATTCTTCCGCACACGGAACAGCTGATCTTTCCTGTTTTGAATTTTTAACTTCATTAACAGCCCACTTCAACTTGTCAGCCATTGTTTTAATAAAAGTTTTGTAAGTCGGAGTTAAACTATCATACTGAGCTTTGAAAACATCGAGAGGAATTTCTGTCACTTTCAGTTCTTGCATCGCAAGGCCTGAATACAAATAAACATTGGTGCCGAGCACAGTCAGATCCGCAAAGACATACCCGTTTCCTACTGTCATCACATCCAGAATTTTATTATTTTTTTGAAGACAGATATTTACCTGTCCGGATTGAACAACATAAACCGTTTGAATTTTATCACCGGCTTTAAATAGAAACTGACCTTTTTTAACAACTTTAATTTCCGACATTGCAGCATCCTTAGGGACTCGTGTCCTATCAAAATCTTATCGACCTGAGACAGAGGCGCCTAAAGGGAAATCGTTGAAATCTGAAGACAAAAAAGGTCCGGCCACACGTTTCTGTCTCAGCGTGAGACAAGAAGGTGTGGCCGGAAATAGGAAATAAAATCTAGTAACGAGTTACTCGACCTGTTTTACAGATCAGAACTTAATCCGCCTTTGTCAGGCGCCGACGCGTTTGGGGCGCCTGCTCCTTGCGACGTTTCTGTCGCGTAGAACTTACGTTTAAGATCGGCTTCTACTTGCACGATCGTCTCTTCCAGCAAGACATTAAACATTTCTTCAGCGCTTATCTTATACATTGTTGCCAAAGTCCGAAGCGTATTGATCGGAGGTTGAGAAACCCCGCGCTCCCAATTAGAAATAAACTGTGAAGTGCTGTACCCAAGTCTTGTCGCCACATCTTTTTGAGAAAGGCCGGAAAGAGTTCGTTTTTCTTTCAGAAACTGAGCTAATTTATTACCATCCTGTTGCTGCATAAAAACTCCTTCTTTTACGTTCTTCTTTACCGTTTTTTAACTTCTGACCTAGGAGTTACCTCCTAAAGTCTGTGAAGTTTAGAAATACAATATCATTTATTAGTAAATTATCAATTTCTTTAACAGTATTTTAACAAGAATTAACGATTGCTTAATAATTTGCTGTTTCCACTAACGTAGAGGCCCTGAGCACCAGTTAGAGTTATGCATCAATAGATAAAATTTATAAGAATCCGGATGTTAGAGCCAAACACCCATCACAAATTAGATCTATAGTTCTTATTTCTCTGCAATTTTAGAGACAGAAGGATCTCTGAAAAATAACGCGAATCGGAAAGTTTCCAAAAAAAAAGGGAAGCAGATGCTTCCCTTTTTCAGTCTGTCCGTTTGAAACGAACAAAGTTCGATAAAATAACGATTAACGTTTAGAGTACTGACCGCTTCTACGAGCACCGTGTTTACCGTATTTTTTACGCTCAACCATACGAGGGTCACGCGTAACGAATCCAGCTTTTTTCAACACGTCTTTTAACTCAGGAGAGAATGCGATTAAAGCACGAGTAAGACCGTGACGGATGGCTCCAGCTTGGCCAGATTCACCACCACCAGTTACCATAACTTTAAGATCGAATTTTCCCATCATGTTAACAGCGTCAAGAGGTTGCATGATCACCATACGTGATTGCAAACGAGTTAAATAGTCTTCAGATTTTTTACCGTTGATAGAAACAGTTCCTTTACCTGGTTTCAGGTAAACACGAGCAGAGCTCGTTTTTCTTCTTCCGGTCGCATAGTACATTTTTTCTGCTGCTGCCATTTAATAATCCTCTATTATTTCTTGATTACGTAAGCTTCAGGTTTTTGAGCAGCATGTGGATGCTCAGCGCCTTTGTATACTTTAAGTTTGTTGATTAAAGATTTAGAAAGTTTGTTCACAGGTAACATACCGCGAACAGCTTCTGATACGATAAATTCAGAATCAGTAGCTTTAACTTGCTCAGCTGTTTTTTCTTTTAATGAACCGAAAAAGCGTGAGTGTCTGTAGTATTTTTTGTCGAGCATTTTGTTACCAGACAATTCTAATTTGTCAGAGTTGATAACAACAACAAAACCACCAACATCTGCGTTTGGTGTGAAAGTCGGTAAATTTTTACCGCGCAAGATATTCGCTACGTAAGTCGCTAAACGACCAACAGGCATTCCAGCAGCGTCAACGATGTACCATTTACGGTCTGCTTCTTCTGATTTTCCATTCCAAGTCTTCATAATCACTCCAAATTCACATCTATCAGGATCATTCCCGAAGGACGCCAAGGGCACAAATATACGCCCTCATAAAAATATGTGAATGAGTGTTTTAAAGTTCGCGGCACCTGTTGTCAAGGTCTAGAGGATAGTAAACTCGCATTAAATACAGGCCCTGCGGGTCAGAGGGAGGCCCGGCCGCTTTACGGTCCTGCGCCAAGATGATCTCCTTCATTTTGTCCGGAGAATGGCCCTTACGGAGCATTAAAAGCTGTGTACCCACGATATTTCGCACCATTTGCTTCAGGAAGCCTGAACCTGTGACTGTAAATTGGGCAATCCCAGGGCGGCGCCAGGCCCATTCAGCCTGCGAGATAACCCGAACCGTGTTTGTTACGGTCGAACCCACGGACTGAAAACTTTTAAAATCCTGCTCACCAATCAGCTGACGGGAACATTCGTTTAAATAAACGAGATCCAATGGACGGCGCTCCCACTGGGTTAAGCGATTTAAGAAGACACTGGGCTCAGCCGCATTGTGGATGAGAAACCTGTAAGTTTTTCCTTCGGGTGAAAGTGTCGAGTGAAAATCATCCGGTGCAAGCCACGCCTTTTTTATAACGATTGAAGATGGAAGCGAATGCCGCAAGGCCAGACTCAGATTAAAATTTTTCAGTCTTTCAGGATCACGTGTTGTATCGAAATGGCAAACCTGATTAAGCGCGTGAACGCCGGCATCGGTTCGACCCGATGCAAAGAGTGAGATCTCTTCGTTAAAAACTTTTTCAAGAGCCTTCTGAACCGTTTCACAAACACTGGGCTTTGCTGCATGTGTCTGGCGCTGCCAGCCGCAGAAGTCGGTGCCGTCATATGAAAGTGTGAATTTAATTCGGGGCATGAGGGCAAGTTATATCAGAAGTCGAAAGAAAGGCCAGCATTTACATACTTATTGGAAAAGCTAAAGGCCTCAGAGTTTACCTCTGTTACACGGAATTCAAGGGCCAGCCAAAGATTCGAAATGCCGTATTCACTTTCTAATTGAAACCCGGATTCCGAATCAAGCACGCTCGCGTTTAAAAGAATGCCGCCCGCTCCGTAAAAGCCAAAACCCGTCGCTACATTCGGTTTTGCAATGTCATCACGTTTTTCAACTAATGCTAACAGAGTACCACCACCGGAAACATAAGGGGCCATGAACTGTTTGTCTTTGTATTCGAAGCGGTAAACCGCGCCTGCATTTACCGGGATCGTTAGGAATGTAAAGCTTTCTGCAGATGTATCTCCGGTCGAAACCAGAACACCGTTACCGCTTGCAAACATCAGGGAAACACCCAACTGGTAACCCAGCTTGCCGTTATCGATTACTGGATAGTTTTCGTAATCATAGCCGACAATAATACTTGAAGTTTCAGAGTACAAATCACCGAACTGGTAAGTTTGGGTGCCGCTGGTTTGCGTTTCTACAATCAGTTCAATTGATGGCTGCTCTGCCATGCCGAAAGTAATTTTACTGGATTCACTCTTCAGCGGACGTTCGGTATTGTAAATGTAAGTGCCGTCTTTTGTGATGCGCACAAGTCCTTCTTTTGCACTCTCATGCTGAATCTCTTTAGTTTCAGGTGTGATGCCCGCCTTCACTGTTGTAGACAGCAATAAAATAAAAATCATCACAAGCGAGCGCTTATACTTCATGTGCCTGATCAGCACGGCGCAAACTAAAAGTATAAATGAAAATAAAAGTGATGCGAGAAGGATGCCCTGGCTGAGAGAAAGACTTGCATAAAATAAAAAGGGGTATAGAAACCCGCGCGAAACCGTGCGTAAGGATTCATTCTTCGCAATCAGCTTTGCCAGTGGTGGGCTGAATTTATAGTAAGCTTTTACGAAAAGCTTGCCCGGAAGATTTGTCAGTAAATACCTGTTACGGAAAGCGCGGAATGTTTTTACCTCAGGAGCCATTTCAGAACCGAAAGCCGCAGTTGAAATAAAGCAGGCTTTGTCTTCCAGCAAACCGACAACTTCAGACGGGGTTTTACAAGCTGTGGTTGCGGCATTTACATCAGTCACGTAACGGTAAATATTCTGGGCCACGTTTTTAGTGCCGTATACAAAACAGTAACCTTGGCCGTTCTCAAGACCCCCGGCGACTGATGAATCGGGAATCGTCCCGTCAGCAGGATCAAAGTTTCTGAAGATCGGCGTAGCCTGATTCGGTACAAATCCCGTGAATTTGCTGCCGTCAGCAGTCGGGCTTGGAACCGGAAAGATCGCAATGGATTCCCAGTCAAAGGAGCCACTCAAAGGATCCGGCCCAGCGTAGATCGCTGAGTCGATAAAAACTTTTTGATCGCCGGGAATAAACGCCAAGTTACACATTCCCGAACCTGAAGCAGACGTACAATAATTTTGGGTAACCGTATCACTTGGTGAAATGTAATGAAGACGCAGAGAAATCGTTTTTCTTTCAGCGTCTTCAACATCATTGCTGCCATCAGAGTCGACACCGATTTTTAAATTTCTCGTGGCAAAAACAGTTGAACCAACACAACTGGAAGAAAGTGATGCTCCCATCTTACTGCAGATCTCGCCCCAATCGGCTGACAGAGTTACGGTTGTGCTGTTCGCAGTCAGACTCAAGCCCGATTCTGAATCGAGCTCAACGAAGCTACCGCTGCCGTCGTCGATATACATTCTGGCTAAAGCATTGGGGACATCTTTTGTAACCTGAAATGTAACTGTAAATGGCAACTGGTAGTGAACGCTCACCTGGTTGCAGGCTTTTGCCCCAACAATTGTAGAATCCTCACACGTATTCACTGTTGAGTTCGTTGGCCCTGTGACCGGATCAACGGGCCCCGCAATGCCGGCGTAAACCGTCAGCTTGTCGTCTGAGATGGCGGAGTAACCGCTGATATCAAGAGTGTCTGTTTTTACAAGAACTTCAGCGGCAAAAACAGGATTTAGAGAAAACAAAATTGCAGATAGAAATACGAGTTGTTTAATCACTCTATAATTGCATCATGCTGCAATACGTCTGTCCATTAGAGCAAGGACCAGTGTTTTATTTTAAGACTGGACAAAGGCTTAGGTAAAAAGGAAAGCGGTGAACTTTCCTTCCCGTTACTACAGTGAAATTAGCAGTAGAGCTTCTCGGCGATTTGTAAACCGTTAAGGGCGGCACCTTTTTTAAGGTTGTCCGAAACGACCCACATCAACCAGCGTTTTTTATTGTGACGGTCCTGGTGAATACGGCCGACGAATACAGGGTCTTCACCCGAAACATCAAGCGCTGTCGGAAAGTCTTTGTCTAAAACGGCAAGGCCTTCGAAGTTACCGAGAGTGTTGATCACTTCTTCGCGAGTCACTTCTTTTTTCAGCGTCACCCAAACAGCTTCAGAGTGAGAATTCAACGCCGGAATACGAACCGTGAATGCTGAGACCTTCACTTCAGGGGCATTCAGAATTTTCACCGTTTCGTTCATGATTTTTGATTCTTCAGTTGAAAAACCATCTTGCCCGAAGCTGCCGATTTGCGGGATGCAGTTAAACAAAATCTGTTTCGAAAATGTTTTTGGTTCGTGGTCAGCCTGCTGATAATTTTTAGTCTGCTCTAATAATTCTTCGTAACCCGGAAGTCCTGCTCCGCTCACCGCCTGGTAAGTTGAAACAGTAACGTCTTCGATTCCGAATTTATCAAGCAATGGTTTCAGCGCTACTACCAACTGAATCGTTGAACAGTTAGGATTCGCGATTACTTGCGGTTTAGAATCCGAATTCAAAAGATGACCGTTAACTTCCGGAACAACTAAATTAATTCCCTGATCCATACGGAATGCGTTTGAATTATCAATCGCGTACGCGCCGGCTTTAACAGCTTCAGGAGCCCACTCTTTAGAAATGTCATCGCCTGATGAAAAGAAAACCATATCAAGACCGTCGAAGCAGCCTTTAGCCAAAACCTGAACCGGCCATTGCTTTCCGGCAAGTTCAATCTTCATTCCCAGTGAACGTTCACTTGCGAACGGGCGCAGTTCTGCGATCGGTTGTGCGTGTTCTTCTAAAATATTTATGAATGTTTCACCAACAACACCTGTTGCGCCAACTAATCCGACTTTAAGTGGTCTTTTCCATTTTTTCATTTAAGTATCTTCCTCTTCTTCCTGAATATCGTTTTCAGCTTCCGAAGTGGTCTCTGGTGCGTAAGCCGTAGCTTTGAGAAGTTTGCGTTTTTTACCCAGTTGCAGCACTCCGAAAATGGCACCTAACGTACCATAAGTTAAGAAAACTACAAAGAGCATTACTTCCGGATAGAGGGCAATTGTAATGAAAACCAATAAACCTGCTATAAGGTAACGGAAAGGCAGGCGTTGCTTGAGATCCAGGTCTTTGAACGAACGGTAACGGAAGTTCGAAACCATCACGAATGCCATCACAATCGTCATTGCCAAAAGCAACCAAGACAGCACAACAGGAGGAAAGACTTCATCAGAGGGCTTCCAGCCTAATTCGTCAAAAGCCAGGAATGACGAGGTCAGGATGCCCGCAGACATCGGAATCGGTAAACCTTGGAAGTAGTTCTTTTCAACCACATCCACCTGAACATTAAATCGCGCTAAACGTAAAGCACCGCAGGCCACAAAAAGAAAACAAGCCATGATGCCGATTCGGCCAAACGGATTTAAAGCCCAGAGGTACATAAGAAGCGCCGGCGCCATGCCGAAGCTGACTAAATCGCAAAGTGAATCGTATTCAGCGCCGAACTTACTTGTTGAATGAGTCAATCGTGCGAGGCGTCCGTCCAACTGGTCAAACACCGCTGCGATGACCACTGCGATGGCCGCAGCTTTAAAATTGCTTTGCATAGAAAAAATGACCGAAATAAAACCGCAAAATAAATTCGCGGTGGTCATCAGATTAGGTAAAACGTAAATATAAACACCGAGACGGCGTCCACGTTTAGAATATCCTTCTTCTTGCAATTCGTTCGGATCCATAACTTTTGAATTTGCCATTGGCATTACCTCACTGAAATAGTGAATAATAATTAAAGAAGTAAAACAGAACTGACAGGCCTGTGCAGCTTAAAACCGGCATTGTTAAGTTATCATCTAACTTCCAGATCGGAATCAGCTCAGCCATGGCCCCAACCATTCCGGCAAACAGGCTAACCACCAGAAGATGTTCCTGAACCTGGTTGTAGAAGAGAAATAAAAAACACAAAACAGAACATACAAAAAACGCCGCCACAAAGCCTTGAACGGATTTATGACCGAAGATTTTATCTTTGCCGTACTTGATACCGATGTAGCTGGCAATCGGGTCAGCAAACGCCAGAAAAAGTAGGCTCAGTCCAACAACATGCTTGTGAAAACAAATGGTTATAATCACGGCACCGGTCAGTAAGTAGCTGGTCCCCGCCAAGCGGTTCAGCTCGCTGCTTCTCATGATCGGGCGAAAAATATTAGACAGGGTACGGTTAACCTCAGGATTTTTTTGACGGATGAAATCGGCAGGTACAAACATCAGCCACCCGACTATCAACAAAGTCATTGAAAGCCACTGCGGAAAAAACCACCACGCCAGAAACATCGTAAACACACCGGCCACATGCCAAACTTTTCGGGCGATATGAAGGTCCGATCTGTTTTTAAATCCGCTCAGCGTTAAATTGGTTTCTGCCATCACAATGCGAAACTTATGTAATGCAGCGTAGTGTGTCTATTTAAATCGGAATGTTTTACTGCTTTGAGTTATGAACCTGTTAAAATTACGAGCGAATCCTGCTTTTTTTGCCCATCTTTTAGGACGACTTCTACAGTGATTTTATTCGAGCCTTTATTGAGCTGAATGAAGTCAGTTTTGTAACTGAAATTATCTGTTTTGAATATGTGAGCTTTGAAGCCGTTCGTCTGATTAATCAAATGTACTGCTTCTACATTTTTCAAGTCTTTGCAGATCTTAAAATCCACCATCACCAATGCTGAATCAACCGATTTTGCAGCCGCTTTTGTATCTAAAGAATGATTGCAGAAAAAGTTTTGCGTAATGACCTGTGATACTGCCGCCGGCGCGATCGAAGCGACTTGACGGTTAGGAGCAGCTTGATTGTCGAAGATCGTAAAGCCTGTACCTCGGTCTGATCTTTGGAAGCTTGGCTTCTGTTCAGCTTCAACTTCCATATTAGAAACGCCCGAGATAGCAGTCACTATGGCCAGTAAGATCAGAATAAATTTTGCGTCTGCAAGAAAGCTTTTCACCTACTATTTCTCGGACTTTAGTAGATGAAAATTGAGGACCTATG
This sequence comes from Pseudobdellovibrio sp., assembly GCA_020696855.1. Lineage (GTDB taxonomy): Bacteria > Bdellovibrionota > Bdellovibrionia > Bdellovibrionales > Bdellovibrionaceae > Pseudobdellovibrio. Next base: position 85,293 of record JAJFMT010000002.1, read on the forward strand.
TCGGGAAATTTATTATTTTTTACTTTTTATCAATACTAATGGCGAAGCGTTTCACGCCGGCAGATTTGATAATATCCAGGATTGAGACAACCTTCCCGTGCTGAACATCTTTATCAGCTGAGATAATCGCCTGAACATCGGGATTTTTCGCGAACTCGTCTTTGGCCGAGGTTAGAATGTCTTCTTCGGAAACAGTACGTCCGTCCAGCTGAATTTTTCCGTCGGCAGAAACTGAAATGTTCAGCTTACTTGGTTTCGTAGAATCACCTGTTGCGGACTTCGGCAAGTTCACTGCAATCGAAGGCTTCATGATCATCGGAGCTGTGACCATGAAAATAATCAATACAACTAAGATAACGTCGACTAACGGAACGACGTTGATTTCGGATATGACATCATCTGAATTATCGAGTTTTGTTGCCATTACCCAGCCTTAGTTTTTGATTTTGCGTATGCTAATCCCAGTTCTTTTACACTTTCAAGACTTGAGATAATTCCTTTAACTTTACGAGAGTAATAGTTGTAGAAAATCCCAGCCGGAATCGCCACGAACAACCCTGCTGCTGTCGCAATCAACGCTACCGAAATACCCGCCATAACTGTTTGCTGGCCGGCTTCAGATGCTAAAGCTAAATCGTTAAATGCTTTCATGATACCGAGAACTGTTCCTAAAAGACCGATGAACGGTGCGTTCGATGCAATTGTTGCCAGTACTGCCAGATACTTTTCAAGCTCGGGTTTTTCAGTCAGAACAAACGTATTATAAACTTCTTCAAATCCCTCTTCGCCGTTGGCTTCGATGTGTTTTAATCCGTAAGAAGCCGCGCGGCCTTCAATTGAATCAACATCCTGAGCTAACTCTGTAAAGCCGGAAGTTTTACCTTGCATCAGAAGGGATTTAATTTTTCCGCGAATGCCTGCGCTTTTTGAAGAAATTTTGCTTAAGGTTAAAAATCTTTCTAAAATCATACCGATTGAAAGCACGCTCATCACCACCAAAATAAAAAGAACAACTTGGTCAGCGTAACGAGCTAAAGCGAAAATTTTTTCAGACATCATGAAGGGTCCCCTTTACAAATAATTCAGATTCCAACATCATGGACTTTATAGATGAAATCATCAACGTTTTTGCTTAAAAAATTTTTTGCCGCAGCGGTGCTATCGTTAAGCCTGCTGAGCCTTTGCTCTTGTCAGAAAAAAAACAAAGCTTCCTTTATTATTCTGGCCGTTGACCGTCTATCGTTTAATGCTTTTTCATGCAGTGATGAGAAGAGCTCGGCTCAGTCGGGCCTGGCGGCCCTTTGCCAGGAAAGCATACGTTATACCAATGCTTATACAACATCTACCCAGCCGGCTGCAGCAATGGGGTCTTTTCTCAGTGGCACCTATCCTTATAAAAATTCTTTGCATAGAAGCTTCGACCGCATCAGTGCGGATTTACCGCTTCTGCCTGAATTTTTCAGAAAGGCCGGCTACAGAACAGCCTTCTGGAGCGGCGGACCATCGATACTTAAAAAAACCGGATTAGCGCGCGGATTTGACGTCTTTGATGATTCATCGTTTTTAAGCCAGATCAACTTCACTACTTCGTTTTCTGAACAGGTAAAGTCTTTTTCAAACTGGACAGAAGAATCCGACGAACCTTTCATGGCGGTTATTTATAACACTGAACTCGAGTCATTCACAGAAACCGCCGTCGCAAGCCAGATTGAAACTTTCGATGAAAAACTCGGGCGATTCATTCAAGAGCTGAAAGCCCGCGGCCTGTGGGAGAAAAATTATTTTGTAGTGATGGGCTTACAGGGCCGCTCTGAATACAGCCGCACAGATGAAAATTCATTTTCAAATTTGCACACTGAAAATATTAATGTGGCGTTTTTTATTAAGCCTCCGCGCCAAAAAGGCGATGAAGGAATTAATCTTAAAGTTGACAGCCCGAGCACTCTTGCCGACTTCGGTTACAGTATGATTCGCATGGCTGACCCGGCATTCACCAGAATTCCGGATCCGGCTTTTGCGGTCTGGGATTACTCTTCGTTGTGGAGCAAAAGCCAGCTCAGCGGATCGACTCCCCCGTTTAACAGAAAACTGGTTTCAGAAAGCCCCGATACGTGGAATAAAAATCTCAGTATTAAATTCGCCAGTATATTCGGAAATCATATTTTTATTGAGGGCAACGAGCCGGGGCTTTTTAACCGTTTAAATGACGGGCTTGAAACAATCAACCTGGCAAAAACTTCTCCTGATCTGATTATTGAAAACAAATCCATTCTGGAAGAGCTTCATAAACGTTCGGGCTCTAAAGTTTGGGCGGGGCCTTCTGCCGAAGAACGTGAAATCGCCGAGAGTAATAAAAAATACTGGAACTCGCCTGAACAAAGAGAACTTATTTTTGAGGCTGAAAAAAAACGTCTGGCAAAAGAAAAAAAACGGCCGCACCCGCTTTCAACACTGCTGATTTATTTTCAGAATACAAAACGTGAAAAAGATTCGGCTTACGATGAAGCACGGCGGATGTCTTACAATCTCGCAATGGAAAACTCTTGGGGTTTATGGGACTGGAATAAACCGTGGCCTCAGCCCGGTGTAATGACTGAAAACCAGTAAGTCGACTGCGATGGCACAGCTTCAATAAAATTGCTGCTGCTGCCCGGGTCGCTGACCTTGAAATCACAATTATAACCTGAAGTTACCGTCAGCTTCGAATGATCGTCAAAAAACACCGAACCGGAATTAACATTGATTTCTTTTTCGAGACCGATCAGCTCTACCGGTAACAACACTTCTCTGTCGAGGTCGGTACCGCTTGCCAGAATCGGATTTAATCTGTCTTGCATCAGCTTTGAAAGCGAAAACCTTCCGACGCTGGCCCAAGCCATTTCATATCTTGATTTAAAAAGAACCATAACTTCAAAACCGACAACATATTCTGTACGGTTATCTGTCTTGTACAATAAGTCATGGGCCAGCAGCACCGCCACACGCGTACGGTTCGCAAGACTTGATAATGATTCCAGATAATCAAACGGAGTTGTCACTTCAATATCGGCCTGAGTCGTTGATAGATAATGAGTAATCTCGTCGATGACTTTCTGATTGTACTCCGAGGCACCCCAGGCTCTTAAAAAGATGGTCAGTTGGTTATTCAGCAACTGATAAGTCTGAGTTGCAGGAATCTGGTGATGCAAAGTTGCAGAACGCGTTTGAATGTTCATTACATAACTCCGTAACGGCGCAGTTTAACGACTGCTTTTTTGTAGTATTCACCGTCTTCTAAGTCGATTTCGGTGATCTTCTTCCACTTTTCTTTCGCGCCCTGTTTTGTTTCTGTGTTTTCGATAATACCGTAATTTTCTTCAATGATTGATTCCTGATAGATGGCACGAACCTGGCGGGTCAATTCGTAACTGTAGGTTTCTATCTTTTCTTTAATGTCCTGATTGGTCGGATCATAAACCTGCGCTTCACGCAAAGTCAGTACCGCTTGTTTTAAATTCCCCTGCTTAATAAAATTTTCAGCAGCACTCATGCTGCCTTCGGATTTTTCCTGAATTTTTTCTTTAATAAACTCTATGCGGCTCTTTGCGATTCGCTTCAGATTTCCCGGGTCAGGTAGCTGAGAGTTCAAAACGGCTTCATACTTTCGAATCGCTTTGAATGCATAACCTTGCTCTTGCACCTGTTCTGCATCTTTAAATAATCTTTTGAATTCTTCAATTTGCTGTTCACGTGTTCTGGCTTCGACTTCCTTTTGCACGCGTTCTTTTTCAATGCGTTCTGCTTCACCCATGAGGCGCAGATAATCCGGATGGTCAGGGTTCATCGCCACAACCGGTGCCATACACTGATTCATTTCTGCCGCTGTAATATTCGGCGAGATCAGCTTTTCACAGCTGAGAACAATTTCTTTCATCCGCGCTTCCTGCTCTTCGCGCTCTTTTCTGGCTTGCGCATCTTTTTCTGCCTGCACCAGCGTTAAATTCGCCTGCTCGGCTTCAAGTGCGATACGCTCACTGTCTTTATAACCTGTCGGTAAAATTTCGCGGAGTTTATTGATTTTCTCCAGCGCCAAATCATATTTTTGCTGAGCATAGGCTTGCTCCGCCAGCGCATAAAGCTCTTGTACTTCTTTTTGCTGCGCCGGTGTCAGGCGAGAAAACGGGTCAGAATCGCTGATCGGAGCCACCGGAAGTTTTTCCTGCTGATTCATGTTTTCGCTGACGTAATAAGCGAGGCCCAAAACAACTAACGCAATTGTCAGCATCAGTGGTTTGTTCTGCGTGATTTTCTTTTTTGCCGGCGGAACCGGTGACTGCGGAATACTTCCCGGCCCCGGCATGCCCGGGCCTTGATTTAAAGTGTAAAATTGATTCGGGTCAAACTGCTGGCCGCCGCCGGGCATTCCCGTGAAAGGACTGTCACCGGCCTGAATCTGCGGCTGAACATCGTACTCTTCAACTTGTTCATCTTGCGAAGTTTGAGTGTACTCTTCGACCTCAGTGCCTTCATCAACGATTTCTGTCGTTGTTTTCTGTTCGTCTTCCACCATGGTCTTTGGCTCTTGTTCAACAGGAGCCTCAACCTGAATCTGCGGAATATCAATATTTTCTACTTTGTACTTAAAGTTCGGGTCATGCAGCTCAAAGTACATGATGTTATCAAGTACACTGATCGCATCGCCACTCTTAAGAGTTTGCGGATCCGTTGAAGAAACCGGAGTACCGTTCAAAAAGGTGCCGTTAACGCTGGCCAAATCAAGAATCGTATACGCACCGTTAACTTTATGAATTTCATATTGCCTGCGGCTTACACGCTGATCCGGAATAATGATCTGGCAGGCAGGATCACGCCCGGCAACCCAAACCTCACCGACTTCAAGGCGCAGCATTTCTAATACTTCACCTTTAGCATCGGTGATTTTAATATACGGCACCTGCGGAACCGCGCCCAGCATTGTGCGCGTATTTTCATTTACGGGCTGAAGGATTCGTTCTTGTCCGCCGCCGGCCATCGCTGAATCCGGCATATCGAAAAAAGTGAAATCATAGGGAGGCACGTGAAACGACTGACCATGCTGAAGATCAGCTTGTTCAATTTTTTGACCTAACGAAAAAACGTCGCCGAAACGGGAGATTGCAACGATCTGCCATTTACCGTCTGTGTATTTAAGTTTGAAGTGTTCGCGGGAAATACCTTTTTCAGGCTGTAACCGGATGTCACAACCCTCTTTACGGCCGCCAATATATTCTTTGTCCGGCGATAACTCAATTTCATTAACTATTGTACCGCGCAGGACAACCTTTAAACGCGACATTACCTGATTCCCTGGTCTGCCAGGCTACATTCTTTTGCTTTCTTTTGTGCGAGAAGGTATTTCTGCTCGTTGTTCTTACCTTCTAACATATGCATAACCTGGTTGTACATCGACTGGCACATTCTAAAATTATGCTTTTTATAATAGGAATCGCCAAGTAATAATTTTTCCTGGACGAGTTCGTCAAATCTAACTTTAGCTAAATACAAATGCCGCTTAGCCAGCACATGGTCGGGCTCTAAATTCAGTACCACTTGGAAGAATTCCTGCGCCCGCGTGTAATTACCAAGCTGAAAATCACGCATTCCACGCAAGAAGCTTTCGTTAACACGGAAGTTTTGCGGTGAAAGCTTTTGTTTCGCCAGAAGATCACGCTCTTCTTCGAGTTCTTTTTCTTTCTTGGAGACCAATTTTGCGTTGATTTCATCTTCGTATTTTAAAGTCGACTGAATCTTCTTAGCTTGCGCTTTTTTATCAGGCGTTTGGAAGTAAGAGTAAGCAATACCCATCAAAATCACCGCGATCAGGAAGAACTTAAAGTTCGGATTCGCCATCAGCGATTCGTCTTTTGCCTGAGCCTGTTGCGGTGCCTGTTGATAAGCCGGATTTATATTATAATTTTGCTGCGGGAATCCCTGCATTCCGTATTGCGGCTGTCCCGGCATACCCATCGCCTGCGGCCCACGGGTTTGTAATGCCTGGCCCCCTGGCCCACCCATCGGCGGACCACTTCTCGGAACGACAGCTTGTTGCGGTTTCGGTTTTGAAACTTTTTTCTTAACCGGCACCGGCGGACGAGGCGTTGTCATCGGAATAACGTTAGCCACCTGATTTGCAGGAACAGAGATGACACGTCCTAAATCATATTCAACACGGATTTCTGAATCACCGATCGTGAAGGATGAGTTATTGATCAGCTTCCAGCGCTGAACACTGTTTCCTTCAACAATTAGTGCGTTCTTCTGACTGAGATTCAGAACTTCAACTTCATTATTAATAACAGCGACTTGCGCATGAGTGCGGCTGATTTGCGGGTCATTCATGAGTACCACGACGTTCTCTGCAGAACGCCCAATGGTGATCATTTCTTTGTTCAATTGAAAAACCTGGCCCAAATGCGGTCCCTTGACCACAGTGAGCTTCATTTTAACTTCAGGTTTTTCTTTTAACGCACCCATTTACTTATTAGTCCCCTTTATGACTCTTAGCCGACCTGAATTAATGTTAGTACATAGTATTGAGGTTCGCTGTTGGAATCTAAAAACACCTGACAATGGATTTCGCATTCAAACTGTGAAAACGGAATTTTATCAGAGTGTTTTTCAAACGGCGTTTGCTTTGCACGCGCAACCAGTGATTCCACGTTTTGAACAAGTGCCATATCTGTCATATTTTTATAAGTTTGGTTAACGATGCCGTCACGGCTGGTACCAACCAGCGCCTCCAGACCTGAATTCACGGCAACAACGCGGTCCAGATTATCAACAACCAAAGCCGCATGAGAAATCATCTCTGTTAAATTCGTAAATTCCAGATCTCTGTTTTGCTCCGGCTTGTTGGCATTCGCCGCACTCTCACCGCTCCACGCACGGTTCAGAATTGTATTCACATTCGAAACCAGCTTTTGGAAGGCCGGGTAATCGAATGGAACTTCTGTGCGGTCAGACTTCTCAAGCATCGCTTTATCGATTTGCTGATTTAAAGTCCGCAGCGGGAATTCAATCAACCGGGCAAACAACTGGTAAAGAACCATACCGAGAACACTTGCAATAATCAGAGTCTGCATCAGAAGGCTGACGATCCGGCCCTCATCAAACTTCAGAGAGCTGATATCGTATTTAACGACAGCATGAAACCGCGCCGAAGCTTCACCCGAAGCCGGGTCATAAAATGAAATCGGGAAAGTCGCGCCGATTGTGTTTGAATCAAATACCTCAAACTGCGAGCGTGATTCTTTTCTGGCATTCAACACTAAAGCTGATGTTTCATCACGGCCCGCTTTTTCCGGCGGGGCTACGATCTGCCCGTTACCCTGCTCAACGATGAACGCATCTTTAATGCCTTCTTCTTTTAAAGCTTCCGTTACTGACAAATTAGCCAGCTGTCCTGAAAGCAAAGCGGCTTCATTGTATTTTGCAAGAGCTCTCGCTACAGACTTCGCGCGCTTTTCAGCCTCTTTTAAATTCGTTTCTTTAATGATGCTTGCCAGAGGGAAAACCGCCAACAATGTCACAGTAAAAATAAATATAAGAACAAAAGCCTGAAGTACTTGTTTGAAAGAAAAGACAACACTCAGGCGGTAAATGGCCGGCATCACTTTTTCTTCCATGAAGTTATCAATTTTATCAGAGAAACTTTCATCTAACTTCGCAGCAGAAGCAACCGGTTCACCCGTGGGAGCATAGGGCGCACCCTGAACCGGATAAATATTCGGGTTATAGACCTGAGCCGCCTGCGGGAATCCCATCTGCATGGCGTTTCCGCCCTGTTGAGGAAAATTCAGACTGTAATTTTGCGGAACTCGTGCCCCCGGGCTTACAGATACCGGAGCCTGAAAGCGTCTTTTCTTTGCTTTTTTACGGCGCGGAACTTCAGGAACTTCCATCAGTTCTTTAACAATTTCTTCTTCTGTTTTCTTTGGACGAATGTCAGGAGCCGGAATCACATCCATAATAATGTCAAACAGGCTCAGTTTATCACCAACGCGAATAATGGAATTTTGAATTTTAACGCCGTTTACGAAAGTACCGTTGCTGGACTTTAAATCCACGATTGTCATCTTGTCTTTGTAAACATGAATCTCGCAATGCTCTTTCGAGATTCCGGCAGATAGCACCTGCAAGTCACAGCTTGGCCCGCGGCCGAAAATATTCCGGCCCAGTTTTAAATCGTAAATGTTTCCGGCCTGGGACCCGGAAAGAATTCTAACTGACCACATAAAGCTGATCTCCCACTTTTAGCTTCTTCTCTTCTACAAATCCGGCCTGAAATTCCATAACAGACTCTGACTTCCAGAAAGGGCCGACTAGTCTGAAAGGACTTACACCGGCAGCAATTTTTATAATCTGCATTTTTCTGTCGAGAAAAACACAATCAATTGAAAACTTCATAAAAAACGTATGAATATCACGGCAAGGTTTTATCCAAAGACCCTGATTGGATGCTAAACCGTTTTGGCCCAGCAATCCTTTTGCCCTTGAATAGAATCCATCAGCCAGCTTCAGCTGGTCTGCCAGTAACTCGGCATTGGATTCAGTTGTTTTATAAAGTTTCATATCCCTTTACTTTCCTTGCATCTTTAAAAACACCGGGCCGAAAACCATAATGAAAACGGCCGGTAAAATAAACATCATAAGCGGAAGCAAGATCAGCTGCGATGCACGTGCACCGGCTTTTTCTGCTCGCAAAAATCGTTCAAGGCGCATCTGCACCGATTGATCTTTCAAAACCTGAGAAATACTTGTACCTGACGCTTCCGCATCGATCAGGACAGCCACAAAGCTTGTGATTTCAGTCATGTCCAAACGGGCCGCCATTTCTTTTAACGCTTCCGTTTTTGACGAACCGATTTTGATATCTTTCAAAACAATCTTAAATTCTTCAGCGAGTACTGAATCTTTATCCGCAACCTTATCCACAATCTTTTGAATCGCGCCGAAGAAATCTAGACCGGCTTCAACTGACAGCGCCAGCAGATCGATGAAGAACGGCATGTCCTGACGTACACTCAGCTCTCGCGCTTTCTTCATAGCTTTGCAATGCATTTGCGGCATAAAGAATCCGAAGCCACCAAGGCCGATGATCAGCGGAGTATCCAAACCAAGACTCAATGAAAAATTCATGATGTATAAAAACACCGGAAACGCAAAACCCAGAAAGAGCTGCAGGCCGATAAATTCATCTTCATTCAGCTCTGAACCGAGCCCCGAAGTTTTAATGAGTAACCGGATTTTCTTTCTGTACTTTTCAGATTTTACACGAGCCGCATGTTGCAAAGTAAACTGGTGAACCATCGGGCGGCAGAGATTGATAATTGCATTCTTGGATTTAACCGGTTCATTGCCGCTGGCCCAAGATAATTGCGACTCTCCCGGCTGCCCCGCAAGTAACGAAGAAACAAAAAGATAAACAGAAATTCCGGCCAAGATTAATCCGCCGAATAACAAAAGTTCTGTGCTACCCATGGCTCCTCACTTTGTGATAAATTAATTCCGATGAAACAATTAATCCTGGCTTCGCAGTCACCGCGACGAAAAGAAATCTTAGAAAAAGCCGGTTATCAATTTGCTTCATACCCTGTTTATGTATCGGAAATTCCTAATAAAAACCTAAGTCTTGACGAGCAAATTTTAGACATTGCTGGACGTAAGGCCGAAGCCGTTTTGCAGGAACTTAAAGCCCGGTCCGGCGAGCAAAACAACAAAGTGATCCTCACCGCCGACACTATGGTGTGTTATGGCGCAGAAGCATTAGGAAAACCTGAAAACGAAGAAATGGCTTTTGAGTTTCTGCGGCTTTTGTCCGGCAAAAAGCACCAAGTGAAAACAGCCCTTTGTCTAGTAGACCTAAGTACTGAAGAAAAGCTGTCTCACATTGAGACGACCCACGTGTATTTCAAAAATCTGACCGACGGCGAGATTAAAAATTACATTGCTACCGGAGAACCGATGGACAAAGCCGGAGCTTACGCCATTCAGGGATTGGGTTCAAAATTTGTCGAAAAATTTGAAGGCGATTTCAATAATGTGGTTGGACTTCCCTTGCATGCTCTCGAAAAACTATTCACACTTAAGGGATGGATCTTTCAAAGGACTCTCAACGGTCTTTGATATTAAAGCAGCTCGGCCCCGGACAGAATCTTCTCGCTGTCAGTAAGTTACAACCAGTTGAAAAAATCGAAAAATTATATTCTGAAGGTCAGCGTGATTTCGCTGAAAACTACGTTCAGGAAGCGCTTCAAAAGATTGAATCTCTCTCGCACCTGGATATCCGCTGGCACCTGATCGGCCCGCTTCAGAAGAACAAAGTGAAATTTCTAAAAAAAAATTTTTACTGCATCCATTCAGTGGACAGTCTTGAGCTCGCGTCACGAATTTCAGATGCCTCTTTATCAATCAATTATGTGCAAAAGGTTTTTATTCAGGTAAATGTGGCAAACGAGGCTTCGAAGTCAGGTTACGTAGTCCAAAATCTCCTTCAAGATTGGGAAAAATTAACGGAGCTTAAGGGAATTTCAGTGGATGGCCTGATGACAATGCCGCCCTTAGAAAATATTCCTGAAAAAAATAGAGTCTTTTTCAAAGAATTAAAATATATTGGAAGTAAGTTGAATATAAACGAGTACTCAATGGGCACGAGTCACGACTATCGGATTGCACTTGAAGAGGGGGCAACATGGATCAGGTTAGGTACAATGCTATTTGGAGAAAGACAACAGAAACGAGACCAGCAGTGAAGAACCCTATGTTGAAGGCGATGAAGATCGGTTTCATCGGCGCCGGTAACATGACTCAAGCCCTTGTAAAAGGAATGGTAGAGTCGAAAGAATTCAAACCTGACCACATCATCGTTTCAAACCGCACTGAAGGAAAACTTTTAAAGCTTTCAGAGCAGTATCAAGTTCAAACCCGCGCCCACAATCAAGAAGTTATCAATGAATGTGATGTTGTCATTCTGGCAGTAAAGCCCCAGGATTTTTCTGCAGCGATCGAAGGTTTGAATAATTTATTCAACGAAAACCAAATTGTTATTTCACTTGCGGCAGGAATGCCGTTTTCTACTCTCAAAAAATTAATTCCCTATGCCCGCCTTGTGCGTCTTATGCCGAATACTCCATCGCTGATCGGCCGCGGAGTTATCGGTTACATGAGCCAGGACAAGGAAGAAGAATATGTCTCCAGCCTGATGGAAGACCTTTTCGGCGGACTTGGCTCTGTCATTCGTGTTGAAAGTGAAGATCAGTTTGATGCCTTGATGGTTTCATGTTCCAGCGGCACAGGATTTATCTTTGAACTGATGATGTACTGGCAGGAATGGATTGAAGAACACGGCTTCGCTCCTGAAATCGCGAAAAAGATGACGATTGAAACTTTCGTGGGAGCCTCTTTACTTGCTTCGCAATCAAACGGCGTCGAACTTGAAGAGCTTCAGGCACGTGTGACCTCTAAAAAAGGTGTAACTTTTTCCGGTTTGAACTCGATGCGGGAGCTGGAAATGGAAAGAGCGCTCAGAATCAGCTTTGAAAAAGCAGCGATGCGATCTCAAGAGATTTCTAAATCCACTAAATAAGAAATTCCCATCATTCTCAGGCCTAAGGTCCAGGTGACCTGTGGCCGAATTTGTTATTTTATCTTAATATAGACTAAAGACGTAATTCTTGTTCACGGAGGAACAATTATGAAACATTACCCATCTGAAATTGTTAACAAAAGATTCGAAAGAAAAATGATGGGCTATGATCCGGATGAAGTGATGGATTACTTAACTGTAATCGCCGCTCAAATGGACGCTCTACTGCAGGAACGAAACGCCCTTCGCGATGCCATCAAAGAGAAAGAATTATCTTTATTAGAATACAAAGAGCGCGACCAAGTATTAAAAGCCACCATCACATCAGCATCTCAAATGGCCGAAAGAATGCGCGGAGACGCTGAACGCGAAGCTAAACTTATTATCAATGATGCCAACCAAAAAGCGGAACTGATCACTCGCGACGCTAAAGATTCACTGAAAAAAGTATTTACTGAACTGGGCGACTTAAAGCGCACAAGACTGCAATTCGAAGCAAACTTACGCGCGATGATTCAAGCGCACTTGTCACTGATCGAACAAGGACAGCAGTTCATGCCTAAGATGTCTTTGCCTCCTGAAATGGATATGAAATAGTCGTTTTTTTCTTTCTATTCGGAGCAGCTCATGCGGCTGCTTTTTCTCAAAATTAGTTAGAACTTTCTCTTAAAAGAAAATACACACAGGCTCCTTGCCTTCACCGAAACTCAGACGAATATGTCAGATGAGCTTGCATTCGCAACCTCACCTGCCAAATTCGCCTGAGACGCGTCACGCTTTTCGGAGGTGTATTTTCTTTTAAGGAAAGTTCTAACTAATTTTGAGAAAAACCAGGCGCAGTCTTTACTTCTTTTTTGGAGCCGGTGCTGTTTGGCTCTTTTGGAAGATACCTTGGTCAACGCCATCATTCGTGTCTACTTTGAAACCAGCTTCGTCGTCCGGCAGATTTGAATTGTTCGGAACGTCTTCAGACTTCATCGTTTTTTTCGCTAAGCCGAAGCCCCAGTTCAAAGTGAGGCCAGCCGTGTATCCTTCAGCCGAATTTGAACCTGTGATCGTGTTTCCGA
>JAJFMT010000027.1 GCA_020696855.1 Pseudobdellovibrio sp.
ACTTTAAATTCAGGTATTGATTTGAATTCCTGTAAAGCTGCGCCCATTCGCTTAATCAAAGTTGCGTTCGTCTCTTTAATATTCGCTTCGCAGTTTGTAATCGCCTGAACAGCCGCAAACTGAGAGATACTTGATGGTGCACCTGTTGACTGAGACGCGTAGTCTCCTAAGGCTTGAATCACCTTTTGCGGGCCCATCGCCCAGCCGATTCTCCAGCCTGTCATTGAGTAAGCTTTTGAACCGCCGTTAATCACAACAGTGCGGTCACGAAGCTCAGGTGCCACTTGCAGAATTTGCGGGGCGCAGTGCGAACCATCGAACATCAGGCGGTTATACATATCATCTGTTAACACAACAATGCGCGGATGTTTTTTAATTACATCGGCAATCGCCTTTAATTCTTCTTTAGAATAAATAAATCCTGTCGGGTTCGCAGGAGAACAGAACAAAAACGCTTTTGTATTCGGTGTAATCGCCTTTTCTAACATCTGCGCCGTAATTTTGAAGTTTGTCTCTTCTGTGCAAGTAACCAAAACAGGTTTCCCGCCCGATAGTTCTACCATCGTTGGGTAGCTGACCCAGTACGGAGAATGAATAATCACTTCATCTGTTGTATCACACAGCACTTGCAAAGCTGCGAAGATCGCAAACTTGGCTCCGCTTGTAACAGCCACTTCGTTAGGCGCGTAAGTTTGGCCGATATCGCGCTTAGTAGCTTCGATGATGGCTTTTTTTAACTCCGGTGTTCCTGCTGCAGGTGTGTATTTTGTTATCCCTTTGCGGATCGCTTCAATTCCTGCTTCGGCCGCTGCAGGGTAAGTTGGCCAGTCAGGCTCTCCTACCGTTAATGAAATCACATCGTGACCTTGAGTTTGCAGTTCTTTTGCTTTCGCAACTAAAAAAAGTGTTGGAGATGTTTTTAAACTCTGCGCTCTTTGTGACAACATAAATTACCCTCTTAGTCTTAAATTTAATTCGTTAATAACAAAATCAGGAACCAAACCTTTTAAGTCGCCACCGTTACGGGCCACTTCTTTTACTCCGCGTGAAGAAATAAAATAATATTCCGGCCGCGAAAACACCATGAAGGTTTCTACTTCAGGCGCTAACCTGCGATTCATGCTTGCAAGTGTTCCTTCGTATTCAAAATCGGCAACCGCGCGAAGTCCTCGCACAATCACGTTGGCTTTGCGTCTACGCATGTACTCAACCGTTAGCCCTTTGAAGACATCGACTTCAACTTTGGGATTTTCTTTTACTGCTTTTTTTAAAAAAGCCGCACGCTCATCAGCGGTGAAAAGATATTTTTTGTCATCGGCATCCGCCACAAGAACAATCACATGGTCAAATACGTGCGAAATTCTTTCGATGATATCTAAATGGCCCGTGGTAATCGGATCAAAGCTGCCCGGATAAACTGCTATTTTTGACATTTTCTTCCTCTGGAATCGGACTAATTTTGCGCTTTTTTGGCAAAGAAGGAAAGAACTTTGTCTCCGTAATCATTGAAATCATAACGGTACAAATTAGAATATGCGTCATCAATCCGTTCTTTTTTAACGGATTCAATCGCAATCAGCGTATTTTCGTTAAAACAGGCGCTGCCATCGAGAGCAGTCATCACGTCATGAGCCATTTTCTCTGTAAACGGCGGGTCAATCAGGATCAAATTGTAAGGTTCACCCTGATATTTTTTAAGGTAAGTCAGCACATCCTGCTTATAAATGGCGTATTCCTTGGCACCGAGCTTTAGCATCTCAATATTTTTTTTAAGAATATTAACGGATTTAACATTGATATCCACAAAATCTACGTGGATAGCCCCGCGGGAGAGGGCCTCCAGGCCCAGGTTTCCGGTCCCTGAGAATAAATCAAGAACCCGCGCCTCTTCAGTGTAACCCATCCATTTGTTGAACAGGCTTTCTTTTACACGGTCTGTAGTCGGTCTGATGTGATCAGCCTGAAACGAAGAAAGCACGCGTCCTTTAAATTTACCGGAAATGATTCTCATGCCGTCTTTTCCAGAACTGTTTTTACAATACCGAAAATATCTTCGAAGGGCTTACTGATGTATTCAATAACACGGGCGTCGTTTTGAATGTAACCGATGTTCGTGTCATCCCCGGTGAAGGCAGAAATCACAAATACCGGCGTCTTCTTCTTCATTTCGAGCAAAACTTCGTAGCCGTTTTTATCAGGCATGATAACGTCCAGTAAAATAGCGCGGTAATTGTTTTCTTTAATTTTCTCAAGCGCCTGGATTCCGTTCTCGGCCTCATCACAGTCAAAACCCTGCACTTTAAAAGCGCGCACTAAAGATTTTCTTATAAGAGCTTCATCGTCGACGATTAAAAATTTCATAGCTCATCGAAAATTAAAGAAATTTTCGCTCCTTTAGCTGTAGACGACACCTGCATGTCGGCGTGCATGTTGTTAATGAGTTTTTTTGAAAGGTATAAACCAAGACCGGTGCCTTCGCCCTCTGCTTTGGTGGTTTGAAACGGCTGAAAGATATTTTCTAATACGGTTGAGTCAAATCCCGGCCCGCTGTCTTCAACATGGAAAATAATTTTTTTATCCCGGCGTTCAAGGTAAATTTTGATACTTCCCGGAGTTTTCATTGCCTGACAGGAGTTTTTAATTAAATTGAAAAGCACCTGCTGCAGATCGTGCGCATTGGCTTTAATTTTTTCATCTTTCAAATCAATAAAAAGCCGGTGGTTTCGTAAAGCCGTTTTTAATAAAACAACCGTGTTCTGAAGAACTTCATTAAAGCTGACTTCTTCAAGGACAGGCTCTTTCTTTTGGCTGAACTCAATAAAATTTTTAATGATCTTTTGGCAGCGAACAGCGGCCTTCAGTATCTCATTTAAATCGGTGGCAGCGGTTGCAGGCAAAGCTTTAAGAACTTCCTGATCCTGCATCAGCGTTTGAACGTAAGACTTCATTCCCGTCAGAGGATTATTCAGCTCATGCGCCAGATGGTTCCCCAGCCGGCCCAGTGTCGACATCTTTTCTGTCTGAATAATCTGCGAGTGCAGCTGATTGATCTTAGTTACGTCTTCATAAATCACAAAGTAGTACTTATTTTCCTGAAATTTAAACTGCGAGTAATAAGTTTTAACAAACTGATCCTTCTTCAGCATGAAAGAAGTGTTCTTTCCTTTTAAGATCGGGCAGTTTTCGCAGGGTGCATCCCGGCCGGCCAGCACTTCGTAACAGTGTTTGCCTGTGGCTTTTCCTGAGGCGTAATTGGCGTGATAGATTTTAAAATTCTGGTCCACCACGTGGGTGTAGCCTGAAAATGACTTAAAGGTATTCTTCCAGCGGCCGACGACGATTTCGATTTCTTTTTCGATCATCCAGCGGTCTAAATACATGCTGATAATCGCAATACGTTCTGCAATGTAAGCGTTTGTTTTGCCTACATCCATCTGCTGATCAACAACTTCTAAAAATAAATGCGAAGCCTGAGAGTTTTTCGGCAACGCCCAGAACATGATCTTTCCGACAGGGCGGCCCCATATAGCCGCCAGCTGATTCGACAGCCCACCGGCAGTAAAATCCAGCTGGGCAACCGAAGTCGATTCGGCAACGCCGTCAAAAAAAGAAATTTTTGCTTTTCCCGAATAGGCAAAGTGGCTTATCCCAAGTGTATACACCCGTCCGAATTTTTTCAGGTCTTTCCATACAAAGCGGAAAAGTTTTTCAGGAAAGTCATCACTGACCGATTCTGACTGGATAAAATCCAGAAAGTGTAAAAGACTTTTTTCGTTCTGGTTTTTTTCAGTTTCTTCTATGTGCGAAATTTCAAGAAACTGAATCTTCTTTTCACTTTCAGAGATAAGCTGGTTATTTAAATGCTCCAGCTCTTTACGTTTTCGCTGAATTTCATTTTTAACCTGAAGAACCTGCGACTGCTTTTGAGTTTCAGACTGAATTTTGGCTAAAGCACTTTCAAGTTCTGCTGAACTGTTGATGTCGACGAAGTGCAGTTTTGAACGCTGGGCAATCTTATGAACCTGCTCTGCGGGCAAAGCGGCACCGTTAAACAACACCACCTGATGCGAGGGCTGCTGGAACGCCGATTCGGTATCGAGGTAATCGAGCTCTCCGATAAGGACAGAAAGGTCCTGAGTTTTTTTGGTACTGTATTCAAAAGAAAACCCGTCCTTTTGAAACTTTTCAAGGATCGGGTTTATATTAGGTTTAAACTTATCTTGTACCTTTAAGAACACCCTTAAAGGCTATCACAGACCGGCGCCCTCAAGTAAATCATTTTTCACTCTGGCAAAGACTGTATTCGTTGGGTCATTTAAAATCTGTTTTTCAACTTCGAAGCGGGCCTCATCAATGGCGTTGCACTCTTTCAAAAGCTGAATGTAACAAATGCTCATTTCTTCGTCGAAAGAATGCGTCTTCATATAGTAATTAAGACGGTTTAAAACCCCTTCGGCATTCGCACCCTGACGCTGCCATTTTGCCATCATCTTTAAGCCGGTGGCGTTATTAGGGTTTACATCCAAACCTCGTTCAAGGTTGGCTGTTGCCAGCTCGCGATCTCCCATTTCATCATGGATCATCGCTAAACTAACCCAGGCTTGATCGTTTGAAGGGTTCATCTCAACTGCACGGCGGAAGTAATCAACGGCCTGATTCTGGTCGCCTTCAGCCAGCTTTACAAAGCCGCGGGCCCAGCACATCAGGTCATCCATTTCGTGAGTTTCACAGTAAAGACCTATAATTTCATTCACGCCTTCGTAATCACAGAACTCAAGATAGATACGAACCATCATGCGGGTGTGATAGCGGGCATTCACGTCGCTCAGCTGCTCTTCCTGAAGATACAGGCCCACATCTAAAGCTTCATTCAGACGGCCTTCCGCATAGAGAGCAGCCATGAAATCAAGATAAGCGACATGTGTTTTTGTAATGTCAGCGATGGCTTCCAGTGTTTTAATTTGGCCGGCGTTATCGCCTAAACCTTTTTGCACCAGACACAATAGAGAAAGAAATTTTAAATCTTTGCTGAGTTCGACTGAAACAGAAACCAGTCTTTTCATTGCTTGAGAGTAACGGCCTGACTGAATATCCTGTTCAACAAGACCTAAGACCGTAGCGGAAGTTGTTTGCGGCATCATGCCCTCCAAAAAAAGCGACTCATCATAAGTCGCATTTTTTATAAGAGCAATCACAGTGCCATAGCTATTTTGATTTTATTTTGTTTTAACAGCAATTGCGCGCTTGAAAATCTGACAGCCAGTCAAATTCATGACTGGCTTTTAGCCAATTTTTATTCGGCATGTGCCGAATCAAATTTGGCGATGAAAGCCAATCTTCACTTAATTACGCAACGTTTGCTTTGTATCCACCGAGAGCTCTTTTCGCTTTAGATACGTCTTTCAACTCGCGAATAATTTTTGATTTAGCATCGTCGATCATGCCGAGAACAACTAAATCCTGCTCTAAAATGCGCTGAACATAAGCTTCTTTCGTTCTTAATGCCTGGCGAATCTCACCTTTTTGATCTTCAGAGAAAATCCCGGACATGTCTTTGTGCAAACCATGAGCTTTTTGGATTTCAGCATCGATGTACTTAATAATTTTAAGCAAATCTTCACGTTTGTTATAAAACTTTTCGATGTCGTCAAATAAGCCCGCTTCCAGACGAGTAATTTGCGCTTCATTAGTTGCGTAAAATTTCTCAAGGAAATGATTTTTCTCATTTAGTAATTGAATTAAGCGAATCATGCTGCCCCCCCTTTAGTTTCATTATCTTTCTTCATTTTTTCGATAGCGCCTTTCCAACCCTCATAGAGATTTTCAAGAACTTTTAAATTGGCATTTAAAGGTTCTACGTCTCCTTTCAGATTGGCCTTGGTATACTGCTCTATCATAAACACGTAGAGCTGCTCCAATTGCTTTGCTAACTCGCCCCCAACTTTGTGGTCCAGCGTAGCTTGCAGTTCGATGACGATGTCCAGAGCACGTAAAATATTCTGCCCTTTGTCCGCCACTCTCTTTTCTTGTGTCGCAATGATAGCCAATTTCGTAAATTTTATTGCAGCTTCGTAAAGCATTAATAAAATCTGCTCCTTACTGGCACTCAATATCGACGTCTGCTTGTACTTGTTGTAAGGATTAGCCATTAAGCTTTACCTCCAGGCAAATTCTGAGCAATTGAACCTCCTTGTGACTGTAATTTCGACATTGCTTCTTCCATTTTTGCAAACTGATTTCTTAATTGTTCTTCGCGCTTCTCAAGAGATTTCTCTTTGCGCTCGATCTTCTTATTGATGTTGTTAACCTGATCCTGCATGGATTTTTTTCTGGTTGATACAACACCTGTTTGACCGTCTGTGATCTGGCCCAGCTTCTTCTTCATACTTGTGATGAAGCCGGTATTTTGCAAATCACCGCGTAAAAATTCGATAACCGCTTGCGGGTCTGCCGCTACGATTTTAGCAAACTTTTCTTGTTTGAAATCCAATGTACCGTTTCTGTTAAACTCGATCCCCAGGTCGTTTACACGATCAAATTTACTGTCCGTCATTTGCGGATCCTGAATGATTTCGCGCAGACGGCTTTGAGTCATTCTCAGCATACTGTCACCGCCCAGTGGGCCCAGTCTCTGCATGCCGTCTTTGGTTTGCGTCAGTTTATTCTGGCTTTGGATAAATGATAAAGCCGCGTTGTAAGAATCAACGAAGCTTTTAATTTTTCCCGAAATAACGTCGTAATTTTCTGAAATATTTAAACGAACTACTTGGCCCGGCTGTGCACGTTTTAAATCAAGGCTTACACCCGGAATTAAATCGTTAATCACGTTTTCAGTCGCTTCAAACTCATGGCCGTCTAATTTGAATTTTGCATTTTCTGCTTTTCTGGTTTCTGCGAACGTAAAATCCGCTTTACCATCCAGCAGGTACACAGTCGGGAATTTAACCTGGTTGTCATCACCCGTTTTTAAACCCGCAATTTCAAGACGGAAGCTGTCTTCTTTGTCGCTTCTGTCATTGACTACTGTCGCACGTAAGCCGATGCCCGCGCTGTTGATCGCTTTTGCGATTCCCTGCAACGTCGAATCATCTTCGTTAATGTAAACTTCTTTTTCTCCGTCAGCTGTGTCGAACTTAATGTAACCAACACCCATCGTGGTTTTATCTTTGTCAGGAAAACCACCGGTAACGACGGAAGGTTTGTTCGCCAGCTGAATAACTTCAAGAGTCCATTCACCTGAATCTGCAAGATCAGGATCTAAAGTACCGTTAAGAATTTCCGGATAACTTGAATTTAATTTTTTATCGACGAAACCTTTAGCGCCTACAAGTGAAGTAATGCTCTTGCTGACATCGTTGATTTTGGTTTCGAGATCGCCGACAAGTTTTACCTTGTCTTCCACTTTGGTTTTGTTGGCTTCCATTTGTTTAACAGGCATGCGCTCGGCTTCGATCACTTGATCGACCAAGTTTGGCGGTAGTCCGCTTGCAAGTCCGTTAATCCGTAATGGCACTTCAATTCCTCCGTGAAAATGAAGACTCGTGTCTCTTAGATTATTATTTCAGACATTGTGCAAAATACGTGAGTCAATTGATTGGCTTAGACAAAGTGCGAGTAGGCAAAAAGCTCCCTTTTACACTGTGAATTGGCGGCCCATAGTCCAGTGAATTTTGCGGGTGAAATTGTATTGTGTTTTAAAGCTAATTTTCAGAGGTAAACTAGGCTGTTTTTTTAAGTAACTGGCCTTTAGTTTCTTCGGATTTTACGTCGTCAAAAACTTCCCAAAGGTCGAATTCGACGATCTTTCTAATGGAATTTCCGCTGGCATCCTGAACGCACGCGTATTTCACGCCGTTTTCTTCAGTGGTCAAAACAAGCCAGTGCATGTCTTTTATGAAATGTTTTTCACGCAAAATCGCAACAGCTTTTTCAAACTGTTCGTCAGTCATTTTTTCTTTTTTTCGCTCTTTGTGATAGAACTGCTGACCGTTCGCATCTCTATCTTGCGTGTTATCGGTTTTGATAGCACGATCCGTCTTCGCGGCTGGTGCCGGCGACGAAACTGCATTTGTGTTTCCGATAAGATTTTTAATATTCACGTTATCTTTATCGGTATTTTTTAAATTTCACTTAAATTCAGGGCAGACCAAGGTCCAAAAAGGCACTTCCTGTCAGCGTTTTGTCTGCGGTCCGTTAGCGTTCTGTTAGTTTTTTTCAATTCAGTGCATCTCTGTTCGACTTTTACCCACTTAGGTCTTAGTCGTTGAATATCAACAAATGAATAAGGAGACCCTTCAAATGTCAAAACTGATGAAAATCGTTTTAACTACCCTCATGCTTACTTTCCCTGTATTTGCTTGGTCTGAAGTCACCTACAGCTTTAAAGGCGACTTTCGCTTCCGTAATGAACAGGTAAAAGAAGAACAGGTGTCCCCGCTTCCTGAAGCCGATCAGTTCCGGCAAAGACTGCGCGCCCGTGTCGGCGGTACAGCTAAAATCAACGAAAAATCAGAAATTACCCTAAGAATGGCAACCGGCTCTTCCAGCAGTTCTGAAGGGAATACGACAAACCAAACGATGACCGATTACTATTCTAAAAAGGGTTTCTTTCTTGATCTGGCTTACTTTAACCACAAATGCAGTGATGAAACTCAAATCTGGGGCGGCAAAACTCCTCTGGTGTTTGCAATGGCCGGAGGAAGTGATTTGGTGTTTGATGCCGATCTAACTCCTGAAGGTATGGCGTTAAAATACAAACACGCGATGGAAAGTTCCGAAGTTTTTGCGAACATCGGCGCTTCCTGGCTGGCAGAGCGGTTTTCAGCAACAGGAGCCACTGACAATACGGATGTGGGTCTTATAGGCGGGCAAGTCGGTTTTACACAAAAGTTTGAAAGTTATGGATTTACATTAGCCGTCGCAAACTACAACTTTTCAAATATAAAAGGCGCCACTGCGCCCACTGCGAAAGGCAACACTCTTGTGGGCGGCGCTTACGACAAAGAATACAATTTAACAGTAGGCGATCTTGAAATCAGCACATTGGTCAGCGATGTCCCGGTGGCTTTGTATTATGAAATGGCGACAAACAGCGAAGGTGGCGATTACAAAACCGCAGGCAATGTCGGAGTTAATATCGGAAAGCTTAAAGACCCGGGTTCATGGCTTGTAAAGCTTGATACGCGCGAGGTAGAAAAAGATGCAGTTGTCGGCGTGCTTGCTGAAAGTGATTCTTCCGGCGGAGGTGCTGATCTTCGAAGTACGCGCATTGCGGGATTTTACCAAGTAGCGGAAAACACAAACGTAGCCCTGACACTTTTTAAAGGCGAAAGATTTATTTCTTCAACGACATTCACTGCTGATTACTCGAGAGTACAGCTGGATTTCAATTTCATGTTCTAGAACGGAAAAACGGAAACTCAGATCATAACTGAGTTTCCGACAATTATCTTTTGGATTAGGGCGGAGGTCTTCGCCCCACCCAAAAAAAATTTGTTAAATAAATTCGAATCGTTGTTCAACCAAGGCCGGTATACATTTCCCGGTTCTTTTTAGTACATTGGCGCTAACGTACAACTTACATCCTGATCCCGCGCCATCCGCTTCGTTAAATAACTAATTTTTTAAATTATCCTAAAAGTTTCAAAGCCATTTGCGGCAACTGGTTAGCTTGCGCTAAAGTTGCTGTCGTACCTTGTAATAACACATTGTTACGAGCTAATTCAGAAGATGAAGCAGCTACGTCAGTATCACGGATACGAGAGTTTGCAGCAGACATGTTTTCAACCATTGTACCGATTACGTCAGAAGTAGAAGCTAAACGATTTTGCATAGCACCTAAATTTGCACGTGAACCGTTGATTGAAGATTGAGCTACGTCTAATGATTCTAAACCGGCGCGTGCAGCTTCTTTAGATGTGAAATCTAAGTCAGCGATACCTAAAGTACCAACAGTTACGTCAGTTTGAGAAGCATCATAAGCAATCCAGTCAGTTGATTCGTTAGCGCCAGTACCGATGTGGATGTCATAAACACCGCCAGTACCATCTAACAATTTACGAGAACCGAATGAAGCTGATTCAGCAACACGTTGGATCTCAGATTTTAATGCATCAACTTCTTTATTGATGAATCCACGTTCTTGGTCACCGATAGTGTCAGATGCAGCTTGTACACCCAACTCACGGAGTCTTGTTACGATATTAGAAACTTCACCCATGCTTTGCTCTGCTGTTTGGATCATAGAGATACCATCGTTAGCATTGCGGTTAGCTTGTCCGTATGAACGGATTTGTGATTTTAACTGTTCAGAAATCGCTAAACCTGCAGCGTCGTCGCCGGCTTTAGTGATGCGTGAACCAGTTGATAATTGCGCCATGCTCTTTTGCATTTCGCGAGAGTTAGACACCATAACTTTTTGTGCGTTAAGTGATGCTACGTTTGTTGTAATTCTCATTCCCATAAAAGACCTCTTTTTTATGTTGGAACTTATTTAGTTCCAGTTAGTTTTTGACTTACTCTCAACTTGTCTTTACCTACATCGAAGGTCCCGTTGCTATTCACTTCAGCGGGCTTCTCGGTTCAGCTTGTCGAGTCTGGGTCGTTGTGTGATATAGCTTTCGGGCCAGTCTGTATGGCGCTTTAGTCGCGTCCTGTGAATTTGGACTTAGGTCTGAGTAAAACTGGACGAACGTTTTGAAATATAGACTTAAAACGAGACATTTTTGGGGATGAAAGTCATGAAAGGCCAAGGTCTCATCGAGTCTATATAGGACCATTCGATGATCGACCTCTGTCTTCGTAGACTACAGGCGTATCTAGTCGAGAGTATGATTTCAGTTTAGAAAACAACTCTCACAAATTGATGTTTTTCACTCGAGAATTTCGCTTTTTTTGTGTTTGAAAAATGACATCGTTTCATGTTTGAAAATGTCACGTTCGCACGGCGAAAAACGCAAGGTTGGTGAATCAACCTCGCGCCAAGTTTTGTTTTTTGGATAAGGGCGGAGGTCTTCGCCCCCACCCAAAAAAGAACTTTAGAACTTACTCAATCAAATCGCTTATGCGAATTAACCGATTAATTTTAAAGCCATTTGTGGTAACTGATTAGCTTGTGCAAGAGTTGCAGTTGTACCTTGCAACAATACATTGTTACGAGCTAATTCAGAAGAAGATGCAGCTACATCAGTATCACGGATACGTGAATTTGCAGCAGACATATTCTCAACCATTGTTGCGATAACGTCATTTGAAGATGACAAACGATTTTGTAAAGCACCAAGGTTAGCGCGTGATCCGGAGATTGCTGATTGCGCTTGGTCTAATGAAGCCAAACCTGAACGAGCAGACTCTTTCGATGTGAAATCTAAGTCAGAAATACCTAGAGTCCCTAATGTCACGTCAGTTTGAGAAGCATCGTATGCAATCCAGTCTGTTTTATCGCTGCTGCCGGTACCGATATGGATATCATATGTACCACCAGAACCGTCTAATAATTTGCGGGAACCGAATGAAGCTGATTCAGCAACACGTTGAATTTCTGATTTAAGAGCTTCAACCTCTTTGTTGATGAATGATCTTTCTTTATCACCGATAGTGTCAGATGCAGCTTGTACACCCAACTCACGGAGTCTTGTTACTACGTTAGAAACTTCGCCCATGCTTTGCTCGGCAGTTTGAATCATCGAGATACCGTCGTTAGCATTTCGGCTTGCTTGTCCGTATGAACGGATTTGCGATTTTAATTGTTCAGAGATCGCTAAACCTGCAGCGTCGTCGCCGGCTTTAACGATACGTGAACCTGTTGATAACTGCGCCATGCTCTTTTGCATTTCGCGAGTGTTTGTTACCATCACCTTTTGTGCATTCAGTGATGCAACGTTTGTCGTAATTCTCATTCCCATTGGGGACCTCTTTCTTTTCGGAGTCTCTTTATATATAGAGCTCCGGTGTACACGTTGGTGACTTACTCTCTTTTCTTACAAACCTACGAACGAAAACTAAATGACAGTCACTTCATTAAGCTCTCTCAGTTTGCGGGACAAGAGTCTGGGTCGTTGTTGTTGATCTACCTTTCGGCTAGGTCGTGTTGCACTTTAGTCACGTCTAGTAAAACTGGACCATCGTCGGTAAAAACTGGACCTTCGTTCAGTTAAGTTGGACTAAAATCCTGGAATTTATAAAGGTTTCAGCTAGATCAACCAAAGGTCTTAAGACTTCCGCCCGTGAATAAAGATGAATTTGTCCATCCTAAGTAAACAAATTTTTCTCAATCCATTAAATTGAAAAAGTGACCGATAAAATAAATGAATATGCTTGAATCTGTATCCTCAATTATTCAGTACACAATCATCGGCACAGGCGTGTTAGTCGCTCTCAAATACGGCTATGTGACTTTGTTCTTTGTAGTGAGGAAGAATCAGATCACAATTTTAAATGCCAGCATTTCTAATTACAAATTAAGATTAAAAACAAAGATCAATCAGAAGTTCGGTTCTTTTAAGTTGTACGGCGAAAGCGAAGTTAAAACCAACATCGAAAAAACTGTTGAAGAGATTCTGCAGCTACAATTTAACGAGGCTACGGATTATGAAAAACTGGTTACGGGCATTTCATCAATCAACGAGACATCAGGCTTAGAGAAGATCATTATTGGCACTGCGCAAGTGAAGGAACTTTCCGGTGAGGCGATACTGGCCCCTGAAATGGCGGCCTTTCGCAAGTCTTATGAAAACGTATTTAATTTTGATAAAGACATTTTAATCTTTACGGTCGAAATATGTAAGCTGACCAATCAACTGGTAGATCTGATAGAAGAATACAATAAATTTGCGAAAAACGAGCGAAAAGTAAAACCCTTCACTGACATCCCTGCCAAGATAGAAATTCCTGCATTTTTTCTTTTGGAAGATCTGGCGAAACGTTATCAGGAAGAAATTGCTGTTATGAAATCGCTTTCAGGCAAACAACAATACGGTAGTAACAATAAAAGAGCGGGGTAACCCCCAAAAAAAAAGGACCGGCATTTTACGGCCAGTCCTTTTAGTGGTTTTTAATTTCAAAAATTGAATTAGTCAGCTTTTTTCAAAGTGAAAACTGCTGCTTCGTCACCTAATAGATCAGGGATACGAAGTGGAACATCTACACCTTGTGGTGAACGTAAACCGGCTGGAGTTACGTTAGAGATATCGATAACAACGCTAGCTTGAGAAATTGCAGCGTGGTTACATTTAACATCTGATTTAAAGTTGTTACCTTGAACAGCGTAAGTTCCGCTGCAGGCAATTTTAGTTCCTTGAGCATCGATATTCAGAGTAACTGCACCATTAGCTTTTAGCTCAAAGTCAGCAACTACAGTTTTAGTGTCCTTATCAACAGCACGGTACTTACCTAACTCGACAGTTGCTGCGAATACGTTTGTCGATACGAACATAGCTAAAGCTAAAAACAATGATTTCATTTACCACTCCCAGTGATTAGTTAAAAAAGATGTGATGTTGTTTTACAACAGGGTTTTAAAAACTGAAAGTGTAAGAATTCTGGACAGTAAAAATGACATAGAGCAAAAATTCAAATCGGCGTAAGTGCATGATTTCAATAACGAATATTGAAACCAAAAATCTTACAAGAAGTGAAATTTCGAGGCCGAAAATCCGAGTTGCAGGATATTTTCTAGAAAAATCGAAATAAAAAACCCCGCGATCTTTTGGACCGCGGGGTAGGGTTCATGAAGTTATCTAAATTGGGTGACAACTCCAGAAAAGAATCGAAAAGGGCCTCGCCGGTCTATTCCACACTATAAACCGGCGAGCCTAAGTACTCTTACATTATATAGAGAGCAATATCTTATGCACCGATCAGCTTCATAGCTGCGTACGGCTGCTGATTCGCTTGCGATAACACGCTGATAGCTGCGTTCTGCAACATAGTTGCTGAAGCTAACTCTGACGATTCTTTTGCAACGTCGGCATCTGCGATACGCGAGCGTGCTGCACTGATGTTTTCGTTTTTAACTTCGAGACCGACCACAGTTGATTCTAACCGTGACTGCATGGCACCGAAACCGGCGCGCATTCTCGAAACTTTTTCTAATGCTCCGTCAGTATATCCCAGTAACTCGCGGGCACCGCTTTTACTTGAGATATCCACCCCGTCTAAATTAAGTTCTGATGGAGTTACACTGCCATCCACTTTATAAGTGATGATGTTTTCTTTATTCCCGTTTGTACCGACATGGAAGTCGAACTCAGGATTCGAGCCGTCTAATAATTGTTTGTCGCCGAACTTAGTCGTTTTAGAAATTCTATCAATTTCTTCCGTGATACTTTTCGCCTCTTGCTGCAAGTAAACACGTTCTTTGTCTCCGAGAGTATCAGATGCTGATTGCACCCCTAACTCACGTAAACGAGTGATCAAGTTGGTCATCTCTGAAAGACCACCCTCACCTACTTGAATCGCTGAAATAGCATTGAAGGCATTACTTCTTGCCATCTGTGTGGCACGAAGCTCTGACTTCATACCTTCTGCGATCGCTAAACCGGCAGCATCATCTGCAGCGCGCACGATGCGGCTACCTGAAGCTAACGCCTGTGAAGCATGTTCTTGTTTTTTTGCCTGCTGCGCGAGAGATCTTTGCGCGGCAATAGAAGCCATATTCGTTGTCACCCTTAAACCCATAACGTACATCCTTTTCATAAGAGTTGAGTTAGATACGTCCCCGAACCCCCGAAGACGTAAATTTAAATTTTCAAAGTCATATGTGTATGTATGGTGGAAGCCTCACGAAAATGACCGGGGTGACTGCCCTGGCACTTTCGTGAGTTTCCTAAGAAGTAGAAAGAGCCGTTAACTTAATCAACGCTTTATCGACTTTTTAGTCCCACCAACGTGTACAGGTATATAGATCGGACGTTGGTCCAGGTAACTTTAGACCTAGGTCTGGGTTTTTTTGTACACAGAGGCTAAGTTGTTGAAATACTTAGACACTAAATTGAAATTTTTTATAGGCGAAGGTCTAGGGTGCTGTCTTAAAATAAGAAATTAGTCCACCGTTGCGGATGAAGATAATCTGCCGTCACGGATATTCAAATGGTATTGCGCTAACGCTTTAACATCCTCTGCATCGTGAGTAATTAATAAAACCGGAAGCGAAACTTCTTTTAAAAAAATTCTCAGCATCTCGCGCGATTCAGCGCGAAGTTTTTCATCGAGCGCAGAAAACGGTTCATCAAGTAATAGTAATCTCGGGTTAGAAACTACGGCGCGCAAAAATGCAATCCGTTGTTTTTCTCCGCCGGATAACAGCGCTGCTTTTGTATTCCAGCATTTTTCAAGCTGCAAAGTTTTTTGGTAATGAGAAATTTTTTCTTTCAGTGCTGCATCGATCCCTTTGTTTCGCGCAGAGGCTACGATCGCAACGTTTTCTGCCGCTGTTAAGTGAGGAAACAGTTCATAATTCTGAAAAACGACCCCTAAGCGACGCTCAGCGACCGGAAGTTTTGCCAAGTCTTCGCCTTTGAAGTTCCAGCTCCACCCGTTTAAAGGCAGAATCCCTGTCATAATATTGAAAAGAGTGGTCTTTCCTGAGCCAGAGGGGCCTTGAATGCTCGTTACACCCGAGTCAGCTAGCTCGAGCTGCGGAACCTCTAACGAGAAGTCCCCTTCTTTATAAGTGAGATTTTTTATAAGCGACATACGCGGCCTTTGCTAAAAATTTTAAAACAATTAAAACCAGAACTGAAAAAATAATAATGAGAAGACTCATTAAAAAAGAAGCCTGCATCCGGTAACTGCTAAGAAACCCCTGCGCCACTAAGCCCAGTGTTTGCGTTTGCAGACCTACCGCCCGCGAAATGGCGTAATCACTTGAAAACCATACGCACAGTACAGACATCCACAAAAAGAAAGCGCCATGAAGCTGCCTGATAATGATATCAATGATGACAGTACTCGGCGGTAGCCCGTAAACTTCTGCGATCTGCAACTGGCGGTTTAACCCTTCGATAGGACCTTGCAGAAATAATTTAAATAACGGAGCAAATAACAGAACCGACGCAGCTAAAAGAAGCTTCACCAAATCGTAATCCGGCGAAGTTGGAAAAAATAGGTAAACCGAAAACCCGGCCACCACTGTTGAAAGCGAAATAAAATGTAACGCCGGGTTCAGCCGCCGGGATTTTATTTGATCCCACAGGCATAAATAAAGAAGGCAGAAGTTCAGAAATACAAAAGCCAGCAAGCATTTTAATGAAAACATTGTGGCAGCCAAGATTTCTGATGCGTAATTTGCTATGAAGTTCAAGTGCGTGAAAGACTTCGCGATGCCATAAACGTATCCCGTAACATACAGCCCTAAAAAAGCAGCGATAAGAACAATACAATTTTTAGAACGAAGTAACCGGCTGGGTTGCAAATTCGGGTGCGTGAGTGTACCCGTTGCACCGGCAGATTCCAGCATGAGCGCACTCATTCCGAATACAAAAAACGTTTGGACCAGACTTACGCCAAAACCTGCGGCCCAGTTATTATCAATAAAAACTTTTTCAAAGACTAAAATCTCTAGGTTAACTGCACGTCCATCACCCGCCAGTAAGGGAATTGAAAAGCTCGACATGCAGAAAACAAAAACCAGAAAAAATATCTGCATAAGGTCTGCAAACATAAGCGGAAAATAAATTTTCGTCAGAAATTTAATACGGCTAACTGAATACACTTCTGCTGTAACAGCCAGTGAAGACAGCTTTGCTGTTGCCGCCTGCTCGATTAACACAGTCGCAAGGCCCAAATTGACGACTGAAAATAAAATGATGATTCCGGCGCTTCCCATAGGGAACGGGTTTACAATGGTGAAAACGATTAAGACTGTAAATAGAACCGGAAGTATTTGCGGCAACAACAGCAGTCTTGATGCCATCAATCGCCACCCCACCGGAAGCGAGGCCAAGCCGAAACTCATCGGCACGGCCAGCAGCATAACGAAGAAGCCCGCCAGCGTTGACTGATAGACCGAATTTTTTAGTGCCCACCATAACTCTGAAAAATTTAATTCAATCTGAAATCTAAATTTCCATGCGAAGAATAAAAAGGGCAGAAGAAAGAATGCGACAATTCCGTACCGAATCAGGTAACGATTTGGATGGGAAGGGTTAGTTTCCTTCATTCTTACGGATTTCAGCCCATGTGTTCAGCCATTTTTCGACACGGCTTTGATCGTAAAATTTTATCGGAAGTGTTTTGTATTTTTTAACAGCGTCAAATGCTGTGCCTTCTTTAACTTTATCGTTAACCGGAAGCATGTAGTTCTTTGACATAATCGTGCGCTGAGCTTCGTCAGAAAGCAAAAACGCCACAAACATCTCTGCTGCTTCGCAGTTTTTACAAGAAGCAGGAATGCCGGCGAATTCGACCTGTACAGGAAGAGCTTCAGCAATTTCTGCCGCCAAATAACCTGTGTTTTTTTCTTCAACCTGATGATACACAGGTGAAGTCACATGCGAGAAAACTAAATCCGCCTGGCCACTGGTAAATAATCCGTAAGACGCCGACCAGCTGGGAGCATAGCTATGAACCTGCGGGCTTAACTCTTTCAAAAATTTAACGGCGTCTTCACTGTTTTTATTTTCAAAAACCCAAACTAAAAACTGCAATCCCGGCGAACTGGTGCGCGGATCCTGCAGTGCAATTTTAGTTTTCAATTCAGGCTTCAATAAGTCATTCAAAGACGCCACTTCAACAGCTGAATCTTTTTTCATTACGAATGTCAGCGGCGCCCAGTCGTACGGAACAAAAGTTCTTTCATTGGTGACCAGCTTAATCTCGTTTGAGTAATTTAGATTGCCCGGTCTGTCGATATCGCGCCATTTAATTTTACCGCCCAGGCGTGAGATATCGTATTGATCAAGGCCAAGTACAACGTCGGCGTTTGAGCCTTCATCCATTGAAATTTTTTGTAAAGTCACATTCACGTCAGGAGACTCGACGAATTCAACCTTGAAAAGATTTTGTTTTTCAAAAAGATCTTTCAGTGCGGGACCGGGGCCCCACTTCGCTATAAAAGATGACGATGCGTAAACGTGAATTTTTTTATCTTCGATACTTTTAACGTTATCTTCTTTGTATAAGAAGAGTCCCGCCAGAAGCGAAAACACCATGAAAACAAAAAACAGAAAGTGTTTCATCTACCACCAAACTCCACGGCGTGTTTTATAAAAATAATAATCAATACCTAAGCAGCGGCCTGCGCCCACCCAAGCTAACACCAGGTGACAGGCAATTAACAACTTAAAAAATATTTCCTGCTCGGCAGAAAAAATAAGTAAGTACGCAATGCAGAGAACTACGGCTAAAATTGAAACCGGGCGAACGCAATACCCAATGATGTAAGAAATCGCAACAATCAGCTGAAGACCGATCAGAAAAAATGCAACGGTTTGCCAGTACGGAATAATCTGCTCGCCCAATAACAAACGGAACCAAGGCGGAATGTGATTTTTATTTAACGCTTCAACAAAGACATCGGCGTAACCGCCGACTCCCAATAAAAACTGCTTCCAGTCTTTGATGGCGAGATCCATGTAAAAATACCCGAGAAAAATTCTTAAAAAAGAAATCGGCAAAAGATGCCCGACGTATTTAACACTCTCGAAGTAAGCTTGAAGCATGCTTTTAAGTTACCTAAACTCCCCGTTTAGGACAAACATTATTCAAAAAACAAGACGGGCACTTTGGTGAGCGCGCCACACAAATGGCACGGCCATGAGAAATCAAGTAATGCGATAGCATAATCCAGTCATCTTGCGGGCAGATTTTGTTCAGCACGGCCTCAATCTTTACAGCATCAGTTTCACTGACCCAGCCGAAACGGTTTGAAAGCCGTGTGACATGTGTATCGACAACAACTCCCGAAGATATGCCATAGGCATTTCCTAAAACGACATTTGCGGTTTTGCGGCCGACACCTGCCAGTTGGTAAAGCTCTTCCATGGTTTTTGGAACTTCGCCGTTGTGCTTTTCAACCAGATCAATTGCACAGGCTTTCAGATTCTTAGCTTTATTTTTGTAAAAGCCGGTAGAGCGGATCATTTCTTCGAGATCCTCGACAGGAGCCTTTGCCATGGCTTTTGCGTCAGGATACTTTTTGAATAGATCAGGTGTGACTTTGTTTACCCGCTCGTCGGTGCATTGGGCAGACAAAGCGGTTGCAACCAGTAATTCAAAAGGTGTCGTAAAGTTCAAAGCGCAATGGGCATCGGGATAATGTTTTTTGAGCTCTTTGAGAACAAGATCAAACTCGACTTTGGTATGAGTTGGCTTTTTGATTTTCGGAATAACTGGAGGCTTTTTAGAAGCCTTATTTAGAATCTTCGGCTTTGGCTTACTTTTCCCCAAAATCGCCGATGGCTTCTACCGGGCAGCCTTCCATCGCCTCTTTACAAGCTGCTTCTTCCTCTGGAGATTCGGGCTGTTTTGCAACAAAGGCATGGCCGTCTTCTTCGTGCATAGCGAAGTTTTTAGGAGCAGATAACACGCAGGCATCACATGCAATGCAAGACTGATCCACGAACATTTTTCCGGGTTTATTGTCTTTCCATTTTTGTGACAGATCAGCCATTTTAAGGCCCTCCCAATAAGCCGCCAAAGGCGGTTCTTAAGCCGTGGTCTTGCGTTAGAGATATATATGTAGAAAACTTCTGGGCCTAAGTCAATTTCATCTGTGGGGCCTGTATCATCCAGGGGCATAAAAAGGCTAAAATAAGCCCTATATGGTAGTGGAGGAGTTTATGGAAGGACCCCGCACACCCGAGTCGCATGAGCTGCACCGGATTGTGGAATTTTTGGATAGTCAGTTACGCCAAGGCAACAATTGGACGATTGCCAGCGAATACCCGACGGCCATTACTCCCAACAATATCCACAACATGAGTATCGTAACTGAAGATGAAAGAATCGTCTCTCACGCTGTATTGAAAACTTATATCGTCAAAACTCCTTACGCGATTTTAAAAGTGGGAGCCATTGGATCAGTCGTGACAGATCCCGCTTACCGCCAGCAAGGACTTAGCACCGGCAATATCAAAAAATGTTTAGAACTAGCAGAAAAACAGGATTGCGACCTTGCGATTTTGTGGACCGATCAATTTGATTTTTACAGAAAACTCGGGTTTGAACTCGCAGGTTTTGATTACAGTTACATTTTCAATTCAACAGAGCCTGTAAAAAATAAATCTTTAAGATTCATGTCCGGTAACAATGTCGATCCGAATGCGTTATTGCGTTTGTATTCGCAGCACACAGTTCATGCGGTGAGAACTCTTGAAGACTTTCGCCAGTTTTTAAAAATTCCGAATTCAAATGTTTATACCGCTTGGGATCAAAACAACACGCTTCTTGCTTACGCTGTAGAAGGCAAAGGTGTTGATCTCATCAATTACATTCACGAATGGTCAGGCCAGGCCGAAGCGCTGATGGATTTATTTCATTACATCAGAAGCCAGAAGCAACAGCCGATTACTGTTATGGCCCCGTCGCACTCTCAGAATTTAAGAAACAAGCTTTCGAATGTCGCAGAAGTGTCACATCAGGGCTACTTAGGTATGATGAAAATCGTAAACGAACAGGCGCTGCTGACGAAAGTGAAAAAAATCTTTGCGGCTGAGGGTATCGATAAAGCCGTTCTGGAAAAGCAAGATGGCAAGTACGTATTCGGTTTCGGCACTGATCTGTACACGCTTGCGAACGAAAGCGATATGCTGCAATTAATTTTTGGACCGTTAAATGTTAATAACTTAGATTTTGTATCAAATGACTCCAAACAGAAAATTTCAAAAGTTTTACCACTACCGCTTTGGATCTGGGGTTGGGATTCAATATGAATATTTTAAAAAATTTCCGTCATCACTTAACTCGTAAGCGAATTGTATTGTCTTTAATTGCGCTTGGGATAGCGACTGCTGCATCCTGCTTGAAGAAAACAGATTTGCAGGTCGACGATTTGGGCTCTGCCATCGAAGCACAGGATATTGCACTGGCTTTAGATGATGCCTTCGGGCCGATTGATTACAACAGCATTAAAGATAATGAAATGACTGATCTTGTGATTTCGCAGCGTATTCAGGACGGAGCCGTTCAGAATATTCAAGAGCAGAACATTACTGTTAAAGGCATCGAAAATACCTCCAGTTATTTAAGAATTATTTCTCATACTATTATGACAACCTTTTCCAGCAGCGGCAACGTGGTAGACGAGCGCGACTGGGATCAGTACTTTCCGAAATACAGCGGCTTCGCATTCTCTGTTCCGAATAAGCCGGTAACGAGCTCTGCCGATGCCTCTGCGCCGACAGCTTCAAAACTTGCAGTTCAGTCTAAAGGAGAAGTTTCGCAGCAGGCGACAGGCGATTTAGATGCTCCGTTATACACCTTTAAATTAATTCAAAGTTTAGCGCTGGCTTCTTGTTACGATGGCGGAACTTACCCTGAAACCTGCCACAACTTAGCGGTGGTTGAGTTTGACTGGAAGGTACCGGCAGTTTCGGCGAATCAGCACGGATGTAATGACCCGTACAACTGTTACATCAAAGCAAAACGCGTCGAATTTGATCTACTTCAAAAATACAATTTAGACTCTGACGGAAAACCGCGCCGCGTGCACTACTCTCTTGTGTTAAGCCAGGAAGTTCCGTTTACTTCGCGAGTGTTGGAATATTGTACGAGAGCTTTGTATGATATCGGAGCTGACCAGAAAGTTTTAGCGGACATGTGCTATAAAGTGAACCGTTACAGCTTCGGAACGCCGTAATCTACTGGCACCACGTCGCTAAACTCCCGTAAATTGCAACGATGTGATCCCGAAGAGCATCGCCCCCTGCTGTCGCATAAAGCTGATCTTCTCCGATGAAGTCACTGCCCGGTAGATAAATTGTTTTTTCTTCTCCGGTCTTGTATTTTAAAACCAGCATACTGACGCCACCGTCAATAGCACCGAATTCCATGTGACCTAACGTTAAGCCGTTCACTTTTGCCAGAAACGCTTCCGCTTCTGTTTTTGTAAGTGAGCCGCTTTTTCCGCAAAATGCGTCTTCAGGAAGTTTGGCTGAGATACTGATTGTTTCATCTGTATTGAACTTAAAAGTAATATCGTGGCTCCAGTTCGGCATTTCAGCAGGTCCGTACCAGCCGCCGCGGAAGTAATTTACTTCTGAAAGCTCTGAAGCTTTCGCGATAATTACCGGACCAGGTTCAGGAATAAGATTTGAGGCCGATTGCTGACTAGAAACCTGCGAACAACCGGCTGTCCCAATTGAAAACAGAAACAAAATGATCCCGAAGCCAAATTTAAAGATAGTCACACCATTTTACCTGCAAACGAATGCCAATCTTTAGGTCTACCAAAGTGAAAATGGACGTATAGAGACTATGGGTACGTCAAAAAAGTAGTCGAATCGCAATGTGCCGGATCGATACAAAACTTGATTTTAAACGAAAGAAGAAAACTATTTTAAATGAATAATTTTTCCGGGAAAGCGCTGCTCTAGAACTTCTAAAAACATTTTATCGCAGTAACAGACAAATCCGTCATTCGTTACAAACTGCCCCGGCTTTTTATGCCATAAATGCACCGAGTATAATCCTCGCTCGAACTTTATAACGGGCGGATTCTTCTCTCTCACAACGAAATGAACTTCTTTGGCGTTACCGATGAGCTTTTTACCCATAAAAAAAGTTCCGACCTGCCAGTTGATGTTGTCAAAGAAAGTTACGAATTCTTTTCTTAAGATGATTTCCTTGTACATCATGTAAGAAAACACTAACAGAAGTGCCGCCTGCATAAGATTGAATGCCCGCGCAAGGCCCGCACCCACCGTGCGGTCAAAAAGAAACTCTCCCATTGAAGAGATGAACATTCCTAAAATTAAAGTCGAAGAAAAATAAAAAACCAACAGTGCCAGTCTGTACTTAAAGAAATTATCGAAATCATACGGGTTTATGATTTCGTAATACCTGATGTAAAGCGGTTTGATGCGTTCGCCGTTCATAATTCTAAACAATTTATCGGCTGATTTTTTTGCCCGCTCAACTGGACGGGACTAATTGAACGTCTTGTGCCCATGTTTTGCATAAATATCAATTCACCCAGTTAGTTTTTTAGGAGTGAACATGAAGGCCATTAACTATTTTCAACGAACAGAAACAGCTAGCCAAGAGGCTTACATCAACCTGCAGTGTAACTGCATCTTGTGCAACACACCCCTAGAGATCAAATTTGAAAATCTTGATAATATCGAGATCAAAGAAGAGGCTAACTGTCCGGAATGCGAAATCAGAACTCGCGCCAAACTTTATCCGATCCAGTAATAACAACGTCAACAATCTGACTTTTTAATTACAAAACGTCAAAAAGTTGAATCACTTGTTAACATAAGTCAAAAAATCAGCTTTGAGTTCGAATAGAAGCGGCCATTAGGGCTAAAGTCTTGAAGGCCGTAACCGGATTGCTTTTGTCCCGCAAAGGCACCGGTCAAAGAAACGGACCATTTATTGTAAGTCACCGCACCAACGTCCAGCCCCACAGCGACTTTCGCTAACTTTTCTTCGTCTCCCCATAGGTGGGCGGCGTGGCCGAAGTAAGAAACGTTGGCGTATTTTGCCACGTCAAAAGGGTATTTAACCGCAGACAGAATAAAAAACGGCGCATGGATCTGATCCTGCTGCAGCGTTGAACAGCGGGACATATCCTTTGTAAATACGACAGGTAAATGAGTTTTCTCACGGGCGCCTAATGGCGAAGAAGATTCCAGTAACTTAGCCTGATCATCTGTTGCTTGCTTTCGGATTTCAGCGAATTTTTCAAAGGTGGAAGACTTTAATGACGGCGTCCACAGCGACTGGTCGTCGATGCCTTCAGAAGGTTTTAAGTTTTTCAAAAACTCCTGAATTCTTTCCTGCCAAAGCTGTTCGTGCTTTTCTAAGACAAACAAGCGAGAAGAATTCCACGCCAGCTGCCCCTGCCCTAACATAAATGACTGCATGATCTCGTTAAAAGTATTTTCGTCGGGCTCTCCCAGCATGACAGCGGGGTTTTTAGTGCCGGTCGAGATTTGGAGCTTTTTGTAATTTTGCAATGACGTCTGGGCAGCTGACTTAATGACTTCACTTGCGTTTTCAATTCTGCCAACGAAGCTGACCGCTTTAATTCCAGGATGTGCGATCAAAGCTTTTTTAACATCAACGTCATCAGTTACAAGCACCTGCACAGGAAGTTCCGACGCAATTTCAGATAATATTGCCGCTGTTACCGGCGACTGAGATGAAACTTTCACAATAACAGAGTTGCCGGCCATAACCGCAGGCACCAAACGCTGAAGAATAATTTTCAGCGACAGGTTCCATGAAGCGATAATCGAAATGACTCCAACAGGAGAAGCTTGTTCATTACCGGTTACCGACTTTACTGCAGCTGAAGCCAAAAGCGATTCAACCAGACTTATCGAGGCATCAATAGAATATTTTTTAACAAACCAATAAGGCAGCCCCTGGTTTACGGCCTCTAAGCGAGCATAGCCTTCAGCCTTTTCTCTGAGAAGTTGTAATAGCTTTTGTACAGCTTTAGCGCGGTCATCTGCAGATGTATCCTTCCATTCTGCAAACGCGTGATTAGCGGCCTGTATAGCGCTAACAAAGCCCATCAGGTCGCAGGACTGAACGGTATGAAGCGGCTCATGGGTGAACGGATTCAATTTTACAAATTGAGACGGCCCATTATAGTTCGCTTTGCCGATGAAACTGGAAATCTGCATGTAATGAATTTAGAAGGAATTAAAAGAATTGAGAAGGAAAAGATAGGTTAATGCGAGTGAATAAACGTCGTTTTAGAGGTGGCTGGCAACATTTTCATTATCACCAGCCGCCAAATTAAGTTATATGACGCTACGGCGGAGGCGACTGCCTCTGAACCGCGTCGAGCTTTCGTGCGGCTAAGAAGCCAGCACCTCCGCCTTTGTTATGTCATATTTCTTCATAACACCACCTCCTCTCCAGCCATTCGAATGGCTTAAAAATGAGAATACAATAAAAGTGAATTCTGCACAAAATTTAAATTTTGATTCGGACTATAACGAGAACTTATTTAATTTTTTCGCCGTAAGTATTTAAAATTCCGATCGCTGTGAAACTCTTTTACAGAAAACTAAACGAAAAAAAATCTCATTTTAGACAAGAAATAATTTTTTCTTGAATCTGTTTCATTTCAGCTTCGGATCTTCTTTGTGCGCGTTTGAAATCTAAATCAGGAATGCTCCACGCCGGAATTAAATGTAAGTGATAGTGCGGAACTTCAAATCCCGCAACGATGGTGCCGACGCGCGGACAGCCCGTGGCTTCTTTGATGGCTTTAGCAATTTTTTGTGAATTCAAAGCACAGCGAGTGAAAATTTCAGGAGGAACATCGAACCAGTGATTCACTTCCTGCTTGGGGATCACAAGCGTGTGGCCAGGACTTACAGGATCAATCGTTAAAATGGAAATTGTAAGATCGTCTTCATGAACTTTGTAACTTGGCAATTCGCCGTTGATAATTTTTGTAAAAACCGAAGCCATGAAAACTCCTTTGAAGAACTATTTATTCAGATCGATCGTGCCTTTTTGACTGAACGGGATCGAAAAAATTCCAAGTTTAGCTGCACCTGTCAGTTCGTAATCTTTTACGAAAGAACGGTTCATAAAACCGGAAAGCAAATTTCCTACAGATGCAAAATTAAATTTGAGCGGAATAAAAACTGTTCCTTCGCCGCCGGCAGGAATATTGACACCTTTATCGAAAACGCCTTCAGTTACCTTTTCTCCGGCAACGTTTAAGGCGTATTCAACTTCATCTAATTTTAAAGCGACTGCATTCGGGTTTTTTACATTGATACCGAGGTCGATGTTGACGCCTTCGCTGTTAAAGCCTGCCAGCTTAAACTCAGCAACGCGAACTTCAGGGTCTTTTACAATACCGCTCATAGTAGAACAGGCTGACGTCATCAGCCAGCCTGCTATCAGAATCGTAATTAGACCAAGTGATTTCATCGCTGTTATCTTTGTTCGACCGGCTTCCAGTTTAAGCCTTCTTTTCCCTGCCATTTACCGCGTGGGCGGTAGATACGGTTTTTCTCATACTGCTCGTTCGCGTGAGCGATCCAGCCGGCGATACGTGATACCGCGAAGATCGGTGTAAAGATATCAGTCGGGATTCCCATCGCGTGGTAAACAGTCGCAGAGTAGAAATCCACGTTCGGCATTAAGCCTTTTTCTTTATTCATTGTAGAATCGATCAACACCGACATTTCGTACAACTCAGGTTTACCGATCTTTTTAGTCAGTAGCTCAGAGAACTTTCTTAAGATCGCTGCACGAGGATCGCCGTCTTTGTAAACGCGGTGACCGATGCCCATTACTTTTTCTTTAGCAGACAAAGCGTCTTTAACGAATTGCTGAGCTTTTTCGATGGTGCCGATCTTAGCCAGCATCACCATCACTTGCTCGTTCGCGCCGCCGTGTAAAGGGCCTTTAAGCGCGCCGATCGCAGAAACGATAGCAGAATGTAAATCAGAAAGTGAAGATGCCGTTACACGGGTTGCGAACGCAGAGCAGTTCAATTCGTGATCGGCATGTAAAATCAAACATGTATCGAAAATTTTCACTAATTCAGCGTCAGGCTCGCCGCCTTTTAACATGTACATGAAATTCCATGCGATAGACTTGCCTTCTTTCGGCTGAAGAATTTCGCGCTTGTTGCGGATGGCTTCGAAAGCCGTAACGATCGCACCCATTTTTGCTGTTAAGCGAACAGCCTTACGTTGATTTGCTTCAACAGACATATCGTTAGCATCTTGATCCCAGTGAGCAAGCAACGAAACCGCTGAGCGTAACCACGCCATCGGGTGAACATTTGTCGGTAAAGTTTTAAGAACATTTACGTACGAAGGATCAAGCGTCATGTTTTTATTTAACTCAGCTTTGAAACTTTCTAATTCAGATTTATTCGGAAGACGGTTGTTCCAAAGTAAAAATACAACTTCTTCAAATGTTGAGTGTGCAGAAAGATCTTCGATTGTGTAACCGCGGTAATTAAGTGTGTTACCAACAATGAATGAAACGGCTGTTGTACATGCAACTACGCCTTCTAAACCTTTATCTAACGCGCCTTCGTAAATATTCACTTCTGCCATATTTCCCTCTGAAATTAGTCGATTTAACTGAAGTCGAAGCTATCAAAAGAGGCTGTAGTTGGCTAGTGAATTTGCCAGCATATATACTGGACTGGTTTTGTCTTAAGGTTGGACTGACTGGCCTGCTTTATTTGGCGAGCTTAATAACCTTCTCTTTAACTTCAATTATGACAACAGTCTGGTCACGCTCGGGCTCTTCAGATTTAGTTTTTCGCTGAGCTTGGAAAAGTAGCTCGTTGCGTAAGTCGTGAACACCGTTTTTGGCATTGTCGGTCATGATTTTAATCAGCTCATCGCGGGCAAAAACTTTAGATAAACCTTCAGTCATGACAACAATGCGGGATTTTGGCTCTAGCTCCAGCTTCGCCAAACTCAGTTTTTCGTTAAACTGCGCACTAAATGCGCTGTTTGAGGATTTCAGCATCTGCACAGGCTTGTGCGGCGACAGGTAATAACCTTCTATGCCCCCTGCACTGCAAAAATCCAATGAGAAGTCACGGCGATCAATCACCGCATAGAAAGTACTGGTTTGATCGCCTTCTTTAGCGAGCTTTTTAATATCGTCTGCAATTTGCTGAAGTATCTTATCGGGCGGATTGCCTTTTTTAGCCTCTAACACATGAGAGACTTTCAGAATCAAAGACATAAAAAGCGAAGACATAGCGTAACCGGAAGAACTTGCCACCAGAATACCGAATTTAAATTTGTCAGCATGCTCAAAAATATCAAAGTAATCCCCACCCAGCTTAGAGCCATAAACAAATTTTCGACTGATCTCAAAGCCCGGTATCGTTGGAATCTCAGTTGGAATTAATGTTTTCTGAACTTGGCTTAAGATTTTTGTGTCGCTTGAAATTTGCGACATCAAAGAATCGAGACGTTGCGAAATCTTTAACAGTTCCTGACGGTAAATCATCAGTTCAGAATTTTTTGAATGGAGTTCTGCTTCTAAAAAGTGAACCTTTTTTTTAAGCTGTGCGTTTTCGTCAGACATGGCCTCAGTCTGTCACAGTCATTTTTACGGTCAAGTCTGGAGTCGTCGTCGCAATGAAACCGACGGGGATTTTTAGACTTTGCTGAATCGCAAAATGGCTTCTTTTAAATGATCAATTTCGCTGAGCAAAACATTCTCAATCGGAAGCGTCGCTAAACCTGGACTAGACGTTTTAAGATCAATGAAATTTTTCAGGTGATCCTGGTGTTTGACGATTTCGGTTTCGGCTTTTTTACGAAGCGTTTCGTTTACTTCGCGCTTGAAGCGAAACCGCAGAATCCAGTTCGCAGTCGAAAAATAAACTTGCAGGTGCTGCGGCTCTATCTTTCTATGAAAGTAAAAATGACCGAACACCGACATCATTAAAAAATTCAAAGCGTAATAACCGGCAAGAAGAGCCGCTAAAAACTGAACGCGGTTAAAGCCATGTTCACTGAAAAGCCCGTTCAACTGAACGAAATCCAAAAAATACAAACTGGCAGAAAAGGTAACGAGAAATGAAATCATCTGAATCTGATGCAAAGAGTTCCAGATGCGTCTAGCTTCACTTTTGATGTCCATGACGGCCCACCAGCGGTAGCAAAGCGCGGATAACAAAACCGAAAGCACACCCGCCACGGCAGAGTTAATGTGAAGCCAGGAGAACTTAACTAA
>JAJFMT010000028.1 GCA_020696855.1 Pseudobdellovibrio sp.
TAAACCGGATTATTTATTTTTCCCTTTACCGCCGCCGTTTGAATCGGAGTTGCCACCAGCGTTCGAATTACCACCGGCATTAGAGTTGCCGCCGGCATTTGATGAATTATCACCGGCATTAGAGTTACCTCCGGCATTCGAAGAATTATCACCGGAACTTGACTGGTCAGAGTTACCGCCTGCATTTGAGTTATCGTTTGCCTGATCGTTAGATTGATCAGCATTACCGCCTGCATTTGAGTTATCGTTAGCGCTTTCGTTAGATTGGTCAGAGTTACCACCTGCATTTGAATTTTCATTTGCATGCTCAGCCGATTCGCCCGGAGCATTTGCATGATCTCCGGAATTACCAGGAGAAGTATCTGCAGGAGGCTCAGAAGAAGAGTCTGAAGGTGAAGATGTATCAGAATTAGACGGTTGCTCATTAGAAGCCTGGTCGTTCGACGGAGTATCTGTTGGAGGCTGTTCAGGAACAGGATCAACGCTGGAAACAGGGCCGCTATCGACCGGTGGTTCAACCGGAGGCTGCGAGTTGTCAACAATAGATGAAGATGAGTTGTTGTCGTCAGCAGGGGTGCTTGCAGGCGTTACAGCCGTGTCTTTAGTTTTCACGTTAAATGAACTGAATTTGTCGTCACGGCTATCTGAAGCCAAAGCGGATTTTTGTGTATCAGATTGATCCTTAGAATTTTTAGACTTAGCAACTTTCGTTTTAGCTTTTTGAGCAAAGCGAAACTTAGCAACAAGTTTTTGAGCGTCTTTATCCTGGTGTGCTTTTTCAAAAGCTTCGTGAAATTTATTAGCGTTTGTTGCCTTAGCAACAGGTAAGACAACAGCGAATGAGTGAAGCGAGTAAGTTGTGATAACCAATGCTGCGATTAAATTTTTTTGTTTCATGCTCATCCTTTTACAAAGTTTCTGTTTGTCTTGCATGAGGCTTGCCAGCAAAATGCCGTTCTCAAAACGGGAAAATAGTCTTTAATCATTAACTAAATCAGATACTTCAGAAGGTGGTTCACATTAATATATAGAAAAAACCGATTGCGGTATTAACACCTGACCAAAGATTTATCGACACTTCTCAATTCAATATGGGGTGAAAAGAAATGAATCAGCACTTATTTATAGTATTCAGCCAGCAGACAGCGGGCCCCGCCGCCACCGAAAGTTTCAATCGTGCGTAAATCAGAATGAACAAACGGAGCTTCATCTTGCAACCGGGTGCGTGATGTATCAGAAAGTGAGTTATAAGCTTGCGTTGAGCACGCCCAGTAAAAACTTTTCTGGCCGCGGATAAAAAGCATGTTGCCGGCAAATGAATTCATTTCACTGTAAGAAATCGGAACCAATTTTTTACCCATGGATTCAACCTGTGTTTCAATAAGGCGCTTTTGTTTTTCATCGCGAACTGAGTCCATACAAATGACAGCGTGACGCGGACTCATCGTCATCATCACATTCGTATGGTAGATAGCAGATCCATCCGGGGCCACAGAATCAAACGCTGTTATCTCGTACCCGGAAAGTTGTGAAAATTGCAAGAGGGCCCGGGTAGACGTTCTCGGAGACAGGCAAGCAAAACCCTTTTTCAGACTGTGATCAAGAATCAGACTGCCTGTGCCTTCTAAAAAAAGTCCTTCGCCGGCAAGCGGGCGCAGATCAATAATTTCTCTGGGGTGAAGGGCTTGAATAATGTCTGCACGGTATTCATCGCGGCGGTTTACAGGGTACATCGGAAATAAAAACACACGCCCATCCGGCAAATGGCAGAACCAGTTGTTCGGGAATAAGGCGTCCGGTGTGAATTTCTTTTCATCCTCATCAAAACTTAAAATTTGAAAGCCTGTTTCTCTTAATTTATCCTGAAACGCCGAAAACTCGGCCTGGGCTTTTTGTAATATCAGATTTTTTTCAGACTCCGCACCCACAGCCTGAAAAGAATTAGAGGAAATCGTGTCCGGATTTGAACAGAAACTTTTCGGAAACACCATAACGGCCGCAGGGGCTACCAAACTATTATTCACAGATCGATGTTAGCGCCCACCACCGAATGTTCAAGAAAATCTCAGGCTAATCCAGGGCTTAATTGCAAATATTTCTGCTGCCTGAGCTTGCGAAGCAGTGGCCAAGCCTTTTTTCGGGCAACCTGACATATTTCAGTTGCCTCTGTAAACGTCCCTCAGTACAACTTGTTCGTTTTATAATCATGGGGGATGCATGAAAAAATTAACGATCGTTACGGCCTTACTGAGTTTAATCGGCGTGCCTGCTAAAGCTGAATTCCTGAA
Organism: Pseudobdellovibrio sp.; assembly: GCA_020696855.1. Taxonomy (GTDB): domain Bacteria; phylum Bdellovibrionota; class Bdellovibrionia; order Bdellovibrionales; family Bdellovibrionaceae; genus Pseudobdellovibrio. Next base: position 2,289 of record JAJFMT010000028.1, read on the forward strand.
ACTTTTCAGCGACTCAAAACCTTTAATCGCGGCGATCATGGTTGATACCGACGAAAAAAAACCTGAGGCAAAAGAAAAAGCTCTGAAGTGGACTCTTGAGCAATTAAAAATCGCAGAAGAAGGCGGTATGCACGGTCTTCTGGTTGAGTTCCGCGGCGGCGATATAATGACGCCAAAAATGACTAAAGAAAAATATCAACTGATGCTGGATGTTTTAAAAGAAGTGGTGGCGCAGTCAAAAATGGTAGTCATCGGTGTTGAAATTCTGTGGCACTTTCCTGAAGAAACATTAAAGCTGGCAAAAGAATCGGGTGCTAAATTTGTGCGTACCGATTTCTTTTCTGACAAAGTGATTGCAGACGGGAAGCCTGTGCCGATCAATCCCGAAAAATTATTGAAATACAAAAAGAAAATCAAAGCTGACGACGTGTATCTTCTGACAGACATTCAGGTGAAATACTCTGAAATGGTTGATAAAAAAATCACTGTTAAACAGTCGGCTGAAACGGCAATTAAAAAGGGAAGCCAGGGCATTATCATCACTTCTGAAAAATCCGGAACTCCACCGTCAGTTGAACGTGTATCGCTTGCGAAGCAAGGTTTAAGCAACGGCGTTCCGCTGGTGATCGGTTCAGGTTTTAACAAAGATGTAGCAAAAGACCTGGTCCCGTTAGTGGATGCCATCATTGTGGGTACTTCGATTTCGGTTAAGACCGGCGGGCCTTTGATTCCTGAGAAAGTTAAAGAATTGGTTTCTACAGTTGCCAAAGTCAAAGCAGAAGCTGCACAAGTAAAATAAATTTAAGTATTAATTCAGAAAATAAATTTTAATTGGAGAAGTTATGAAAATTTTTTTAGTAATCGGAATCTCGTTAGCAGCACTAACATCTGCGGCTGAAACCTATTTGTTTGAACCCTATGTTGATGCCCAGTACTCATGTAACTGGATCGAAGGTTTAAACTACCGCATTCCGGTAGAAGCGCAGTCTGCTGAAGAGGCCCTGGCGCTTGTAAAACCGCAAGTTGGCCAATCTTTAGTTGTGGGTTGCAACCGTGACATCTACCAATGTGTTCACAAAGACGGCGATGTAGAGCCAAGACCAATTTCTTTTTCGCACGAAGAGAGAAGTTTAATGCTTATCGGTGGGCGCATTTTGAATTCCGAAGGCACGCAGGAATTGCTTCAAATCGGTCAGGTTCATTATCACCGAAATCTACGCCCACTGCCTAAGTGCAAGTGGTAAAGATCCTGTTAAAAACATCAAAATTCCACAAATGATGCTTTAAATTAAGGCATCATTTTGAATGTTAAGAAATTTGTAAAAAAGTTCTGATTCGTGTAATTCGTTAGACTGAAATCGCCAATAAACGCTATAAACGTTGGTACCCATTTAAGGAGTTCATGAAATTTCTGCTACCGATCTTCATTCTGAGCATCGTTTCGGTTTTTGCTTTCGCGCAGGGGCCTGTATCTACTCCTCCGCCAAGTCCGGGTTCACCTGCCGCAAAGACTTCTTCGGCTCCTTCGCAGCCTGCTCCCGTAGCTAAACCTGCAAAGTCTGCAAAAACGACCGAACAAAGAATAGTTGAGCTTGAGCAGCGTCTTCATGATTTTGAAGAGTGGTATAACGAGTTTTATCTTCAGTCAAAAAACCGCGTGTCGCCTTTCTTAGGCGAAAAAATTTCTTTAGGCGGATTTTTTGAAACAGCGATCAGCCATGTCGGCGGGCCCGACATGGAAACGCAGACATCTGCGAACTCAAATATTCTTGGAATCAATTTAGCTGCGGAATTTGACGAAAACACCCGCTTTGTAACTCAGCTTTTGCATGCCGTTGGTTACAGCCTCAGTAACCCGCATAACAACCCTGGCGTTACACCTTCGAAGCGTGCCTTCGGGGCTCCTGTCATCGCAACTTTAATCGCCCAGGCTTACGTTGAAATCCGCAGATCCGAACTTCTCATCGTTCAAACGGGTATCGGCTATGCCCCGTACGGCGCCGCTTACTCACAGCGAGAGCTCATCTTATTCAGACGCCGTGGCGGTCCTCAGCTTCTCAGTACTTCGGATTCGTCATCTATCGGTATCGCCTTCCCTCTTTGGATGGGTGTGAACATATCCGGCGCTTCTGTGATGGAGAAGGGCCGCGTCGGTTATAACCTTTATACATTCTCGCCATCAATGAACTCTAAAACTATTGGCGCAGGCGCGCGTGGGTTTTGGTCTGACTCGCAAAATTTAACTCTGGGACTTTCTGTTCAAACAGCCGATCAGGGCGCACGCGGTTACTGGAACAGTTATGCTGCCGACGTAAAATATGAATACGAAAAGGGCGGCGTTGTTGCTGAATATGCAAAAAGCAAAACCAACGGCGAGAAAGAACTTGAGTCTTACTACGTTGAACCTTACTGGAATTTAAAAGAGGGTGAATGGGTCTTGTACGTGGCGGCGGATTATATCAATAACCCGAACCGTTTGTCTGGCGTGACGCCTGACCCGTACGAAATCTGGAGATATGGTGCAGGGGCCAACTGGCTTCCGATTCCGAACGTGCGTGTACGCGCGGGCATCTTAAAAAATGATTACATGAATTCAACCGATACCATTGCAGGCCAGGAACGCGATTACTATGCAATTGATTTATCAGCAGGAGTTGCGTTTTGAGAGTCCTAGTAAGAGTCTTATTTTATTATGCAGTGACGGTGCTAGTAGCACTTCAAACTGCATATTCGGCTGAGGGTGAAGACTTAGTTTTCATCGTGAACGGTAATAATCCCGTTACCGAAGTTTCAGCCAACGATATCCGTGATTATTATTTTAAGCGTAAACGCCAATGGCCTTCAGGCGAAAGCGTACGTTTCATTGACCGCTCGCTAACAAGCAACATTCACGATATTTTTGTGCGAAGAATTTTGCGAAAGAGCAATTCAGATGTCGAATTATTCTGGATCGGGCAAAAGCTTTACACAGGTGACAGTGCTCCTCTGCGCGAGACTTCGGATAATTCTACCATTCAGTTCGTATCCACATTTAAAGGCGCTATCGGATATGTTTCAACATCGACCGTCATTGGCGAGCAAAACGTAAAAGTAATCAAGGTAACCGGCTCAAAAAAAGAGGACTAAGTGGCAGGCTTTAAACAAACTCACTCGATAGCAAAGCGCCTGGTGCTGACGATCGTTGTGATTGCGTCACTCTTTTTGCTTGAGTTTGTGGGGATGTACTTTGCCAGCCAGAACACCATCAGCGGCTTAGGCGATTTGCACCTTTCGATTCGTTCAATTACTCAGGTTCGTCAGCTACGTACTTTGTTAACAACAGAGCAGGAAATGCTCAAAAAGGCTTCGCTTCGAAAACTGACTGATGACGAAGTGGTGATTTTTAAAAACACAGAAGATCAAATCAATACATTTTTTGATATTAACTTAAACCTCGCCCGAAACAGCCAGGATGTTTTTAATTTAATTTCCGACGCGCGCAGTGCCCATGGGCCCGTCAGAGACCTGGCGGCACAGGTTATTTCGCAATCCGGTCCCTTAAAAGTCAGTCCATTAATTATTGATCAGTATATTCTTGAAACGCAGGATCTGTTAGGGAAAGTACAACTGGTTCTGGCCAATGATTCCGATCATATATTCAGCCGGGTTTATAACGAACGCTTCACACCCTTGATTGTAGGGATGGCCCTTTCGTTACTGTTTGTCCTTTTCGCATTATGGCTGGGGATGAATCTTAAAAATAAAATCGAAACGCCAATCCGTGAACTGATTTCAACTACAAACATGTTTGCAGACGGAAATTTAAAAGTCCGCGCCACTGTAGGTGATGCGGATGAGATCGGCGCGCTGACAGTCGCCTTCAATTCAATGGCGGCCAAGCTTGAAGAAAGCATGAATGAGCGTGAACGCACTTCGAAAGATTTACTTGATGCCAAAGAGGCGGCAGAAGCAGCCAATATGGCAAAGAGCGCTTTCTTAGCCAACATGTCGCATGAAATCCGGACTCCACTCGGAGCGGTTCTTGGATTTTCGGATTTGGTGATCGATCCGAATGTGAAGCCATCAGAGAAAGCAAACTTTCTTGCCGCGGTTAAACGTAACGGCGAGCTTCTTTCAAACATCATTAATGACATTTTAGATCTTTCAAAAATCGAAGCCGGTAAAATGCAAATCGTTACGCATGACGTATCACTTATGGAAGTGCTGACCGACACGAAAACGCTTCTTGATTTGCAGGCCAGCGACAAAGGGATTGCACTCAATGTTATTATCGCTGAAAACGTTCCGGAAAAAATTAAAACGGATCCGCTGCGTTTACGTCAGATTTTAATTAATATTGTAGGTAATGCCATTAAGTTTACAGCGAAGGGCTCTGTTGATATCAAAATCAGTCCTGTTATGTCGGGCACAAGAAGTTTGCTGGCATTTACTGTGACTGATACCGGAACGGGAATCAGAGCAGATCAGGTTAATAAATTATTCGCGCCGTTTTCGCAGGCCGATGTTTCTACAAAACGAAAATACGGCGGTACAGGTTTAGGTCTTGTGCTTTCAAAACGTTTTGCGAACCTGCTGGGCGGTGATGTTGTACTGACCGAGTCCACACCGGACAAGGGAAGTACTTTTACAATCACGATCGACCCGGGCCCGGTGCAAACAGTTGTAGGTGATACGGCTAAAACCAAACTGGCTGAAATGCAAAAAAGCGCACTGCGCCTGGATGGAATTAAAGTTTTATTAGCGGAAGATTCAGTTGATAACCAGACACTGGTTACAAGATTTCTGAAACTGGCGGGTGCTTCGGTTGAAATCGCATCTGACGGACGCGAAGCCACACAGAAAGCTAAAAGCGATCACTACGATGTTTTGTTGATGGATTTGCAAATGCCGGTAATGGATGGCTACGAAGCCACATCACAGCTTCGCCGTGACGGCTACCGCGGAAAAATCGTAGCATTGACGGCTCATGCATTAAGTGAAGAACGCGAACGCTGCCTAAAGAGCGGATTCGATGATCATATCAGTAAACCGGTTAACCGTGATTTGCTGATTGAACGTGTTTATCACTGCGCCAAAGATCAGGCAGTTCACTAGCACAATTCATTCACACGGCTAAAAGCCAGACTATAGACTGGCTGGACTCTTTCAATGCGCACTGGCCTGAAAGAGGGCAGGACCAGGCGGTGGTTGTGAATTCAATTTAAAAAGAGTAAATTTTATTCTGTCGAGGTTACTTATGAGCAGCAACAATTCATTTTATCAGCAAGACCGCCGTAAAAACTTACGTGAGGAATCTACAGACAGAAGAAACGAGCTGCGTCCCAGCAACAAATTAAAAGGGCTAAAAATTGTTGTAGCCGTTGTTTTAATTTTGATCGCCGGCACCGTCATTTATCTTTTGAATCAACACAAGTTCTAACGTCTCAAACTTAAACGGTAAAAAATTTCAGACAGGCTTCATCTGAACCGATAACGGTTACATGAAGTTAATCGCCACTCTTCTTGTTATTTTTTGTTTTGAGTCTTTCGCTTCCGACAGCAGTACTAAAAATTCAAATTCAGAAAACATCAGCTCTGTTTACTTAAAAAAAATCTCTTCAGAATCTGCAGAACTTAAAACGTTTCAGAAAAAATTCAAAGCTTCGCCGAAAAGTTATTGTCCTCATTATTCCGGAGCCGATGAATCAACGTGCTTTAAAAACTTTTTGCTTTCATACCAGGTTAAGTCTTCAAGTCAGGCGATGCTGATGACAACGATCGCCTCATCGGTTGGGCTTAATGACGGGCGGCTGGGCTATTCGCAGCAGATGACACGTATCCTTATGCTCGAAAACGTTATCGTTCTTTATGAAAATCTGGATTTAGCGAAATTTCATTTGTCTGAGATCAAACCGGAAACATCAGAAGGTAAGGCCGAACTGAAGCTTTTGAAAAACAGCGACGAGCAGATTCTTTCAGGGTCTTTTAAAAAAATTGAAGCGGTTTTATTAAAGGGACTGTCAACAGTCGAAAAAAAACGCAGCGTGGCCAGCGTTGAAGAGTGGAAAAAGAAAAAAATAGGCGAGTTAAGAACTCGCCTGGAAAAACTAAAAAAAGTCAGCTGGAAGTATCCAACTTAGTTAACGGCTACTTCGGCTGAACACGAAGCATTTTTTTCACTTCGGCAACGTGAGCTTCTTCTTCGGTGATCATCTCACGCGCGTACTCTTCAAGATATACCGATTCGCCTTCAACAAGTTTCAAAAGTGTATAAAGATTTTTAAGCTGGGTGGTCTCGTGATCAAGACTTTCTTTCATGATGTCATTTAAAGAGTGCTTAGACGATTCAATGAGCTGGCCGATCTTCAAACTCGGGTGGCCTCCAAGTGTCGTGATGTGCTCTCCGGCTACGCTTGCGTGCATCAGAGATTCATTTGCCTGGTCACGAAGCCATTTTACAATAGGGATTCTGTTGTGACCGAAAACCATTAACGAATAATGGGTGTAGCGGACAACGCCTGCCAGTTCAGTTTCCAGAATTTTATTTAGAATTTCGATCACCTTTTTTTCGTTCACAGAAATCTCCTTTGATTCAAAAAGATGTTACCAAATGGTGGCAATAAATGAAGTCAAAAACGCAAATAATAAAAAAACGGTGCTTTAAGGAGCACCGCTTTAGTTTAAATTTGAAATTTGGTCTTATTGTCCGCAAGAAGTCGGGGCCGGTACATTCATGTAATCGGCGATTCTTGGCCACCATGATTCCGGAATCGGGCCATTGATGTTTCTCATGATTGTACCGCCAGAGTTGTCAGCACCTTCAACATATTCATCGTGGTAACCCATGCCGTGCAGAATTTCATGAATCGCTCCGCGGGGGTCAAGGCGTGTACTTACAAGAGGAGTGCGTTCCCAGCCGGCACCTGCCCACTCATTGTAATCAACAACAACTAATGCAATCTCAGCGTCGCGGGCCTGATTTCTTCTGTTGCCGCCGAATAAACGCTGAAGGAAGTTGCCGCGTCTTCTTTGTTCGCGGGGAACTTCAATACCGTCGTTGATTTCGCGGCGAATTTGATTCGCGAGGCTTCTTGTTTCAGAATTACAAGTTAAAAGGCGCGGCTGGCTCATGCGCGGATTACAGTTGAGTTGCTCTCTTGAAACTTCTCTGATTTCAATTTTTAGATTCATACAAGAAAATGGGGCAACAGTAAGGAGAGTATTTTTGATTGTCATAGCTGCAGCAGCGCCTGGCTGGTCAGTAACAATTACGATGTTTGTGCGTTGTTGTGCAGACTGAGGTGCTGAAGGAGCTGTGGGAGCAGAAGGTTGAACAGCAGCAGGCGCTGAAGGTGCTGTTTGGTCGGGTTGTTGTTGCTGAGATTCAGCGGCATCAGTTACAGCGGCAGAGCCGTTAAGGCTTGCGCAGGCAGAATGACTTGGGTTTTTTTGGCAGAAAGTCGCATCAGGAGAGTCGTCTTGGACGCAAACTGGAGCATCTGGAAACTCTTGGCAGAAATTATCCTGAGCTTGGGCAGCGAATCCGATCAATGATAATGCCGTTACATATAATAGTGCTTTCATAAGACTTCCTTTTGGAAGTTATAAATGCACGAACAAGTCCATGTAGGAATAAATATAAAGTGCTAAGAAGCAGTAGAAGTGGATCAGATTAATACAGTGCCCCTGTTGCGCAGGGGCCTGTAAAAAACTTTTACACAGAAAGATTAGCGGGCGATGCCCAGGTGAATTTGCGCTTTAGCGCTTGGGCCGATAATTTGCGGAGAGTTCACTCGTAAAACGATTCTTGCAAGTCTTAATGAATAGTAACTATCAAGACGAACACTCATGCCCATTCCCGGAGACCAAGTTCCTGTCAAATGACGAAGGTTGATCACGCCACCTGTAGACAAGTAAGCCCACGCTTCGTGAACGGCAAAAGGTGCATTACTTACGCGGAAAGCAATCTCATTAACGTAGTAATGGCGAACATCGATATTCACTTCTTCGATTACAACTTTTTGCGCTTTGATTGTTCCCAGATCTTGCCAGTAGCTTGTGTAACCAGGGCCATAATCAGGATGAGAAGGCGGATATGCCGGCGGCGGGTTGTTAGGCGGCGGATAATTCGGCGGAGGAGGCTGACCGCCCGGAGGCTGCGGGTACGGAGGGCGTGGCTGCAAGTCAGCCATTACGAATTGTCCCAATAAAGTAAGAATGACCAGAGAAATTTTGAACATGAAGTGTCTCCTTGTTATAGAGAAAATTTTAGCTTGCTCAGAGGGGAAACTGGCAACTGAATAAAGCCTTGTTTTTAAAATAACAGGCTGCGCCGAAGAGATTAAACCCTCTGTGGTTAGGTTTTCTTAATCTTTACCTGTTTTTGCTTTTTTGAATAGTAACAGACGGATACCACCCCGAACCGGCGGTTTCAAGCCGTGAGGCGGTCTTCATGCCTTTAATGAGTGCAAACGATAATAGTTGCAAAAGGTAACTATTACTAAATACACTTATCTTCATGAACGCCAAGAAGGTCAGCTCTGAAATCATTGAAGTCATTCCGACTGTCATGCGCACTATCCGCAGTGAGATGCGAAAAGTTGCTTTACCTGAGATGACCATTGCGCAGTTCAGGATTCTGATGCGTCTTGATCACGGCTGCCAGTCCAACAAACAGCTGGCGGAATGGGTCGGCATCAGTACGGCAGCGATGTCCCGCACGATCGAAGTGCTGGTCGTTAAAGGGTATGTTCAGCGTAAGTCCGCTGAGAGTGACCGCCGTGAAGTGATTCTGGCGTTAACTGCCCAAGGCAAAAAAAAATACGAGGCCATCAAAGAAATGGCCAAATTAACTCTCACACCCAGGTTAGACGAGCTCAATGGCGCAGAACTTAAAAAAGTTCATGAGGCGCTTTTGATTTTAATGGAGGTTTTCGGTGCGAAACAGTAAAGTCATTTTTCTATTTTCAATTTTACTTCCGGCTTTGGCACCAGCCCTGACTTTAAATGAAGTTTACGAAGCCGCTTTAAAAAAGACAGAGTCGGTTGCAATTGCCGAATCGCAGTACCGCTCGGCTGATGCGAAGCTTTCGCAAAGCCGCGCCGGTTTTTTACCTGAAGTTTCTTTCAAGGCCGATTACTACACGCAAAATCAGACGATCGGAAGCTCCGGTGAAAAAGATCAGACCGGCTCGCGCCTGAATCTGGCGCAATCGCTGATTGCAGGGGGTAAAGACCGCGCAAATTACAAAGCATCTGACTACGCGAGAGAAGCGCAGAAGTTCAATATTGATGCTGCAAGAAATCAGCTTTATTCCGATGTGGCTGAAGTTTTTTATGCTTTACTGTCGGCGCGTGCAGATGCAGAGAACATTGAAAAAACAATCGAGCTTGTACAAAAAAGAATTAATGAGCTGGAGCGCTTAAACCGCGTTGGCCGCTCGCGCCCGATCGATGTTCTGGCGGCAAAAGCACAGATCGCAGTGCTTGAATCGCAGAAGGTCGCAGCCACCGCAGCCCGCCGGATAGCAAAAAACAGATTTGCAGAAGTGACGGGCCTTGACCGCGATGCCGAGCTGACCGAAGAAAATAAAATTCCTGATTCTGTTCCTGAGCTGCACACGTACTTGCGTGAAGTTGAAAACAGACCTGACGTTCAAAGCCAGAAGGCCCTCACAAATTATTATGATTATACTGTTACAGCAGCCAATGGTGGCCACTGGCCCAGTGTGGATCTTTCAGGAAATTATTATCTGAGCCACGGCGGTGCACCGACGTCGACACAAAACCGTGATGACTGGAATGCTTCTGTTACCTTAACGGTGCCGATTTATTCCGGCGGCGAGACCAGCGCTCTTGTACGGCAGGCCAATGAAGCAAAAATTCAGTCCGATTTATCCATGCAGAAAAAATTGCGTGATGCCGAAGCTGACGTCAGAACCGCTTATAATAATTTAATCAGCGGAATCGAACAGATTAAAGCGTTAGAAAAAGCGCTGGCGATTACTGAGCAGAATTACCGTCAGCAAGAGCGTGACTACGGTTACCGTCTTGCGAGCAATCTGGATGTGCTTCAGGCGCTGAACAGTTTTCAGGATACAAAGCGAAGTCTCGATAGAACGCGCTTTCAGGCATACGAAGCGCTGGCGCAACTGCGGTCAAAAACAAATCAGGTAAAGTAGAGAGAGGCCACAATGAATATTTCAGCTATTTCGATTCGTAATCATGTTTTTGCCTGGATGTTAATGGCAGGTCTTTTGATTTTCGGAGGTATCGCATTCGACCGAATGGGTGTGAGTCAGCTGCCGGATGTGGACTTTCCGACCGTTTCAATCAATGTCACACTGGATGGCGCCACACCTGAAGTGATGGAGCTTAACGTTGTTGATACGATCGAAGGTGCGCTTACGACCATTCCCGGAATTACGAATATGCGTTCGTTTTCCCGAAACGGTGCCGCGAGTATTGCCGTTGAATTTAATCTTGATAAAAATATCGATGTCGCCGTTCAGGAAGTGCAGAGTGCTCTCAGTAAAGTGCAGCGCCGTTTACCGCCTGACATTGATCCTCCAACAGTCAGTAAATCGAATTCAGAAGACGATCCGATTCTTTGGCTGACATTAACATCTGATAAATTACAGCGCCGTGATCTGATGGGCCTGGTGCGTGACCGCGTGATGGACCGGTTTACAACGATCGAAGGTGTCGGCGAAGTCACCACGCAGGGATTTGTTGAGCCGAATCTACGTGTTTGGCTGGATAAAGACAAATTATCCCGGCTTGAGTTAACGCCTTCTGATGTTGTTTCTGCCATTCAGCGTGAGCACTCGGAAAAACCGGGCGGCCGTGTTGAAAATGAACGGCAGGAAATGAACATCCGTACGATAGGTGAAGCGCCGACAGTGCAGGATTTCGAAAACATTTCGATCACACGCCGTGGGGGTGCGATCAATTATCAGCCGGTCCCGTTAAAAAGTGTAGCCACTGTTGAAGACGGCACTGCTGATGTCAGAACCTTCAGCCGCGCTCAAGGAAAAACCGCTGTGGCGCTGGGAATTAAAAAGCAACCGGGGTCAAACGCGGTTGATGTGGCCCATAAAGTAAAAGAGAGAATGAAAGAAATCGCATCGCAGCTTCCTGAGGGAGTTGAGATTGCCGTGCGATCGGACTCTACGCAGTTTATTGAAGAAGCTGTTGGTGAATTGAATCACACGTTATTACATGCGGCGATTTTGACGGCGCTGATTTGTTGGCTGTTTTTAGGTTCGTGGTCGGCAACTATGAATGTGGTGCTGGCGATTCCGACTTCTGTTGTCGGAAGTTTCATTGTTCTGAATTATTTAAATTATACTTTGAATACATTCACGCTTCTTGGCCTTTCACTGGCGATTGGTATTGTTGTCGATGACGCGATCATGGTTCTTGAAAACATCGTTCGGCATAAAGAGGAAGGTAAATCAAGGCTTCAGGCTTCTTTGGACGGGTCTAAAGAGATCACTCTCGCTGCGTTGGCTGCAACAGTGGCCATTATCGCGATCTTTCTGCCAGTGGCCTTTATGGAAGGTGTGATCGGTAAATACTTCGTGCAGTTCGGTGTGACGCTTTCGGTAGCGGTTGCCATTTCATTACTGGAAGCCTTAACACTGACACCGATGCGGACATCAAGATTTTTAAATGTTGAACCGCGTACATCGTGGATCGGCAGAAAAGTTGAAAACTTCTTTTTGAAAAGTGCTGAGATTTACCGCCGGATGATTCCGACAACATTGAAATATCCGTGGATCACAGTTGGTGCGGCGACACTGTTGTTTATCGGGACCTTAGGAATCGGAAAACTTCTGAAATCAGAATTTATTCCGCCGCAGGATCAGGGCCGGTTACAGTTACGCGTACAGATGCCGGTCGGTTCTTCGCTGGCTTTTACCGACAAAAAAATTCAGGAAGTCGAAGCGTATTTAGCAACACGGCCTGAAGTGGAAAGTTATTTCAGTAACGCCGGCGGTTTTCAAACGAACGTGGGCCAAATTTCTGTTACGTTAAAGCCGGCTAAAGAAAGAAAGCTCAGTGCGCAAAAGCTGAGTGACGTTTACAGAAATGACCTTAAAAAAATAAAAGGCGCGCGCATTAATATTTCGGATCCTTCGCTTTCGATTCTGGGCGGCGGCGGCCAGCGAAACTTTCCGGTGGCGTACAATATTCGCGGTGCCGACTGGAACAAGCTGATTGAACTTTCAGAAAAAATGAAAGTCGAAATGGAAAAAACGGGATTGATGACCGACGTTGATTCGAACTACCAGGAAGGCTTGCCTGAGATCCGTGTCATACCGGACCGTCAGAAAGCAAGACTTTACGGAGTAGACGTAGCAGAAATTTCATCTACCGTCAGTTCGATGATGGCAGGAACAATCGCAGCGAAGTACACAGGTGGCGACCGCCGTTACGATGTGCGCGTCAGCTTGCCGGCGTCCAGCCGCAGTTCGATGGATGTGATTAAAGAAATCAACGTGCGCAACAACCGCGGCGAATTAATTCCGCTTTCAAAAGTGACTACAATTGAAGAGCGCTCAACGATGCAAAACATTATTCGCGAAGACCGTCAGCGTACGATCGGCGTAAGAGCCAACGTTGCGACAAACAGCTCTCAGGCGGAAGCTATCAAAGCTGTTGAAAAAATCGCTAAGGAAGTCCTGCCTGAAGGTTACATCGGAACCATCGGTGGCAGCGCGAAAACGTTTAAAGAGTCATTCTCGAGTTTAATTTTTGCCTTGCTGCTTGGAATTCTTGTTTCGTACATGGTTCTGGCTTCACAGTTTAACAGCTTTATTCACCCGATTACGATTCTGATCGCGTTACCGTTCAGCGTCTCCGGTGCTTTTATCGCGCTTTACTTAGGCGGGCAGACACTGAATATTTACAGTATGATCGGTTTGATTTTATTGATGGGTATCGTGAAAAAGAATTCGATCCTGCTGGTTGAGTTTACGAATCACATGAAAGAAAAAGGTTTAAGCACTCACGAAGCGATTATCGAAGCGTGTCCGGTGCGTTTGCGGCCGATTCTGATGACATCAATTGCGACGGTAACTGGGGCGATTCCTGCGGCGCTGGCGATCGGGCCAGGTGCTGAAAGCCGCATTCCGATGGCGTTAGCCGTTATCGGCGGCGTGATTTTATCGACGATATTGACGTTGTTCGTAGTGCCGAGTGTGTACAGCTTGTTTGACCGGCTCAGTAAAAGGCCAACGCTGTAAGCGTTGAGAAGAGGTCAACGCTGTGAACTAGTGAACTAAAACATTCTCAACGGCTGCAGGGATTCCGTAGACGATGTCTTCAAGGAAAACCCAGCCGTCAGGACGTTTCTTTTTCGGGTCGTGATGCAGCCAGTGAATCAAGCCGCCATCTTTTGTCCAAATGAACTGACCACCGACTGAAAAAGTCATGCCTTCTTCAACCGGAACGCGCTCGCCCATGTTTGAATTGTATACCACTGTGATAATGCTGCCGTCAGAAAGTTGCGCTTCCCAGCTTTGGTGCGGAAGTCCATGATTGTCGTCAGGCAAAATTTTTGTAACAACAAGATTCCCGCCTTCAACGTAGTGAACATTTCGTTTTGACTGAACAGCTGCGATCAATGCGCTGTCATCTTCTTTTTTGCCCGGTTGACTGACAGTAATTGGTGCGGGCTGATTCTTTTTTCCTTCAAGGGAAGGTTGTGTAACCGGAAATTCTGCAGTTTGTGCGAAAGCAAAGTTCGCCGACAGAGAAAAGACAAGGGCCAGGACAGCAACTCTAAAGCGAGCTGATAATGTCGAGCTAAAGTGAGCCAACAACATAGAAACCTCCGTAGACGAGCATTATGGTGCCCGGTAGAAACACTCCGCCAATCCGGAGCTTATACGTTTATTTTGTGAGTGTTATAGACCACTTAGGGCCTCTGAAGTCACGGGGATTTGTATTTTGGCTTAATGAAATGGCAGCCGGAGATGCGGTATGAAAAAAATTCAGAATGAAAGGGCGTTTTACATTCGTAAATACAGTCCGACAACCAGATAAAATAAAAAGTGAACAGCGTAGGATTTGAAGAACCCATACCGCATGTTCAATATCAGGTAACCGAAAATTCCGCCGGCAACAATACTGGGCACGATAAAAAAGAAGGCGTACCATTTTAAGCTGAACACCAGCGGCAGATGAATCAAAAAAAATCCCAGCATGAATATCGAAAGAGTTTCTTTGTTGGTTAGCCCGCACTCTTTCAATTTTTTAAGAACTCCGTAACACACAATCTGCTGAAACGTGATGTCACCGAACTTCGCAAGAAAAGTATCGGAACGAAAAAGCGGAAAGAAGAATCCTGAATCAGAAATTCTTTTTTGCACTTCAGCACTGGCTGGAAAATATAAATTTAAAAAATAAATAACGGCGAACAGTAAAAATGTAAAAATCGCAGCAGGTAAAACCTGATCGATTAACTTTCCGTGGTGAGGAAATAATTCGTGCGATTTGTAATACACGGCGGCTACAGCGGCTCCGCCGAAAAAATAAATTCCGGTAAGGCTGGAGTTTTGCAATTGATCCGGGTTAACGAGAGGAAGCAGATAAATGTTGCCTCCCGCGACACCGAGCCAAATAACGGTACACCAGAACAAGATGGACTGGATTTCGCGTTTTTGTAGTGCGGCAAGGAGTGATGACACCACTAAATAGTATAAGGAAAAGACGGAGCCAAAAACTGGAGTAAAAGCTCTTTAGACCTTGGTCCAGGTGGTGTTTTCGCACAACAGAATCTAGTCAACAAACAAGTATTCTTTGCTATGGTGATAGCAACTGTTATTTCCACGGAAGGAAGTTAATATGTTCATCAAGCTGATTGTGTCTCTTACGCTTTGCTTAAGTTCCGCAACCGCTTTCGCTTGGGGAGCAAAAGGCCATCAAATCGTTTCGATGGTGGGGGCCACACTTTCTGATGAGGGACAGGTTTTCTGGGGGGCAAATGTTAACGCCTTCAGGCAACTTTCAACAGTTCCTGACCGTACCTGGAAATCCAATCAATTTAAAGCACAAGAAGGTCATCAGCATTTTTTTCAGATCGATGCTTATTACAGCTCTGCTGAATATGACCAGATTATTTCTTTTCCAAGCTCTTACGCCACTGCTGTTACAAAATATTCTGAACGTGAAATTTTAAGAAACGGCACAACACCTTGGAGAATTCGCCAGCTTTACGCAATGGCTGTTCAGCAGTTTCAACTCGGTAATATGAAAGCGGGCTTAGAGCTTGCCGGCACGATGTCTCACTACATCGCGGATTTATCTCAGCCGCTGCATGTAACCGAAAACTTCAACGGTCAGTTCTCTGGTAACTCAGGAATTCACTCTTACTTCGAAACAACTGTTATTACTGATGAAGCCGCTGTTCGTGCCGATGTTTCAAGACGGGCGCAAGAGCTGCTTCGTGACCCGAATTTTTTAAATCAGTTCAAGCGTCCTTTGATGGATGTGATTCTTTTGGAAATCGAAAGATCGATTGCTTACAAAGACCAGGTTCTAAAAAATGACGATGAATTCGGCCGTGGCCCGCAGGGCGCCGCTGTTCAATTAGAGCTGGCTAAAGACCGCATGGCTGACGGGGCTGCGACTCTGGCTTTGATTTTAGGTCAGTTATGGAAAGACACTCGTTTAACAGCCAATGCGACACCTGTACCAATTGAAGACCCGGCGTGGGTCGTGCCTGATTTCAGAAATTCCAACCGCGGAGAGTTTTCATCAACCGCGGCTGATTGTTTTTAATTTGAATTCATAATGTAATCTATATAGACCGGCCGGACTTTGGTCTTTGTGAAACAAAACCTGGTTCTAGGGACTGTTGTTATTTACTGCGGCCACAGTGATAATTAATCCTATGAAAAACAGCAAAAAATCTATTCAATTTTTATTGAAATGGTCGTCTTTACTTTTGATCATGTCGTGCCAGTCGCCGGTGGCAACAAACACTCAGCGTGAGCCGAGTGCCGCAGCGGCGGCAGCCGAAGCACCGAAGCACTGGTTATCAGATGCTCCACGTGCAAGTGCAGCTACCGTTTCTAAGTTAGTTGCTGACTACGAAAAGAAAAAAAGAACGGCTCTTAAAAAAGATGCTCCAGAGCGTGCTGTTACAACGGAACAAATGGAACCGCTTGCAAGATACATTGAGCAATTAAATTTACCTGCAACAGAAAAAGCAAAAGTTACTGAGCGATTAATGGAATCTTCGCTTCAGTTCTTGACCTGTAATGCAGAAGACTGGGCCTGCCTCGAAAAATCTCCTGATATTACTCCGCTTGCGAAACACAGAGTTGATTCGGTTGCTGACTTAGGAAAGCCGGTGCGTATCAATAAGCCGCTGGATATGAAATACTTTTTCACGCAGCAGTGGTACCGCGCTAAAAAAGAATTAATTGAAGAGCGTGAAGTTGCCATTCCTGAACGCGCGACTTTGGCGTCAGAACTGCAAAGAGTGATCGATCAGCCATGGAACAGGGTTTCAGCGGCTATTTACGGTATCGACGGAATCGGTGAAATTGATAAAATGACAAAAACGCCGAACCATTCAATGGACGGAGTGTTTGCCGCTATTAAGAGTCACCCAAGCGCAAGAGCGGTCGTCGATATCGAAGCTTACAAGCAAACCGGCAACAAAGTTGAAATTACTTACCAGTATCCGCCGACACAGCAGCTTTACGATGAATTGAATCAAAATACGACTGAGGCTTCGCAACGGGTCCGTTTGGAATATCCTGCAGCTTCTATCATGCACAATAAATTCTTCGTATTCGAAAAAGGCAATAACAAATCAATTTGGACCGGCACATCGAATATCAGCAAAAACTGCACAGGCGATGAAGATTTCGCAAACATGGCGGTTTACATTAAAAACAATGAGATTGCCTCAGCTTATTTAGCAGAGTTCGAAGAAATGTATAATTACATGCCGGGCACGCAATCCCGTGGTCCTAGCCGCATCGGCCGCTTTCACCAGAACAAAACTCCGAACACACAACGATATTTCGTATTCAGTGATGACACGGAAGCGACACTGCATTTTTCTCCGACTGACGATGGCGAGCACCGCTCTATCTTGCCAGTGCTCCTATCAGCACGTCCGGGTGATGAGCTGAGAATTTCAATGTTCGGTTCAGGCGGGCCGGAGTATGTGCGTGCGATCCAGTACGCAGCAGCTAAAGGTGCAAAAGTCAGAGTGTTTTTGGACCGTGATACAACATTTCAGATTCCGACTTCTTGGATTAATAAAAAAGCCCCAGTCAAGTTGGACGGCCCGAATCCATATGGTCCTTTAAAAGGATCTCTGGAAGTTCGTTACACCAATTGGAAAAACGGCCACATGAACCATCACAAATCAGCTACATTAACCCGTAAAACCGGAAATGGCTTGAAGGCTGAAGTTTTAATTGTGGGTTCACAAAACTGGAGTATCGCCGGAAACGACCAGAATGATGAAAACATGCTGACCTTCCGTAATTTAAAACAGGAATTGCAGGTCGCAAAAGATTATAACGAACACTTCGACAGAATGCTTTGGCCAACGGGCAAAATTGTTCCTGTCGCAGCAGAATAAGTTCTGCTGAAAGCGGACCAGTTAATAAGTTCTGCCGAAGGCGGACAAGCTAAGTAAGTTCTGCTGAAAGCGGACCAGCTATCCGGCAGCGCGCTTTTCCCAGCCCGGCTTAAGAGGGCGTTCAATCTCGACTTTTAATTCAGGATGATAAGCTTCAGATAACAAATCCCGGACAATGTCTCCGGGATTTTTATTTACGGAGTTCAGCCACTTTGATTTTTGCGGCCCTTGCACGAAAATCGGGGTGCGGTCGTGGCCGTGATCTAAAATAAATTTCGAAGGTTCGCGGGTCAGAATGGCAAAAGAAAAGAAACCCTGGTCTTTTTGTTCAGGGTCGGCAGTTGGCTCTTGCGGCTTCCAAAAATCAAAAATTCCTGCGGACCAAAGCAGCTCGTCATTGATGTGAGTGAACTTAATGACGTTACCGGCAAAGGGGCCGGTGTAAACCGACTCGTAAAACGCCGTAACGGGCACATGGCAGTGCTGCGACTGAAAAGGCAGGCGCCAGGCCGGCTTTTCAGTGATGCTTTCAATACGGGCGTTGTGCGTGGCAAATTTAACTTTAGGCTCTTTTGACCACGAGGGAATCATCGAAAAACGCATCGGGGTTACCTTCTGCTTTGAGTTTTGCAAAACAACGACAGGGGCCAGGCCTCCGGGGTGCAGCCGCTCATTGAATTCATCCATCTGCAGATCCAATTCAGGATTTTCAGACTTAAGCGTTAAACGTGAAACCTTCACGGTATAATTCGAGCACATGATGAGAATTTATACTGGGATTCGGCAAATTTGAAGCTGTTCTTGTTGTTAATGAATGAAATTAAAGTTAGATTTCGGTATGGGCGAATTTATACACGCTGTATTGCATATCGATGCAACCTTATTAAGTTGGGTCGCTGAATACGGTTATCATCTCTATTGGATATTGTTTTTAATTGTTTTTGCTGAAACCGGGCTTGTGGTCACGCCATTTCTACCGGGGGATTCATTATTGTTTGCCGTTGGTGCAATTGCCGCCAATCCGGATTTGATTCGACTGGAAGTGATCGCGCCGTTACTGGTAGCGGCAGCTACCATCGGTGATTCAGTTAATTATTTTATCGGGCGTAATTACGGCCGAAGACTGTTCGATATGAACATCATGTTCTTGAAACGTGAATATTTAGAGAGTACTGAAAAATTCTACGCCGAAAAAGGTGTATGGGCTGTCAGCCTTTCAAGGTTTTTTCCGATCATCAGAACTTTTTCTCCGTTCTTTGCGGGCATGAGCTTAATTCCGTACAGAAAATTCATCGCCTTGTCTTTCTTCGGTTCGATTGCGTGGGTTGCCATCTTTTGCCTGGCCGGATATTTCTTCGGACAGGTTGAAATTGTGAAGAAGAATTTTACGGTGTTGGTGATGGCGCTGATTCTGATTCCGGGAATTCCGTTTGTATTTAACGTCATTAAAATTATTCTGAAAAAACGCAGAGATAAAAAAGCCGGTTTAACGACAGGCGGGTAATTTCATTTGCGCATTGTTTCCTGTTCGCAACGAAACTTAATTTCCGCCGGACATGATTTGATCCAGCGTTGTCATTCTCACGATGTAAAAACCGACAATCACCCAAAGCACATATAGCACCACCATCCAGTATATCGTGACGGGGATGGCTTTCATAATATTGTCGAACTTCATATCGACGTCTTTTTTCAGGCTCTTCGCCGTACGGTCCAAAAACATCGGGATTTTTCCGCTGGCAGTGCCGAGAGCAACGGAGTTTTTGATTTCATCGCTGAATACTTCTTCCTTCTGAAAAGCCTGTGGCAGGGGCATTCCGCTTTTAGATAACTTCACGATTCGCTGAGTGGCATCTGAAATTTCAGGTTCGGCTGAGGTTTGGCCGGCCAGCATTAAGGCATCGTAAATAGGGAGGCCCGCTTCCAGCATGATCGCTAAGGAAGAGCAGAAAGTCTCAAGTACGGATTTTTTGGCCAGGTCGCGAACGAACGGAATAAACAGTAAAATTTTGTGACGTAAACGGGCTGCCTGCAGGTCAAAAAAGGAATTCATAAACAAGCGGTACAGAAAATAAAAAATCAGAACAACAACACCCAGTGTCCCGAAACCCTGTACCAGGTACTGTTTCAGGGTAATCTTTTCTGTGAAAAGATCCGGAAACGGCGGAATAAAAAGCGCGGCGGCAAAAGTAAACAAAGGTTTTTTCAAACCATTGATCACATGCTTCAGAGAATCTGCGGCCATTTGATGATTTTTTGCCAGAATGTCGCAAACGCGGGTCAAAGTTCCTGATTTTTCGCCGGATTCAATTAACGGGATATCGTAAACGGGGAGAAGGCCGGTTTGTTTTAAGGTGGATGCTAAGGGCCGGCCTTTTTTTAGATTCTCAACGACAAACCGCAGTTTCTTTTTGCGGTCTTCGTTTTTTTCGGAATTATACAAGGTCTGAAAAAAATCAACGAGCCCGACACCTGCACTCTGCATCTCTGAAAGATTAGAATAGAACAGGCCGAGCTCGTGTAAAGTCACTTTTTATACGAAAGTTAGAATGCGATATTTAAACCTGGGTCACCTTGTAAGTGATACCATTCGAAATTATCGATCACTTCGTCTTGCTTAGTCCATTTACCGGCTAAGTAAAGTTGTCCGGCTAATAAAGCCTGGCCAAGATGAGAGTAGCGTTTAGTTAAATGTTCAAACGCGATACCTTGAGCCATTACTGCAGGCGGGTGCCACGAGATATTCACTGAACCACCGTAGTACGCAACCGCACCAAGAGCGTTGCCTTCAGCTTTCATGAACACGCTACCTAAATTTTGATTTACTAAGCGTCCGTTTTGGCAAGCCACATCGATGATGATCGGCTTAACCGAAGAGCGGTTGCTGATTTGACCAATGTGAGTTGTTGAGTAAGACACATTCATGCTTGGCCAGCTTGTTCCGCTGCCGTGGCCTAAGTATGTTAGCCAGCCTGCGCCACCGTTTAAATTGGCATTTAAAACAGATGGATTCGAGTTAACTCGGTCGTTTTGCCACAAGTGGAGAATTTCAGATTGTAACACTTCAACATATTTTGCTTCGATCGCTTTTACGTATTGGTCATCAGAAGGGTTTGCGCCTTCGTTAGATGCGATACCCACGAACTTGCTTGTGTTTTTGTTGTTGCCCCAAGCGCGTTGTTCGTACTCAACAGATTTAGCAAGTTGAGCAGCCACTTGCGCCGCATTTGATGCGACGATACGGCTGGCGAACATATCAGGAACATAATCAGTCGCGCCATCCATTGTGTAATATTTTAAATCACTCGGAGTAGTGCCACCTGAAGTCGATACGCGGAACATAGGAATCGTTAATTCGTCACCGATGATGATCACGAAATCGATACCTTTTTCATTGTAAGCCTGTTTGATTAAGGCCTGAACTGCTGCAGTTGTGTTGTTAGGAGAAGAAACGGTTTCAACATTTACGTTGTAACCCTGGCTTCTTTTCCAGTTAGCAAAATCAGCTGCGCCTTCTGCAAGGGCAGGGGTCGATACGATTAAGTAATCTTTTAAATCGCCTGCGCGCGGAAGAGAGAACTCAGAAGTGTTCATATCAACTTCTGCGTCTGTTGTAATAACAGTTTCTTGGCGTTCAGGATTGTAAGCACCCAGTTTTACATCTACACGGCTGATCGGCTGACCACGGTAAGCGCCAAGGTAACTAACTGTAACTTGGTTTCCGCTTTGCGCGTAAAGTGAAGCATCGTATTTAAAGGTTTTTACTTTTTCAGTAGCGCATCGGCAGTCCTGCTCTTGCACCGGCATTGGTACGCCTTCGTAAGTCGCTTTATCCAGCGCTTTTACAGTTACTTTGATCTGCGCGGGAGTTCCGCGTACTAACCAGCTCTTAACAGGTAACTCAGGAGCTCCGACTGTGCGGTCCACCTCTGTGTCGCCGAAATTGAATTTCGTAAAGCTTTGTCCGGCTTTTTCTTGTTGGCTGGCTGAAATGTTTTTGTTTAGTTTAACTCTGTATTGGTTTGCTTCTGCGCTTAGTCCGATCAAAAGCAGTAAACTTGTTACAAGTTTTAATTTCATGTGGTTTTTCCCCTTGTTAGTTCCAATTAGGAACCGCTGAAGAGGAAAAATCCATTGCCGTTTATAAACTAAGACCAAATCTGAACTAACGAACGATGCAAGATTTTCCCGGCCTCGCGCCTAATCAGTCAGTCAAAGGTCTTGCAAATTAACGACCGCCGCGTACGCGCAAACTGCGCTTCAGCATCTCTTTTTCAGAGGGGCGCTCCGCCAAAACAACCGATACTGATTTCTCAAGCGCTTTGCCGTTGTTATTGCGGAAGTATTTGATATTCGCTTTTTCTCCTGGATCTAAGTCAGAGATTTTATTAATCAGGTCCTGAGCATCGCGGACTTTCTTGCCGTTGAACTCGTAGATCACATCGTAAACTTTTAGCCCCGCTTTTTCTGCCGGGCCACCTTCAACAACTCCGCGAATGATAGAGCCGCGGTTGTCTTCATCCAGATTTAAGTAGTTCACGACCTGCGGAGCCAGGTCGGCAAGATCCAGCCCGATGAAAGCGCGCTTTAAAGAACCGCTTTTTTCAAGCACCGGTAAAAGCTTTTTGATTTCATCAATCGGAATCGCAAAACCGATTCCTTGTGCGCGCGCATCGATCGCCGAGTTAATACCGATGACCTGGCCTTTTGAATTTACAAGCGGGCCGCCGGAATTCCCGGGGTTGATTGAAGCGTCGGTTTGAATCAGAGGGAATTTATTAATTTCAGAAATCGCACGGCCTTTTGATGAGATAATTCCCTTAGACATGGAATGGCCGTGACCGAATGGATTACCGAAAGCTGCAACCCATTCTCCGACCTGTGCATCTTTTGAAGAGCCCAGGCTGACCACAGCTAATTTTGTATCAGGTTTGATTTTAATTAAAGCGATGTCGGCGCGGGCATCGCTTCCGATGACTTCCGCTTTGTATTGCTTGTCAGAATCTTCGCTTAACTGCACTTCAACAATGTCGGCATCTTTAATGACGTGAGCATTTGTTATAATCAAGCCGTCTTCACGAATGATGAATCCTGTTCCTAAGCCGACGCGACGGGGTTTATTATTATTCCAGCCTTCATCCTGCTGGGGAATTCCGTAAAGTCTTTCAAGCATCTCTTGCATCGGATCGCGCTGACCACGATAGGCCACAGCCGAAGTTGAAATGTTAACAACGGACGGGTTGATGGCTTTTGCAAGTTCAACAAATAAATTTGACGGAAGCGGGTCGTTCAATTTCAGCGAAGGCGCCGGTAAGGCAGGAAGTGCAACCGGCGGCGGCGGTGTTGTAATCGTCGGCGGAATCACCTGCCCTGCGGCATTGGAGTTCAAAGACAGAAATACAGAACTGGTAACTGCGGCACTGATAATTGAAACAAGAATATACTTCTTCATATCAACCCCCTAAAAGTTTAACAGTGAATGTGATTTTGAATAATTATTTAACCTGAATGAATTTCATTTGCAAGTCTTGCAGGATGTAATTCAAAAGGCCGGATTCATCGGCGCTCAGGTTGTTTTTAGTCTTGTCTTTTAAAACAAGAAGTAAGTCGATATTAAACTGCGCTAAGTGCTTATCGACTTCGGTTTTGCCGGTTTGCGGATCAGGTGTAAGCCCCATTGCTAAAGAAGCGTTAGAGGCAATTGACATAATCAAAAGGGAAATTGAAGCTTCGAGTTTTTGGTCGGTTTGGTTTTGTTCCATAGCTAATCCTTTGAGAGTCAAAAATTTATACTGAGACTCAAAATCTAATACTGAAAATCTTAAAGGGCAAACCCCATTATTTTTTTGAGCCGGGTTGTTAAATCAGGAATACCGAACTCGTTAATCAGGGAATGATCTGAAATGCTGAGAGTAGAAAAAAAGCAATACGAATTCGGCTTGCGGATATGGTTAAGGCTGATGCGGTGTAAACGGTTCAGAAAGTAGCCGGCTTCAAATTTACTGCTTTCGGCCATGGTTATAAATTTAAGATCGGCTGCCAGGCAGTCATTCGATGTTTTAAGAATTTTATGAGTAGATGCGGCAAAAAGTTTTGTAAAAAATGAAAAGAAATAAAGCGGAACTTTAATGGTCGACAGGATGTGTACAGTCACAAACGAGCGGTTTTCCAGATGTGATAAAAGAAATACAGCAAGTAAGCGAATTTCATTGTGGTTTAATTGATCCAACAAATGCTTGTTCAGTAAAATATGGCCATGTTCCATGCTGTTCTTCCAAACCAGCGGGGGTGTCGGCTGCTCAGAGGTGTGAACATCAATTCTTTTAAAGCCGAACTTCAGCTTTTGATTTTCGATTTCACGCAAGAAACCTGTTGGGTCATTTCCCGAGTGGAGTTCGGGGCTCAGGATGCCTCTAAAAAGACTCAAGTTGTGTCGGAGTGCGGCGTAAAAGAAAAGCACGCTGATTAAAAATGAAAAAAATAAGCCGGCGCGGCCAAGAAGCTCAAAGCTGATGAACAAAAATAAAAAAGTCAGGCTTACTAAGAAAACCCAGACTTGAGTCAAGGTGCGCATAACGTTCATATTACTCGCGACTTCGGGTTGAAATCAAGGCTATTTGTGACACAATAATAGGTCTAACGAACACTCGAGATTTAACAGCGAATTTAGTAGAGAGATGCAGGAGTTGGCGCGATGTCGGAAATGGATTTATCAACACTCAACCAAACCGTAAAAGAACAAAGTCTTTTCGTTTCACAAATGATGAACGAGATGAACAAAATGGTCGTCGGTCAAAAAGAAATGATCGAAGGAATCACGATGGGTCTTTTGACAGGCGGTCATATTCTTCTTGAAGGTGTGCCGGGCCTAGCGAAAACGTTAACGATCTCCACACTGGCGCAAACGATCTCTCTTGATTTCAAGCGTATTCAGTTCACGCCGGATTTGTTACCCACAGATTTAATCGGTACTATGATTTTCAATCCTAAAACGGGAGAGTTCGCTCCACGCAAAGGCCCGATTTTTTCTAACATCGTGTTAGCGGATGAGATCAACCGTGCTCCTGCAAAAGTTCAGTCTGCACTTTTGGAAGCGATGGCCGAAAAGCAAGTGACCATCGGTGAAGAGTCGTACAAGCTTGATCATCCGTTTTTAGTTTTAGCAACGCAAAACCCGCTTGAGCAGGAAGGAACTTATCCTTTGCCTGAAGCGCAAATGGACCGTTTCATGTTTAAAATTAACGTGAACTATCCGACAAAGTCAGAAGAGATGGAGATTTTGCACCGCATGGGTGTAAATCAAAAACCGGAACTGAAAAAAGTGATTTCAAAAGAACAGTTATTAACCTGCATTGAAATCGTTGATAAAATTTATGTCGACCAAAAAGTAAAAAACTACATTGTCGATATCGTAATGGCCACACGCGAGCCGACCCAGTACGGCTTGGGCCGTTTAAATAAATTAATTACGGTGGGCGGTTCGCCGCGCGCAAGTTTAAGTTTAATTCGTTCGGCGAAAGCGCACGCGTTTTTACGCGGCCGCGGATTCGTGACAGTCGAAGATATCAAAGCTATCATTTACAAAGTTTTAAGACACCGCTTGCTGCTTTCATATGAAGCGGAAGCTGAAGGCCTGAAACAAGACGATGTCATTAAGGAAGTGATCTCCGCTATTGAAGTTTCGGGGTAAACTTTGACTGTACCTGCAGAGATTCTAAAAAAAGTTAAACGTATCGAGATTGATACCAGGAAGATGGTCAATAACATTTTCTCGGGTGAATATCATACGCGGTTCAAAGGGCAGGGGATGACCTTCGCCGACTTCCGCGAATATGTTGCGGGCGATGATGTGCGCTCGATCTCGTGGACGTTAACAGCCCGTGCAGGAAAACCTTTTATTAAAACTTTCGAAGAAGAGCGCGAGCTCACCATGATTCTTGCGGTGGATGTCAGCGGCTCTCTTGAGTTCGGTTCCAAAAATTATTTCAAAGGTGAAACTCTTACCTATGTAGCGGCCACTCTGGCCTTCAGCGCGATTAAAAATAATGATCAGGTGGGTCTTCTTTTATTTTCTAACGATGTTGAGCTTTATATTCCGCCTAAGAAAGGCCGTGCTCAGGTCTTCAGAATTCTTCGCGAAATGCTTTACTTCAAACCGAAAGCGACCGGCACAAATATTTCTGCCGGGCTAGATTTTCTTCGCGGGGTTTTGAAAAAACGTGCGACGATTTTTTTACTCAGTGATTTTCAGGACAAAAATTTTGATGCTTCATTGAGATTGCTTGAGCGCAAACATGAAGTGATTGCAGGCCTGGTGCAGGATGAGGCGGAATTCGTGTTCCCTGACGTGGGCCTTGTTGAACTGCGTGATTCTGAAAGCGGCGAGACAATGCTGGTTGATACTTCGAACCCGGCTTTTCGCGCCGAAATGGAAAGCCGCTTTAAATCGGACTTCGAAACCTTTCAGAAAAATTTAATCCGCTCAGGTGTGCGCTCTTTTGCGTTTCAGCCCGACGATAATTATCATCAGGCGCTTTTAGCCTTCTTTAAACGGAAGAGGACTTAGAAGTGCAGAACTTTAATTGCCAAGTCAGTATGCCCGAAGTGGAAGGTCTTGAAAGCGGTAAGATGACCGTTGGCCGTCACTTGATTGCAGACTGTAAAGGTGAAAACACCGAGGGTTTTGATTTTTCGAAAGCCGCGGTTAAACCTGAAGCCAAATATTTTTTAAAAATTTTTTCTGTTCAGCCCGAATCTTCGGGTTCATTCAAAATGGACTTTACGCTTTACCTGGCAGGAGAAAAGAACTTAAGTGAATTCCCTCTGACAGACGGCACGAACGAAATCGTGCTGAATGCGCCGCCGGTAAAAGTTGAAAGTGTGCTGAAGCCAACCGAAGACGGCAAACCGCAAGAGCCGTTCGGGCCGA
>JAJFMT010000029.1 GCA_020696855.1 Pseudobdellovibrio sp.
GTCGGGCTTTGCAGGACTGAACACGGTAAAAAAATGTTATCAATGGGCCATAGCTAAAAAGTTCAGACTTTTCAGCTATGGTGATTTGTCAGTTTGGATAAAATAATTTTTCTTAATCTACATTGGCAGGGGCAGACGGTATAGTTAGGGTCGCTGACACGTGCGACACCGGAGTTAATACAGTCAATGTACTGGAGACGCTGACAGTTTGAGAAACGCTGCCGTCAAACCACGATACAGCCATTGTGGTACTGCTGGCTGCTTCACAATCAGCTACCGGATCGAATGTGATATTATTTATGCCGTTAGGCAGAAATATTCCCGACGACAGTGGTCCCGAACTGTCCAAAAGTAATTGCTGATGTTGTACAAAAGGCACCGGAGTGTGATTTTGATCTGGCCCTGTCCATGCGCAAATCATTCCATCAATCGTGCCGGGCCCCGATTGCATTCGAGGACCAAAGCCGAAGAAGGTGTCTGAAGCGACTAATCCAGAGCTTTCCGCAATGATCGCATTGAAGGTGCGCGAATGAGAATCTCCGCTGCCGGCTTGCCAAGCATAGGCGAAAGTGCCCGTGAAGTCTGATGGATTAAGAGACGCAAGAAGATAATCCGCATTGTTGTTCCAAGGTTTAGAGTAATCCACACTGAAGTTGGTTGAAGAAACAAATGGGTCACCAGATGTCCCGTTAAAATTAGTTTTCTTAAGAAGTAGCTTCGCGCTGGTAGCAGAATTTTTTTCGTATTCGAGAGAGGCTCCATCAGTACTGCCTCCGCCGGATGTATCGGTCATCTTAACTGAAATTTTTCCTTTATTGGTTGAGTCATCTGATGAAGTCGGAATGTGTTTTACACGGATTTCAAAAGTTTTTGTGCCTGCTGTGCCTGCCAACGTGGTCACATAGACCGAGTTGCCGGATGTATCATTGGCCTCACGCAGTATTCCTGCACTTGTAACAGTCATCGTTGTAGCGTTAATGGTAACAATACCGCTCATGAAAGAAGTCAGGTCAAGGCTGCTGGATGGCGCAGCAGGAAGCAACTGATTGTTTTTATTGGCGACACAAGCCATACCGGCCGCAATAAATTGTGCGGTATCAACAATTGAAATGGCGCCTCGCAGTTGTGCATTCAACTGAGCTGCTGAACAGGCTTCTCCCGTCAATGCATCTGAAGCATCCCAAATTCCAAGATCGCCTCCAGGCCATGTTCCTGATGAGGCATCGAGTTCGTGATTAACCCAGCTAACACTGGGCCCGTAGCAGTTGGCGCGGCCTGAATTTTGTAAATTGATCGAAATTGCGCAACTTGGAGGCGGAGTATCGGCAATCAAAGTTTCAAGTGCGTGTTTTTTTTCTGAGGGCGAATCTCCAGGACTGGGGCCGATCATCGCGACGACGTCTCCCAGAAGTACATAGCTAGGGCCGGTTGAAAATAGATATCCAGGTGTTCGCTGAGCGGTTGGCGAGGTTAGAACCAAGTCTTCAGCAAGCAGTGTAGAGAAATCAGAGGAGATGTCGCTTGAAATAATTCCGCTGTTCACAGCACTGCAATTTAAAACTAAAAGCGATCCGAATAAAATAAATGCGCCGCTGATAATATAAGAGTATTTTTTCATGGTAGTCCTTTGAATCAAATCGTTCGCTAAACCATCGGACCAAAGTGAATGTTGTTAAACGGGACTAACCCCCAGAAAGTTGGCTTTTGCAGTTGGCTTTTGCCTAAGGCCATTGTCGGGTTTGCCCCGCATCAATGACAATGTTTTGTCCTGTTATACTGGAATTTTTAACAGTGAACCAAACAGCATCTGCAATTTCATCTGCAGATACAAATTTCTGAAGGGCTACCTGATTTTGAATAATGTCGTTTACACGTGCCGGGTTGTCTTTCATTTTTTTATCCCATGAGCCGTTTTCTATCCAGACATTCCCGGGAGAGACGGCATTGATTCGCACACCCATGGCTGCCAGCGGGCGCATCATCTGCTGCACAAGAGAAATGACGGCAGCTTTGGCGACAGAATAAGAAATGGCCACAGAAATTTTTTCGATTCCCGCAATTGAAGAAATGCAGACAACCTGGCCCTTAGATTTTTCGAGCAGCGGTAAAAAAGTGTTAATGGCGGCTACTGCCGAAAAGAAATTAATATCAAAGACACGTTTCCACTCGTTAACGTCAACGATTACGTCCTGCAAAGTTTTTCCTGAACCGATATTTGTAACCAGAACATCCAACTTGCCTACGTTTTTAGTGACGAAAGCCAGGGCTTCTTTTAAGCCTGCTTCCGTCGTCAGATCTGCCACAAGAGAAAGCGCTTCGCCGTTTAAAGATTTAATTTCAGCTGTTGTTTTTTCGACATCATCCTTTGAGCGGCCGGTAACAACAACCGTATAGTTTTCTTCGGCCAGTTTCAGGGCTATTTCGCGGCCGATACCGCGGCTGGATCCGGTAACAAATGCTGTTTTTTTCATAGCTCCAGTCTAAACACGGACTTCACTAAGATCAATTTGAAAAGATGACAGCGGTGGCTGATTCAAGTACAAACATTTTATGACTTCCGAAACTTTAAAACTGGGCCAGTTCAAACTTCATGGGAAAAGCGGGCGTGCGCGCCGCGCGACTTACATGACTTCGCATGGAAGTTTTGAAACGCCGACGTTTATGGCGGTAGGGACGAAAGCCACTGTTAAGGCCATGACTCCTGAAGAGTTAAAAAGTTGCGGTACGCAGGTTGTTTTAGGCAACACTTACCATCTTCATTTACGACCGGGCGAAAAGCTGATTAAAAAAATGGGCGGCTTGCATAAGTTCATGAACTGGAACGGCCCGATTCTGACAGATTCGGGCGGCTTTCAGGTGTTCTCGTTATCCGGTTTAAGAAAAATGACTGAAGAGGGTGTCGAGTTCAGCTCGCACCTGGATGGGGCCAAATATTTTATTTCGCCTGAAAAGAGCATGGAGATTCAGATGGATCTCGGCTCTGATATCATTATGGCTTTTGATGAGTGCCTTGGATATCCGGCCACTGACGAGCAAATAAAAAAATCCATGGACTTAACTTACCGCTGGCTTTTACGTTCACAAAAAGCCATGCAGCGGCCCGAAAGCCTGTTGTTCGGTATTGTTCAGGGCGGATTAAGTTTAGAACACCGCAAGTACTCTTTACAGCAAGTGACCAGCGTTGATCTGCCGGGATATGCTCTTGGCGGTTTTTCAATTGGAGAGCCGATTCATTTAATGCACGAGTTGCTTCCGCAAATTGCGCCGTTGATGCCTGAAAATAAGCCACGTTACCTGATGGGTGTGGGAACTCCGCTGGATTTGATTATTTCTATTGATTCAGGAATCGATATGTTTGACTGCGTTTTACCGACGAGAGTTGCCCGAAACGGCACACTTTATACATGGCAAGGCCGCATCAGTATCAAACGGCAGGAGTATAAAGAAGATCCGGGCCCGTTAGACCCTGAATGTGATTGTTATACATGCACAAATTACTCGAGAGCGTATCTTCGCCATCTGTTTTTGAGTGGTGAAATATTGGGCTCGAGACTGAACACAATTCATAATCTGCATTTTTACATGAAAGTTATGGAGAAGGCCCGAAAAGCTCTCGATGAAAATCGCTGGGAAGAGTACCGGGATGACTGCCTAACGCGATTTGTAAGAACCGACAAAAACACTTAGCAATTACTTGATCTAAAAACCTTTTAAGGGTTCAATTTTACATTACGTTTTTTAAATTAATTGAACCAAATGAAAGAGGTTTTTTCATGATCCATCTACTACTCAATTCATTGCAGGCTTTTGCCCAAGACACAGCTGCTGCGGCAGCACCAGCTCAACAAGCTCCGGGCTGGATGCAATTCGTTCCATTCGCAGTGATTCTTGCGGTGATGTACTTCATCGTTATCCGCCCGCAGGCTAAAAAACAAAAAGAAGCACAAGACTTCCTTTCTGCGCTACGCGTGGGAGATCAGGTTGTAACAAACGCGGGAATCCTTGGCCGTGTTACAGCTTTGACGGATTCGATTGCCACTCTGGAGATCGCTAACCAGGTCCAAATCAAAATTTTAAGAGCACAAATTGCCATGTCACAAGCGGCATTACAAACAGCTAAGAAAGAAGGAAACTAACATGGAAGGTTTACGTTCACGCACATGGATTGCTGCCATTGTTCTTGCAGTTGCCATTGCATCGATTATCCCGAACTTCGTGGATACATCGTCACTTAAGTGGTGGCCTGCCGGTAAATTAAATTACGGTCTTGATATTCAGGGCGGTCTTCACCTTGTTATGGGAGTAGATGTTGAAGGTGTTGTTGCAACGTCTGTTGTTCGTCAGACTCAGGCTTTAAAAGCCGAACTGGAAAAAGAAGGCGTGAATGTTAAAGACTTCACAACGACTTCAGCTAAACAGGGTGAATTCGGAATCATCGCGAACAACGCTGATGATGCGAAAAAAATCGAAGATATCGTGCAAAAGAATCACCCGAATTCTTTACAGGTTATCAGCAACAGTGGTGACACGGTTTCTGTAAAATACTTAGAAGCTTATTTGCTTGAGCAAAAACAAAACGTTATTCGTCAGGCTATTGAGACGCTTCGTAATCGTATCGATGAGTTCGGTGTTTCTGAGCCGTCAATCACGCAGCAGGGTGCTGACCGTATCCTTGTTCAGTTGCCGGGAATGGCTGATGCTGAAAAAGCAAAACAGCTGATCAACACAACTGCGAAGCTTGATTTCATGCTGGTGTCTTACGATAAATCTCCGGATGAGCTTCGTCAGTTAATCGCTGATGCAGAAAAAGCGGGTGGTTATTCAATGAGTACCTTGAAGTACACTGAATACATCGCAAAACTGAATCAGGATTTACAGGGAAAAATTCCGCCTAAGACAATCGTTTACTTCCAAAAACTGGATAACGCTAAAACGATGGATGTAGGTTCAACTCCTTATTTATTGACGACAGACACTGATCTTACCGGTGACAGCCTTGACAGCGCTGCTGTTAGCTTCGGTCAGTACGGTGAACCGGAAGTGTCGCTGCGTTTTAACCCGGCAGGCGCAGTTAAGTTTGCAGACCTAACCGGTGCGAACGTTAACAAGCAAATGGCGATTGTTCTCGATAAAGTTGTAAAAACAGCTCCAAACATTCAAGGTAAAATTCCAAATGGCGAAGCCCGCATTACTTTGGGCCGTTCAAACGCGCAGGACCAAATGGAAGAAGCTAAGCTGATTGCGACCGCATTACGTGCAGGTGCATTGCCGGCATCGCTTGAGCAGTTAGAAGAAAGACGTGTTGGTCCGTCGTTAGGTAAAGATGCGCTTCAAAAAGCAATGCGCGGTGCTTACGTAGGATCAGTCTTAATTTTCCTTTTCTTAATCTGGTATTACAAAACAATGGGCGTGATTTCTACGCTGACATTGTTGCTGAACGTACTTTCTATGTTCGCAATTTTGGGTTCATTAGGTGCAACGTTAACATTGCCGGGTATTGCCGGTATGGCTTTGACAGTAGGTTTCGCAGTTGATGCGAACGTCTTGATTAATGAACGCATCCGCGAAGAACTCGCGAAAGGCAATTCATTAAAAACGGCGATCAAAGAGGGTTACCACAAAGCGATGTCAGCGATCATTGACTCGAACATTACTGTTTCCGGTACAGCGATTATCTTATTGTACTTCGGAACAGGTCCGGTCAGAGGTTTCGCCGTTACATTGTTAGCGGGTATCGTTGCAACATTGTTTGCAAACGTATTCATCTCAAAAGTGGTTGTTGATAATTTGGTACACCGATTAGGTGTTAGTAAGTTTTCGGTGTAGGAGAATATATGTCAGTTAATACAAAAGAAAATTTTGGAAAATATGACTTCGTTGGAAACATTAATCTTTTCGGCGGACTTTCAATTTTAGTATTCGTGATTTCAGTGATTTATCTGGGTATCAGAGGAATCAACTACGGAATCGACTTTAAAGGCGGAACCGAAATTCAGGTTCGTTTTGAAAAACCGGTGACGATCGATCAGATCCGTAAAACGGTAGAAGACCTCAAATTAGGTGAAGTAGGAGTACAGGGAATCGGTGAAGGTTCTGAATACATCATTCGCTTCGTTGGCCAAAAAGGTAAAACAGATAAAGAAACAAATGAAAATCTGAACGCAGCCATTGCAAAGGTTAAAGAAAGTCTGACAACCCAGTATGCTGATGCGGGTGCAGATATTCGCCGCGTAGACTCGGTTGGTCCGCAAGTAGGGGCAGAGTTAAAACGCAGCGGATTGCTGGCGGTTTTCTATTGCTTACTGATGATCTTGATCTACGTTTCTATGCGATTTGATTACAACTACTCTCCGGGCGCGATCGCGTGTTTGTTTCATGATGCGGTTGTGACGCTGGCGATTTTCGTAATGGTCGGTAAAGAAGTAAACGTACCGATTCTGGCTGCGATTCTGTCGCTGATCGGTTTCTCGCTGAATGATACGATCGTCGTATTCGACCGTATTCGTGAAACGCGTGATTCTTATAAAGACAGAGGCTGGCCGTTCATCATCAATAAAGCGATTAACGACATGCTTGGCCGCACGTTTATCACTGCAGGAAGCTTATTTGTAAGTGCACTTTGCCTTTACATTTTTGCAGGCGGGGTTGTTTCTGATATCGCTTTCGTTATTACTGTTGGTCTTATCTTCGGTGTTTACTCATCGATCTTTATTGCAGCTCCTTTAATTCTTTTCATTGAAAAGTTAAAGTCAGCTACAAGAGCAGCGTAGTTAGGTAACGATGCCACAATGGAAGCCGCGATCTCATCAAAGTCCTAAATTAGTCGGACCGTTTCCGGATCTGATCGCGCGCGTTTTAGCGTCGCGCGGTCTTACTCAGGAAAATCTGGATGAGCTGCTGAACCCAAAACTGGCCGGCCTTAAAGACCCGATGTCACTTAAAGGAATGAAAGTGGCTGTTGAGCGTCTGATCAAGGCCTATAAGAACAAAGAAAAAATCTGTATCTACGCCGACTTTGACCTGGACGGAACAAGCGGTCTTGCGATTTTAAAGCAAGGCTTTGAAAAGATCGGGTTTAAAGACGTTGCTTTTTATCAGCCAAAACGCTTAAGCGAAGGCTACGGCTTTCATGCCGAAGCGGTTGAAGAATTAGTGGCTCTTGGAATTACTTTAATTGTGACGGTGGATGTTGGCATTACTTCGTTCAAAGCTTTTGAAAAAGCTAAAGAACTGGGAATTGATGTTATTTTAACTGACCACCATTTGCCTGCAGAAAAACTGCCTGATGCTTTGACCGTCGTAAACCCGAATCAAAAAGAGTGTACATCAGGTCTCGGTTACTTATGCGGGGCAGGCGTTGCTTTTTATCTTCTTCGCGCGTTAAAACGCGGATTTTATGATGATCCTGATTTGCCAAAGAACGTCTGGGATTTAAAAGAAGTTTTAGAATTCTTCTGTATCGGAACATTAACGGATATGGTTCCACTGATTGAAGATAACCGTACGCTGGTGAAGCTGGGCCTTAAGGTGTTAGCTACAACAGATAAACCGGGACTAAAAACTTTACTTGAGGCGCTAGGATTAGACGGGCGAGAGTTAACTTCTCAAGACGTGGCCATTCGTTTTGCTCCGAAGTTAAATGCATTGTCGCGAATGGAATCTGACATTTTACCGGCGCAAATTTACTTAGAAACAGATTATAAAAAAGCACAGCAAATGGTTTCTCACATTTTAGAAAACAATGAGACACGCCAAAGCTTGCAAAGCGATGCTGAAACAAAAGCATTTAAAATGTTAGAAAACTGGAACGAGCTGGACTTTGTTTTTGTAAGTTCTCCGTTTTTTCACCGCGGTGTTATCGGATTAATCGCAACTAAACTGTCTCAGCATTTTAACAGACCGGCATTTGTAGGCTCTGAAAATTCAGAAGGAATGATTGTCGGAAGCTCGCGAACCCCTGCGGGTTGCGAACACAGCTTGGTTGCAGCGCTTGCATCATGCGGTCAGGTTCTGAACCGCTCAGGCGGGCATGCGGCAGCAGCGGGATTTGAACTTCATGCGGCTAAACAAGCCGACTTTGTAGAAGCGCTAAAAAAATATTTTCAAACCTCATCTGCAGTAGAAAGCGTTTTTGAAATCGATTTTGATACAGACGCGGACCTTTCAGAAATTAATCCCAGCATGATGAAGTGGTATGATTCGATCGGGCCATTTGGGGTTGGTTTCAGTATTCCGCTTTTGAAATTTGAAAATGTCTCTTTGATTTCTAAAAAAGAGTTAAAGGGCGGGCACTTTAAGCTGAACTTAACTGATTCTTCAAAAAATCATAAAGTAGATGCTTTGATGTTTTCGCCTTCTGACCGAATGAAAAACGCATTAGATGTCGGGCAGAATTATAAAATTCTTTCAGAACTGCAGTGGAATTACTTCAACGGTAAAAAGACAATTCAACTTTTAATTAAGGACTTGAAACCTCAATGAAAAGCGGAGCTATAGTTCTTTTGTCGGGTGGCCTGGATTCGACTGTCAATTTTTTTGCTACGTTGAAAGAATCAAACGTTAAAGCGGCACTTACTTTTGATTACGGCCAGAAAGCCGCAAAAAAAGAAATTGAAGTCGCATCAGCATTGGCAAAAGAGGCGGGCGTAAATCACATCGTCATTGATCTTCCGTGGTTTAAGTCGCTTGGAAAGTCTGCTTTAAATCATGATACCGTCAGTGTTCCTAAAATCAAAAGCACGTCACTTGACGATGCAGACCTGACAGCCAGAACCGCTAAAGCGGTATGGGTGCCTAACCGTAACGGCTTGTTTTTGAACATTGCCGCCTGCTACGCAGAAAGCCTTAATGCCAGTTTGGTTGTTCCCGGCTTTAACCGTGAAGAGGCCGTCACTTTTCCGGATAACAGTTTAGACTTCATCCGCGCCACAAGAAAAGCTTTCGGCTTTTCAACAGCGAATCAGGTTGATGTTCAGTGCTATACAATCACGATGAGTAAAATTGAAATTGTAGAACTGGGAATTAAGCTGAATGTTCCTTTCAAAAAAATCTGGCCGTGCTATTTTGACAATGAAAAGTGGTGCGGGGAGTGCGAATCCTGCCAGCGCGCAAAAAGAGCTTTCAAGATGTGTAAAGTTGATGTCGGCTCACGGTTTGAAAAATTTTAAGGCTGTAAATGCAAACAAAGTTCGTTGAAAACAAAATTAATTACGATGGGTCCCAGTTAAGGCCACTTTATTCCTACGTTAATCACAAATTGGCGGGCGACTCTATTGTGGCGTTTGAAGGTTCATGTAATGTTTCACTTGATCACATGGTCGACATGGAAGACATGGTTGTGAAAGCTGAAATCAAATCAGACCATATGCTTCACTTTATTGTTGAAATGTTTCCTCCGGTGAATCTGGTGGCGGCTGTTTCGTTACAGAGACTTCTGGTTGCGATTACGCAAAATATTCTTTTACGGTCCGGTCATAATCTGCAACGAAGAGGCGATGATCTTTACTGGAGTGAAAAGAAGCTCAGTATTTCAATTGCATCATGCTCGTCAGTTTCAAATATGATTCACTTTGGATTAAATATCGAAAATAAAGGAACGCCGGTTCCTACCTGCTGCCTGAAAGACTTTGGTCTTGATACTAAAGCGTTTGCCGGGCTCGTGATGAGCGAATTCAGCGCAGAGTACTCTTCGATAGTCGAGGCCACGCAAAAGGTGAAACCGCTCTAGAGTCTAATTGTTTAAAATCCTTCAGTTTTCAGTGCAGATTGTGCGCCCTGTAACCGATAGGATTTTTGAATGAGTATTCACGATATTCTGAGAAAGTTGAAAATTCCGAAAACGGTTTCGGATTATTTAGTTCCGGCGCTGGTCGCTGCGTTCTTAGTTTATCAATTTGTCGTTCCTGCCGTCTCAAAAACTCTTGATGTAAAACGCGGAGTGGCTTCAGTGGCTCCGTCAACTCCGGCCCCGGTAAAACCGGTTGTAAAACTTAAGGTTGTGCCGCCGGGTAACTACTACAGTTTTAAAGCCAACTACACCTGCTTTGATGTTCAAAAAGGAAAGCAAGTTCCTTCGGTTGTAGATTTATTTACTGTGAGCGAAAACCAGGTTTGCCAAATGGGGGACGCTTGTAATACAAATTCTCCTAAGTGCCGGCCGCGATTACCTGCTGAAAGTGATGTTGCAAAAGACGCGGCTTCATTTACTTTTGAAAAACGAAAGTACATCCGTCAAAAAGAAGCGATTGCGGAATCTTGCCGGGTTGCGGATTGTTCGATGCCGCCTGAAACCTGCAAATTTGATGAGTTACCGTCATTAGACGATAATGGGTGTCCGGTCGGTTGCGGAACAATTACCTGCATGCCTCTGCAGGCCAACTGTCCGCATTTGAATTGCGCTGCTTTACCGCAAAACTGTGAATACGACGGTCAGGCTCCTCGAGATAAAAACGGTTGCTATACCGGTTGCGGAAACATTAAATGTGACAGCATCGCCACAATGGATTTCATTAAATGTCCTGCTTTAAAATGTGAAAAACTTCCTGAAAATTGCCGTTGGGATAATTCGGGCAAAATCGATAAACAGGGTTGCAAGACGACTTGTGGCAAAATGGTGTGCGAAAGTATCGCTGTAAAAGAAGAAGATAAATGCCCGCAGGCTCCGAGCTGTGCAGAGCCTCCGGCGGGATGTTTTTACGTCGGTGAACCGGCAACAGATAAAAATGGCTGCAGAATCGGTTGTGGCGGTATCTCTTGTAAGAAAAGTGTTCCTGACAAGTGCTTGCCGGTTAAGTGTGATCCCTTGCCTGATAACTGCCGTTACGATGGTAATGCGCCATTGGACTTCAACGGCTGCATGAGCAACTGCGGTAATATGGTTTGTAAGTAACGTAAGTAAGCGAAACTGCTGAAACGGAAAATAAGCTTAGCTGCGAAACACGAAATAAACCGCACCCATTAAACATATGCCGGCCCAAAGAAAATCAAGCTTCAGCGGCACTTTCATATACCAGAAACTGAATCCTACAAACACGACAAGCGTAATGACTTCCTGAATGATTTTCAGTTGAGGCAATGAAAAATAATTTGAGCCGATGCGATTTGCGGGAACCTGCAGACAGTACTCTAAAAATGCAATTCCCCAGCTGATAAAAATCACAATCCACAGCGGGGATTCTTTTAAACTTTTTAAATGCCCATACCACGCAAAGGTCATAAAAATATTTGCGAATGTCAGAAGTATAATCGGTGTAAAAGCGCCCAGCATCTTAACTTTCCTCGCCGGCGGATTTTCTGTCTTCAGGATGCTCCGGTGGCTTAAGTTTCGTTGTCGCGTAAGCGTGGTTGCACAGTAAGCTTGCGATACGGCGGTACTCGCTTAATAAATCCAGGTGAATCGAGCTTGTGTTGATTGTTTCGCGTAAACCCTGATTCAAGCGTGAGATATGGTTTTCACGGTACTGAATTTCAAGACGGGCCAGATCCCGCTTAAGCTGAATGGCGATTTCGCACATGTGAGGGGTATCGTAAGCGTTAATACCCATTGATGCCACTTTTACAACCTGAGCATGCATCATCTGAATTTCAATTAAGCCTTGCTGAGAGAATTCGAGTTTAAGCGCGTGTTTTTTAATGGCAAGAGTGCGGATATTGATGTCGATCGAATCGGCGGCGCGCTCTAAGTCGCTTATGAACATGATCATATTCATAATGTTCTGGTGAACCACCGTATTACTTTTGTTAGCGTGGTCTAATAAAAACATTTTGATTTCGCGGTATAGAAAATCTACCTGATTATCACGCTCTTTAATAGATTGAACCAACAATGGATCTTCGGTTTCAAAAAGGTGAACCGAGTCTTTGATCATATTCAACACGATATCCGCCATCCGCATGATTTCCCGCTGAGCGTAAGAGATGGCCAATGAAGAATTCTGATACGTATTCAATGTTAAAAACTCAGCGCCAAATTCATCTGAAGCGCTTTTAGGAAACATGTTTTCAATCAGCTCTGCGCCCTTTTTAATAAAGGGAAAGAATACCATCGCTGAGACAATATTAAAAAGAAAGTGGCCGTTGGCGATCACACGTGAAGGCGTACGGCTGAAACTTTCGACCGCTTCAAGTAAGTAGCTGGTGGCAGGGTAAAAAATCAGAACACTGGCGGTTTTATAAAAGAAATGGGCCCATGCAATCTGCTTTCCGATGTAGTTACTGCCGACTGAGGCAAACAGGGCGGTTGAGGTCGTGCCGATATTCGCACCGAATACCCAGATCATGGCATCATGATTTGAAATGACACCGGCTGAAGCTAAGCTCATGGCAAGACCGATCGTCACAGCACTGCTTTGTACAAAAGCGCAGAACACAGTCGCAAACGCAAAGAAGTAAAACGAATTATCGCGGATCGACTGAAAGAACTCCGCCAGTAAGTCGAGCTTCGCAAAGTAATGCGCACTTTCAGAAATCATGCGCAGACCCACAAATAACAACGCAAAACCCATGAGAACCGTCGCAATGTGACGTATGGCCTGTTTTCTGGTAAGAAAATAAATCATAAAGCCCACTATGAAAACGGGCAAAGCAAAGACAGATAGTTCAAAAGAGATTAACTGCACCGTCAGTGTGGAGCCGATAGCAGTACCAATAATAATACCCATCACTTGCGGAAGCTTAATAACCTTCGCCGTACCAAGACCCACGAGCATCGAGGTAACCGCGCCAGAGCTTTGAAGAATTGTTGTGAGGCCAATCCCAACTGAGATTGACAGAAACTGCGACGAGCTCACGCGGTTTAAAAGTGTGGTGATCTTTGAAGCCATCAGCTTCTCTAAACTTTGTGAAGCCAGCGCACTTCCGTAAAGGAAGATGGCCACGCCGGCCAGCAAAATTATAAAATAGGAATTATTAAAATTAACCATGAGAAGAAAACTCCCTTTTCGCGATAATAAATAACACCGCAGAAATCACCGCTGGAAAAATAAAACCGATATATCCTGAACGAATAAATATAAAAGAAGAAACTGCTGTTCCGAAAATAAATGTCAGCATTACAGTGAGGCGTATTTTGTTTTGACTGATTTCCAGCTGAATTTTTTCCTTGTCGCTGAGACTCATGAGCCTTACAAAGCTGATTCCCAGATCAGTCGTGTAACCCGTCAGGTGAGTCGTGCGTACATAGCTTTTTGAAGCCGTCGTTGAACAGGCATTCTGAATTCCTGAAGAAATGCACAGAAGGGCAATAAGAATGTAAGCCGGCAAAAACTGCGGTTCATGCCCGAATGGGCCAAACGCATCCATTGTTCCGAAGACGGTTGCTGTTAATAAAAACAAACTGATTAAGAAAAATAAAACATGAAACTTCGGTTTCTGGTTAAGTTGAACGGGGCGGTCCACAAAGTAGGCGCCGATCATGGCTCCGCATAAAAAGAAAAGGGGAATACTAAGCATCGCTGCGGCATCAGTCCAGTTGGCGGCCGCTAAATCATAACCGAACTGCGTTGCAAATCCTGTGGTGTGGGTAACAAAGCGTTTGCACGCAACGAATCCGCCGCCGTTAATCCAGCCGGCCTGAAAAGCCAGAATAGCCCAAAGCCTCAGGCCTACCAGATCGGATGGGGCATTTGCACTTAAGTTAGGGATATTATTTAAGGATTTACTGGTTGCAAGCACAGCATTAATTTATCAAAGTAATTCCATGTCAGGTAGTCAGAATATGGCAAATAATGAAATTCTTGAGGTTGTCGCCCTGGCGCTTCGGCACTCTTCTACAGGGCAGATCATGTTGGCCCGCCGGGCCCCACATGAGTCAGGCGCAGGCGAATGGGAGTTTCCGGGCGGGAAGGTAGAACCTGGCGAAACGCAAAGAGAAGCCCTTGTTCGTGAGATCCAGGAAGAGCTCGGCTATGTTCTGGACGGCGAAAAACTTAGCCTTTTGGGTGACCACATTCATCAGTATCCCAACAGAAAAATCCAGATTTTTTTATGGCGGGCAGATATCGAAATTAAGCCTGATTTTACTTTAATCGATCACGATGCGGTGGACTGGTATTCATTAAAAGACATTAAAGATCTTAATTTAACAGCCGGCGATAAGTATTTTATTTCCTTATTGAATTAGCGGTAACGGTTAATCCAAAAAATAGGCTTTCTCATTTGCTGAGGCCATGCGGCACTGTGATTTTTTGCCGAATAATTGGTAGCGGTTTTTAGCAACTTTGCGGTAAATCCAGTCGCGAAAACTGCGGGGGAAGATTCTTAAAACACCCGCGAAAAAGCGATAGCCTCCGCCGAGGTCCTGAAGAATTTTAAGGACAGCATCAGCTTCATAATAACAATGGCCGTCTTCAAAATAGACAATCGAATCTTTCTCGAAATCCTGCTTTTTTAGAAGTCTTTGGGCGGCTTCAGACTGCAAAGAAGCAAATAAAAACTTATGTTTTTTATCAATTTTAAACACCCGTGATACGACGGAATCGCATAGGTTGCAGACGCCGTCAAAGAAGATGATTCTTTGCATGCTTGATCGTACAATTGAATCATGACGGAGTAAAGGCGTGCCAAAAGACGTAACCGATACGAACGAGCAGAAAAAATTCTTTATTTTCCCGCTGACCAATATTAATTTATTCCCCAATACCACTAAGCCGCTGCACGTATTTGAGCCACGCTATATTGAGATGATTAACCAGTCGATAGAAAAGGGCATTCCGATCGCTCTGTGTTTCGTGCCCGAAGGAACAAGTGAAATCAGGCCGATTGCGGGCTACGCTATTCCTCAGATTATCGAACGGCGGCTGGATCAGACTCTGTTGGTCTTTATGGCCGGGCAGGGCAAAGTAAAGCTCGATTTAAAAACGATTCAGACTCTTGATCTGGTTTCGAGTATGCATGGTACCGTTGTAACAGAAGATTTTGCCCTCGATCAGACGCTAAAAGATAAATATATGGCACTAAGTGAAGTGCTGGTACGCTGGATTACCCGCCACATATCAGACCCGATGCAGAGAGATGTCTTTATCAAGAATCTAACCGGCCCCAAAGAAGTGATCGGGGCGTTTTCGGCTTATCTTATTTATGACTATGACTTGCAATACGAAGCGATGGAGTTAACATCGCTTCGTGATCAGATTCAGTTTCTGTACCGTCTGCTAGAGTCGGGTAAGCTAACGAATCTTTAAAAAAAGTTATGGTGTGTAGAACATTTCCTTCGCCGGAATTAATTTTTTAGTCAGGCCAAGTTCATGTAACTGTTTGTTAAGCTCTGTCCAACGGGCTTCAGTCATAACGCCTAAACCGCTTTTTTTAGTTTCAGCTGTTTCAATTAACTTCGCTTCAACCTTTTGCATTTCCTTCATGCCTTCAACAGTCATTGAAGGATTCAGTTTTGCAATCAGCTCATGAGTGGCTTTTGGGTCTTTAATGTACGACTTCCAGCCTTCGCGAACAGAATCAACCATGGCTTTTACCAGCTCTGGCTTTTCTTTAATTGTTTTGCCGTTAGTTGCAAGTACGACTGTGTAAGGATTAAAGCCTGAATCTGCGACTAAAAACGTCTTAGTTTTAATTCCGCTCTTCGCTGCTAATAACGGCTCTGAAGAAATAAAGCACTGCTGCGCATAGTTTTTATCAGCTAAAAAATTCGTAATTCCACCGGCGTAAGGAACCAGTTTTACTTTTCCGGGCCCGTATTTTTTTTCAAGATAGACGATGTAGGG
The DNA here is from genome assembly GCA_020696855.1 of Pseudobdellovibrio sp. Lineage (GTDB taxonomy): Bacteria > Bdellovibrionota > Bdellovibrionia > Bdellovibrionales > Bdellovibrionaceae > Pseudobdellovibrio. Next base: position 15,717 of record JAJFMT010000029.1, read on the forward strand.
AAGACCCTTAACAACCGCTAAAGACATATTCGAATCAAATAATCCTTTTATATCTTTAATCCCTGAATCTTCTCTGACCATCAGCGCATAAGGCGCAGTCTGAAAGACAGTGAATAGTCCTACAACGTCTGCACCATTAGCACGGGCTAAGGTAATTTCATCGCCGCTGACGATCCCGAATTCAACCTGCCCGGAAGCAATCATTTGCACCGTCGGCGTGCCGGCGCCGCCTTGAAGAATCTCGGCTTCAATTTTATTTTTTTCGTAAGTTTTATTGATTTGGGCCGTGTAGAATCCTGCGAACTCGGGTTCGGCCTTCCAGTTTAAAGCCAGTTTCACTTTTGTATTTTCAGCGTACGCGCATGAAGCCGATAGCAATAATGCAAGTGAGAGTGATTTCCAATTAATCATGATGTCCCTTCCATGTTTTTAGAATCGAATTTGAAAGTAAATTTAACAAAAATAAAAGTAATAAACCAGAAAAAGACGCAAGCAAGACTGCGGCAAAAACTTTGTCAAGCCGCTGTTGCGTGCGGGAAGCATCGATGACTCCGCCAAGGCCGCCGCCGGCAATGAATTCTCCGATGACGGCGCCGATCATGGCTAAGCCCGTTGATATTTTAAGACCGGTTAAAATCTGCGGTACTGCCTGCGGTAAGCGAAGCTTTAGTAAAACATTCAAGCGTGATGAGCCGTAGAGTCTGAATAAATCCAGTAACGCAGGGTCCGTTGCCCTTAGTCCTGCAAAAGTATTTGCAATCACAGGAAAGATAGAAACGATGAATGACGATATAACCACTGTGCGAAACCCGAAGCCAAACCAAATCACCAGCAATGGGGCAATCGAAACGATCGGAACTGTCTGAAAAAATGTGGCGTACGGATAAAGCGAGCGCTCAATCAGACGGGAAGACGAAAAGAGAATAGCGATGATGACTCCTGAGATTCCGGCCAGAACCAAACCCAACAGGGCGGCGCTGATCGTATCTTTTGTGGCACTGTAGTATTCGGCAGCGTCTGTTGAGAACGTGGCAAAAATATCAGACGGTGGCGGCAGAATATAAGGGGCCACGACCCCGTAGCGGGAAAGCATCTCAGCCACAACAGCAATTATGACTAACGGAATGAGCGGAAGTAAAATTCTAAGTGTCAGGTTTTTCATACCGAACCCGCTTTTTGCGTACTGTCCAGTAAGTCGTAGATTTTTTTCAGCTCGTTGTTGAAGGAAGCGTCTGTTCGTAAATCCATCTTTCGCACTTCCGGTAAGTTGATTTTTACATCATGCTTAATCACAGAAGGTCTTTCAGATAAAATCAGAATGCGGTTACCCAGGAAGCAGGCTTCCTGAACAGAGTGGGTTACAAACACCACGGTCATTCTTTTTTTAAACCACAGCTCGCGAAGATCTTCAGAGAGTTTGAATCGCGTTTGTTCGTCTAAGGCGGCAAAGGGTTCATCCAACAGTAACAGACTGGGCTCTGCAACTAAGGCGCGCGCAAGAGAAGCCCGCATTTTCATTCCGCCTGATAGTTCTGATGGCTTTAAGTGACCGGCATCAGGCAATTGGACTTGCTTTAAAGCTGTCTCGGCGCGGGCTAGAATTTCTTTTTTAGCAACTCCCATGAGTTCTAACGGAAGCCCGACATTTTCAGCCAGTGTTCTCCATGGCATTAAATGCGGTTCCTGAAAAACGTAACCTCTGTCGTTAGATGAGTTTAAATTAATTTTTAAGAGGCCGGATGTTGGGTGTTCAAGGCCCGCAAGTAACCGCAGGAGGGTGGACTTTCCGGCTCCTGAGCGGCCCAAAAGAACAATGAAATCTCCGCTTTCAGCGGTAAAGTTAAGATCTCTCAAAACTTTTCCGGTACTTTGAAAATCTTTATGCACATTCTGAAATAAGATCTTTTCAGGACCGATAGTCATTTAAGTAAAAATTCCTTTGTCGATATTCTTAAACTTAACCATAATTGGGAAGAGCTGTGAAGGTTTAATTCAGCCACAGGAATCTTTATGCCACAATGGATTGAAATTAAGAGTAGCGACCCGGCCTTGCCTCAATTGGCAAAAGACTATGGTGTAAACCCATTTGCCGTTGAAGATTGTCTTAACCGCGATCAAAGGCCCAAGCTGGATGATTATCAGTCCCACCAGTTTCTGGTGTGGTTCATGTATTCAAAAAACAAAGTTTACGAACTGCAATTTTTGATATTTCCGGACAAGGTCATTATGGTGCCGTTTGACGCTCCTCCGGAAGGTGCAAACTGGAAGGACTATCTTAAAATTCCGGCTGAGCCCAAAGATGTTTGGCATTTGTTGTATTACGTTCTGGACAAGATGACCGACATCACCTGGCAGGAAGTGCGAATCTTACTTTCAAAAGTTGATGAAATTGAACAGGCGATATTCAAAAAAGATGTTGATCCGAACGAGCTGATCAAACTTAAAAAGAAGCTGCACCGATTTGACTATTCCTTCGGGCATTTGGCTTCGGTTATTGAGCAGTTGCAGGATCTCATTCAACCTACAAATGAATTGAAATGGAAGTTTCGCGATTTGCACGATCATTGCGAACGTATTTATGAAAGTGTGGCGCTCTACAGATCTCATATTGCCAGTGCGATTGAAATGTTGTGGGGGCTTGAATCCAACCGTACAAACCGCCAGATTAAAAAGCTGACGTTGGTCGCAAGTATTGCCGTGCCGCTGACATTCTGGTCTTCATTTTGGGGCATGAATTTTCATGCGATTCCGTTTGAGAAGCCCGAACTTTTTTGGTTTGCTATCGCCATGATGGTGCTGTCAGTGGCTGTTACAAGCTGGTTGCTGGTAAGAAAAGGTTATTGGGATTAATTGCAGGCCGGTCTTTGATTACCAGCCGGCGTTTACATTCGGTTCGCTTGCGGGAATAGTAAAACAGCTTCTGGCAATCCCAAGGCCTATCGCGCGTCTTTCAAGATTAGAAACTATTTTTTGACCGACGATTTCCGAAGGCTTTACCGTATTCATGTAACAGGTAATTCCGTCGGCGTGCGGGTAGATCAGCTTGTTATATTCGCGCTTCCAGTACATGAGGTTATACGATGTCCAGACGTAACCGTAGTGGTAATCAGTTGGGTTATCGTAATTGGCGTTCTCCCAGCCGGTAATAAGCGGGCGGTGCTGAGGCAGCATCGGAATTTTACTTTTGCGGCGTTCAGTGATTTCTAAAGTGCGCGATAAAATGGTTTGCAAATTTTGAAACGAAGGCTCCGCATTCAGATTTCGTCTTTTATGCTGGGCTAAGCGGGCTTCCCATAAGTTCATAACAAAGTGAGCGCGGTTCGCTGTAATCTGTGAGCCATCCGCAAATTCGCTTAGCTCTGCCGTGAGGCCGTTACCTGAAAGGCTTTGTGCCAGTGTACGCATCGAAGCGGCATCATTTTGAAAAATCGTAGCCATCGCAACGAGGAGGGGCTTCAGCTCTTTGTTGTACTTTCCTTCATTCATGTAATACGAGCGCTTAAAGGCCCAGTCTTCGCGAAATTTATTCGGTTGTGTCAGTGGTAAAGACACGCCTAAAAACTTCGGCACATACTCACGAAAGAACATCGGAAGCTCATCATAAGTTTCAACACCGGCTAAATAAGCGATGCCGTTTCGTTTGTCGACCTTTTTTGGTGGCTGGCCGTTAACAAGACCTTTAATAAGTAAGTCGTGCTGGTGCTGCGCCATCGTTGAAAGCTGTTGTGCCAGCACTTGCGTACGTTCATTAAGTCTAAATGTGTCTGCAATTACTTTTTGAAATGATTCAGCCGCATTTGCCGCTTCAACGTGAGGGTTCCACGCCGCTTCGGCGGTAATAACATCGTTAAACCAAAATCCGAACTCCCAGCCGCTTGAGAAAAACATCTGGCCACTCATGCGGGAGTTGGAACGCTTCATATCGCCAGAGCGCTCATCCAGTGCGATCATTCTTAAATCTTCTACGCGGCGGTAAGGGTAGGCCGGTAAAAACAGTGGAACGTCCACGTCATACGAAACCCAGTAAGCGGTTTCAGGATAAAATAAAACTTCTCTGCGTTCGCCGCGGCCCATGCCTGATGACGCCATTTTGATAAATCGTAAGATGTCGGTGAAGTCTTTGTTGTCATACGTAGGTGCCGGGTCTGTCAGAGAATACATTTGAACCGTGTGAGGCATCACTCCGACTTTTCCGTTGGCGTAAAGTGGCAGGTAATTGAAATTCAAATCTCTGTTGGTCATCGGGTCTTTAAATAATTTTGTGCTCTGGCCTTGTGAAACGTGAATTTTTACTCTGTAATGAACCGGTGGATTTTGCGCGGCCAGGTGATCTGCCAGATAATTCATTTCATCAACGGTATCGGATGGGTCACCGCTGCTGAATTCGCCGCCGCCCATCTCTCCGCCCACAGAAGAAACGCCGGTTTGAAGAATCCAGTTCATGTTAGAGATAACTTCCTGGCGGTTAGCGGCTTTTGTTTCAGGAGAGTTTTTATTCGGCCTTGTCGTGCGCAATAAAGTAAAACTGTTTTGTTGCACGAATCTGACGCCGACAACTAAGCCAGGCTCTACACCCCAGGATTTTGCCATCATGTTTAACTGCTTTAAGCGGTTTTGTCGTTCAGCGCTTTGATTGAAGTCACCTGCTTCAGGTGTCCACAGTAAAGACCACTCTACTTCATTTTGCTTGTGAGCTGTCATCCACTCTAAGTAAGACGACCAGTAGGGAAGCATCTGTTCCCAGCCGGCTTTGTCATTCGGGCCGCTGACACCCCAGCCATTAAGTAAATTGCCGAGCTCTAACGGGTGCATTGTGTGAAGATGCAAACCGCGCTTCGGCCAGTAAGGCTCTTCTGTTCTTGAGGTGCGGCTGAGTCTGGTTAAATCCAGATTCAAAGCCTCTTTGTCGGGGCGAAGCGGGTGTAAAAATTTGTATCCTAAATCCTGAAGAACGGCATAAGCACCGTAACCCACACCGCGTGAAGAGTTAAAAGTTGTAAAAGCGTCGCTTTTACCGTCCACTGAAATTATTAAACAGTTTTGTGGCGCCTTCGGATTGGCAGCGGTTTTAATTTTAAAACCTTCAGAAGACTGCATGGAAGCCTTTTCTTGAGCCGAAATTAAACTGTTTGTAGCGTTACCGAATATAAGGTCAATGTGTTGACCGTTAGTGCTGCACGAACCTTTTTCGAAGTTGGGAATGCCTGATTGTAAAAGCTGAGTGATTCTGGTTTTTATCGTCGGCGGAACATTTTGGCCGAAGTAAACGGATACAGACGGGGAATCCGCGCTTAAAGACTGTGGGTCACGCATCAGTTCATTCTTTTTTGAAAAATGCGTGCAGTTCGTGGTTAAAAGAACAGTAAAAGCGCACGCCAATACCGATAACGATATATTTTTGAAAACATTAAATTTAGTCACATTTAGGTTTCGGGAGGTCGAGGTACGGTCTTGAAGAATTATCATTAATATACGGGGCTGTCCTAAGGTGAGACATGTTGTATACGGGGTTGAAGGGTGTCAGGGTCTCATACAATCAGATGCTTCGTGTTGGATGCGGGCAGGTCTATGGGTTGCATGAATACACACGTCGAGGTGTGTATGAGAATGTCTTTGGCTTTGTCAGTGAGTTTATTTTCGCTTCATGCGCTTTCAGCTGATATCGAAAAGTTCAAGTCTGACATTGTACAACTGACCACGCCTCGCTGTACTTCGGATCAGGCGGCGGTTGAGCGCCGTGAAGTGCAAATGGCATTTCTGCGCGGAAGCCCGATGGATGCGATGAACGCTCCGCAAGCGGGCGAAGATTTTTTAAATCTGACCAGATCTGTATTAGAAAGTAAAAACTATCAGGTTCATACCATGTCGGCTCATCACACCAGTTGGAGACGCATTTGTGATGCTTTTAAGGCCCGTGCGCAGGCGCATGTGATTTTAGTTGGCCACAGCTACGGCTCATCAGGTGCATTGAAGGTCGCGAACTGTTTGCACGAGTCGGGCGTTAAAACCGATTTGCTGATCACTGTTTCTTCCTTTGATTTACTTGCGGGAGTCAATGTTTCAAGAATTCCTGAGCATGTGAAAAGTCATTACAATTTCTTCGTTCGGGATCCATTGATTCCCGGGTACAGAGAGCATACTGCTATTAATCCTGAAAGAACTTCTGTTAAAAATGTCGAGGCAAGGATTGATAGAGGTGGCTGGTCGCATTTAGCTGCTGCGGGAGAGTTACTGCCACTGTTGTCGCTCATAAGTTCTGCGCAAATGACCGGTCAAGCGCCTTCCGTTAATATCCAAAGCAATGTTTCAACAGAAACGGTCCAGAACAACCTTCGCACCTATTGGCACTGCGAGCCCGAAAGAACGGTGGCGCCGGTGTTGCCTGTAACACCGGCTTCTGAAGAGCCCGTGGCACCTGATCAGCCAGAAACAAATAGCTGATGCCGAATTAGCTGTTACTTTTTAATTCCGAAAACTTTTGAGTCCAATGAAAATTTACCTGGCCCATAAACCATAAAAAATAAAGCCATCATCAGGTAAATCAGCGCAATCTCGTACGAGCCCTTGCCGGTAATATCAATGAAGGGTTGCTTGAATACCATCATATGTGTGTAGACCGCAACGATCATCGTGAACGCCATTCCTAATGAAGCTAAGCGCGTGAGTAGCCCTATGATGAGGGCCAAACCTCCTCCGAATTCTGAGAGTGCAGCTAAGAACAGAAAGACTCCCGGAATGCCGCTGTCTGGCCCCATCCATGAAAACGGCGCCAGAATTTTAGGAAATCCGTGTATCATGAAGGCCACACCAAAAACCAGCCGTACAAGTAGCAAGGAGGCATCCACAGAGCTGGTCGAGACATTTGTTTGTAAGTAGTTTTTTATCATTTTCATTTCCCTTTCAATTTTATAAATTAATTAATTTTACGGTTTTAAATAATTTTACATGCCTCTTCGAAAGACAGGCGTGGGCCGCGAGGGTAAAGCTTTGCGCTGTCTCCCACTCCCAGACTGCAGACGAAATTCACTTTCCAGGTTGTTCCTTTGAAGAAACTTTCATTGATTGCATTGGCGTCGAAGCCCGACATCGGAAGTACATCCAAGCCAAGGGCACGGGCTGCTATAATGAAATATCCACCCTGTAGGGAGCCATTTCGCATTGCCGTCTCTTCTGAAAGCTTTTGATTGTTTTCAAACAGCGGCTTCGCATTGTAGGCAGGGAACAATTCTGGCAAGTGTGTAAAAAACTTCTCATCATAGGCAATAATTGCAGTGACGGGGGCATGAAGAACCTGTTGTGAATTCGAGGTCATCATGGCCGGAGCCAATCGCTGTTTTTCAGCCTCTGATTTTACGAAAAGTATGCGCATCGGTAACGTGTTCATTGAAGTTGGGCCCCACTTCATAAGATCATAGATCTGATGCAGTTTTTCTTCGGGAAGACTTTCCTGAGTCCATGCGTGATAAGTTCTGGCTTCTGTAAACAGCAGCTTGAGCGCCGCCTGTGATAGTTGTTCTTTCATAAATACTCCTTGCTTACTAACTCAGTATCGCTTACTTTTTGAAACATGATTAGACCGTATAATCTGGAATCATTATACGGCAGGGCGGATAATATGGATATGAACGGAGCTATGATTTTTGTAAATGTCGTTAAGGCGGGAAGCTTTACTAAAGCCGCGCTTAACCTTAAAATGCCAACCTCAACTGTCAGTGACAAGGTTGGAGCGCTTGAAGCCGAGTTAGGGACAACTCTATTAGTGCGAACAACCAGAAAGCTTAAACTGACCGAAGCGGGATCACGATACTTTGAAAAAGTTGAAGGCGCTTTAAGCCTTTTAGCGAATGCGAATGAAGAGGTTAAAAGCCTGCAAAATAACCCGTCCGGAGTGGTCAGAATTACAGGACCTTCGGAGTTCTCTCCTCAAAGTCTGGCTGAAATAATTCTTGAGTACCGAAAGAAGTTTCCAAACGTAAAGTTGGAAGCCCAAATGACGAACCGAATTGTGGATCTAATCGGCGAGGGCTTTGATCTTGCTATCAGGGGCGGAGAGTTGAAGGATTCCAGTTTAAAAGTAAAAAGCATAGGTAAGAATCGCTTTATCTTTATCGCATCGGAAAGTTATCTGAAATCGTCGCCTAAAATCAATCATCCTAAAGATATTTCAAATCACTCTTGCATTGGCTTTTTAGGTAATACGGCCGAGGTGGAAGTCCCTTGGAATGTAGAAGGCGAAGGCCGAAAATTTAAGTGCAAACCTAACTTTATTGTTTCAACCAATTCCTTTTCAGCAACGGTTGAGTTAGTCAAAGCAGGCGCGGGTGTTTCACTTGTGCCGCAGACATATGTCGCGAGCGAGCTAGCGAAGAAGACGGTTGTGCAAATTCTGCCGCAGTGGGGAACTCGAATATCAGCCGTGCATCTGGTTTATCCGGATCAAAAATTTGATTCACCAAAAGTAAGAGAACTGCTTTCAATAGTCGAAAGACGTCTTCGTAAAAACCTTGATATCGATCAGTGGTAAAAGAGAAAAAAATTGGGGTGACCAACGGGGCTTGAACCCGCGACACTCGGAATCACAATCCGATGCTCTACCAACTGAGCTATGGCCACCACAGGAAAAAGACTCTGTAGTTATAGTTAAAACGCTTTTAAAATGCAAGAGGATCAGAGATCTGACGAGATATTAGGCGAATTACCGTTCCGGTCCCGTATAATCGGGATCACATTGAAGGCTAATTGCATAACAATGGGTCCAATTAGGATGCCTGCCGGCCCATAAGCAAAGATAGCTCCCACCAGGGCCAATAATGAAATCACAGGGTGAATCTGATCGTTGGCCGACTTTAACAACATGGCCTTAATGACGTTATCGGATGTTGAGGCAATCGCAAAGGCTACAACCATCGCAATGGCAGCTCCCGGTTTGTCGTTCATGAACGACACTAAGATTAAAAACAATGCCGGAGGCGCACAGCCTACAACCGGAATCAAAGCGAAAATAAAAGTAAAGATATAAACCAGGAAGAAGTCATCAAAACCGCAGAAGACCGCAAAAATAGAAATGATGGCGGCTTGAATAGCCGCGACTAAAAGGGTCGAAACCAGCGCCAGCCGGGCGCTTTTTTTAACGACCATAACCAGTTGATCGGTTTCCGGTTCAGACAATAAATCCCAGTTGATAAAAGTTTTCTTGATCTGGTTTGATTCATTCAAGAAGTAAAACAAGGCTAAAGAAAAAGCGATCACGCTGACGATAAATCCCGGAATACCTGTTACAAATGCTGTCGCCCAGCCACCGATGGTGCCGACATGATCAGTTAAAAACTCAGTGGGTTTTGAAAGGGCGCTAAGACTAATGTTAAATGACCGGGCCAATGTATTTAAAGCATCTTGAGCCTGATGGATAATCTGCATCAGCCAAGTGAAGGCTTTCGTGTTTTTGAAACCGATCTCGCTGTATTCGTTGAATGATGAAACCAGTTTTAAAATTAAAAAGATCAGTGGAAACCCGATGAAAATAACGATCGCTGACATCAGAATAAGACTGCTTGATCTGCGGCTGAATCTTCGGGCTTCAAGCTTGGCAACAGTGTCCTGAAGCGCAAACGCCAGCATGGCAGCCAAAAGAATCGCAGTCGCGAAACGCCAGAACATAAAAGCGAATGCGAAGAAGACGCTTCCTACAACCAGATATCTGAAAATTTTGTGCCGGCGTTCGTTATACATTCAGATTACAAAACCAATGACTTCTTCAGATCTTCAAGTTTTGAATCAGCCGGTTTGCCGAACCAAATTGAAAGTAAGTTGTTAGCAAAGGCTTTTGGGCCTGTAACGCTGATGATGCGCGCATTTGGATCTGTTAAGTAAACGGTCGCGTTGTCGCCAGACCAAGTGAACGTAATTGCGAAGCTTTGGCCTTTTTTGAATTCTTTAATGTTGTTTAATTCTTTCATGACTGTGCCAAGCTCTAAACCAATAGACTTGTCATCCGTTTTGATGCCGTTAGCTTCTAAGCCTTCTTTGAAAGAAGCAGAAATTTTGTCGCCAGGAAGGTCACGTAAGAACGTCAAGTGTAACTGAACCGGGCCTGCGGTTTGAACTGAATCTAAAAACTTTTGTTCGTCTTTGATCAGCTTTTCAGGAGACGCAGCTAAAACCTGCATTACATAAACGTTAACCGTCAGTAAGCCAAAAACATTTTTTCTGCGAAGACCGTGAGAAACCTTTTTCATTTCCACTTCAGTTTTGTCGTCGTTAACTAGAACTACTGAATTTACTAACTTTGCTTCTTCGTAGGTTTTAGAAGTTGTAGCGGTTTTTAAAAGAATCGCGTGAGAAACGGACGCCTGAAATACAGATGCTAAAAATACAGTCATCGTCAGGGCTTGTGTTAAGGCTTTCATTAAGTCTCCTATCTAGGTAAGTGCGTAACAAAGTGGTTTCGTTATGTTTGCGGTATAAAACTCATTCTTAGCGACAGTGTCAAACAAAACGAGACCGTAGTAAAAAATAGTGAATTTGTTAAGCTAAAAATATTCAGTTTCTGTTGCGAGGTGGCTACGATGAAAATGATATCAGCCTGGTTGGTTATAATAACAATTTTAGGGTCGCACTGTGCTTTTGCAAAAGATATGACCCATCGGCTAGGAGCCGGATTTAAAAATAATACATCTGTGGATATTCCATCATTAACGGCTGTCTATTTTGCCGACAAAGACGTGGCTTATACGGTGGCATTCGGAATGGACACAGCTCAAGGCTATACAGCCATGCAGTTGAGTGGGGGCATGCGCTACATCGTGTTCTTTGAAAATAATCTGAATTTTTATGTGAGTGGCCAGGCGGGGATCGTCAACTACGAAACGCCGGCAACCGGTAAGCGTTCCGGTGCAGAGTTTCTGGCGCTGGGTGGAGTAGAGTTCTTTTTCTCAGGGCTTGAAAATTTAGGTTTCACTGCAGAAGCAGGCGTTGGTTTAGCCACTCTCGGAAGCAGTTCAAGATTTTATACGACGGCACTTGATCCGGTGAAGGCCGGAATTGTCTTTTACTTTTAACAATCAATCGAAATTATTTACCTCATACGAAGGGACATTCATGAAACAGATTATTCACACAGATCACGCACCTAAAGCCGTTGGGCCTTATTCACAAGCTGTTCGCATGGGCGATTACTTGTTTTGCTCAGGCCAGATTTCTATCGATCCTAAAACGCAGGAAGTTTTCACCGGCGACATCAAGGTGCAGACTGAAATGGTGTTAAGCAATATCGATGCATTGTTGAAATCTCAAAATTTGAAATTTTCTAACATTGTTAAAACCACAATTTTTTTAACCAGCATGTCGGACTTCGCAGCTGTTAACGAAATTTACGCTAAACGTTTTTCTGAAAATCCACCGGCCCGCTCTACTGTGCAAGTGGCGGGTCTTCCAAAAGGCGTGAATGTCGAAATTGAAATTATTGCAAATTATTCAGCTTAAGAAATTCGGGCTCAGTGTTCGGCTGGCCCTCTATTTCATTTTATTTGTAGCTGTTTTTTTAAATGAAAAAGCAAAAGTCCTCAGTTACCCGGATCCGTTACCGGTGCTTGATAACTTGCCGGTAACCGATTGCGGAGTAGTACTGACGGGCGCGCCCGGACGTATCCGCGAGGCTTTTGAAGTTTTCACTCAGCGAAAGTTTAAGAAGCTTGTGATCTCCGGAGTGTATAAAGATACTCAGCTTCACGAAATATTTCCGCAACTTCCGTTTTATCCTGAAGTGAATCCTGATGATGTGATCTTGGAAAAGATATCCGGCAGCACGTATGCGAATGCCGTGCAAAGCCTATTGGTTTCAGAAACCTTAAAATGCAAAAGCATCCTTTTAATGACATCCGAGATTCACATGTACCGGGCCTTACATACGTTTAAGGCCGTGTTTCCTGATACGATTAAAATCGTCCAGTACCCGATCAGTAGCGGCGGGCGTGAGTCACGCCTATTTGATGTGTACTTCGAAACATTTAAAACCATCTTCTACGACATTGCCATAATCGTAACGACCTTAATTAAATAAACCAAAACTACAAAACTTGGCCTTGGTCGAGTCATGTTTCTTTTTAAGCCGCCGACAAGTATTAAATGGCGCAAACAAAGTCAATTCAGATTGAATCCGTGCAGTTGGTGAACGTCAGCCTTCAAGTAGAAGGTTTAGACCCTGTTTTATCTTCAGTCGATCTTGAAATTCCAATGGATAAAACCGTTGAGGTGAAAGCTTCAAATCCTGCGCACGCTGTTTACCTGTTAGAGATGCTTGCGGGCCGCCGTGAACCTCAAAAAGGAAAAGTGCAGTGGCATAATTCTTTAGGTCATGATGATTTGGCTGACCAAAGTTTCTTTGAAGTTGTTACGGGCTACTTTGAAAGCGAAAGGCCATCTCCGAATGCAACCGTACAGGAAATCTTCGCAGCAGTAAACGCTTCAGCAGATGTTGTTAAAGCCGCCATCGAACATTTTTCTCTGCAAAAAAAATTAGATACTAAATTTCATACGTTAACGTTTGAATGGCAGAAGCTCGTGCTGTTAGTACGGACCACATTAAAAGTTCCTCAGATGCTGGTACTAGAAGACCCGGCCGTCGGGATTTCCGAAGAAAAATTTCTGGATTTTCTGGATTGGATTCAGTTCTGGCAGCGTCAGGGGAGCTTTCGTCACATCTTTTTGACTAACAATCACCCAACGGCAGCGCGTCACCTTGACAGCATTTCTATGTTTGTCGATGAAGGCCTCATTTACGTCGAAGAACAGCGCGAATTTAAAAAAGCCGTACAGTTCTAGTTTAGTCTTTACTCCGCTACAGTCTGCTTTATAATTTTTTTCATGGCGGTTAATAACAGTCTTAGTTACTTCTTTCTCAAAAAGCTGGTGTTTTCAGACCGCTCGGGCGCGCTGATCAGACGGATCACCACGCTTTCATTCTTTGCGATTGTATTAAGCCTTACCGCATTTTTTATTGTTTTATTCGTAATGAACGGAATGAACCGCAACATCAAAGCCCGTATCATGTCGTTAGAGCCGCACCTGACAACTGTAAATAATTTTTCGCACGATCACGAAGTGGCCAGTGAGTTACACGATGCCAATGCCATCAAATACCAGAAGTTTGATTTGATTCTAAGAAGTATAGACGGGCAGTTTCGCGGCGGCGAAGCCACTGGATATTCGACTCAAGGTCTAAGCGACTGGGTTCATCAGTTGAACTTCACGCAGATGTTAAGCCGGCGCCAGTTCAACACTTATGAAAACACGGACGAGCTTCAGTTGGGCGAAAATGAAATTGCTATCGGAGTCGATTTAGCCCGCTCACTGGGGGTTTTAGAAGGGGATGAGTTAACGCTGATTCCGCCTGAAACATTACTATTGAGCTCTCTTGAAACGCCGTTATTTCAGAAGGTCACTGTTAAAAAAATCCTTTTAACGGATCTATATGATCTGGATTCGAAATTAGTTTTATTTAACAGCGATGTTTCGTTAAAAAGATTTTCAAATACGTTAAGCCGCAAAACCGGCTTTCACATCTGGTTTAAAAATGTAGAAGACGCAGAGCCGGTAAAAGAAAAGCTCGCTGCAAAAAGTATTTCGTCAGAAACCTGGCAAGAAAAAAATTCTGATCTGTTCTTCGCTTTAAAAATGGAAAAGCTGATGATCGGCACATTCCTGGGGCTTGCGGGCCTGATTGCCTCATCTTCTATTTTAACTGTCCTGGCGCTTCTGATGTCGCAAAAAAAATACGACATCGCCATTATCAAAACGCTTGGGTTGTCACAGAAGAAAACGCTGTGGTTATTCACGAAAATAGGTTTGTGGATTTCAGGAATGGCGATTTTCTTAGGAACTTTTATCGGTGTAGGGGTTAGCCTTTATATTCAGTACTATCCGGTGAACATCCTGCCGAATATTTATTATGACTCATCCATTCCGGCACAAGTGCATTTCGGATTTTTAGGAATTGTAATGGCACTATCAGCGCTGCTGGCGTTTTTAGGTTCGTACCTGCCGGCGAAAGCCACTTTCGAAATCCAGCCGGCACT
>JAJFMT010000111.1 GCA_020696855.1 Pseudobdellovibrio sp.
CATCTGATGAGTCTCGGTAAAATAACAAAAGCCATCGTGGGCTCTGACCGGATTGCCGTTAACGGTGACTTCGCAAATAAAATCGGGACTTACAGTGTAGCGGTGAATTGTTTTTATCACCGCATTCCGTTTTACGTGGCGGCACCGTATACGACGGTTGATCCGATGTGTGCGAACGGAAGTTTTATTCCGATCGAGCAGCGTAAGCGTGAAGAGGTAAAAGGCTACGGTGATCTGCAGTGGGCACCCAAGGATATTGAAGTTTACAATCCGTCTTTTGACGTGACTCCGCACCAGTTAGTTTCGGCGTGGATTCTGGATAAAGCCGTTTATTACAAAAAAGATATTGATGAAGGAGTTTTAAAATCATGTTAGGCATCATCGGTGGATCAGGTTTTGAAAAATTTGACGAATTTGAAACAGTAGAACTTCTTGATCGAGAGACTCCGTTCGGTTTAGCGGCCAGCGGTCTTAAAAAAGTAAAAGTGAATAATGATGTGTTCTTATTTATCTCTCGCCATGGTGAGCACCATGAGCATTTGCCGAGTGAAATTAATTATGCCGCCAATATCTTTGCGCTGAAAAAGCACGGGGCAAAAGCCGTAATCTCTTTCAGTGCGGTGGGCTCGTTACAAAAGGAATATGCGCCGGGTGACCTGGTTATTCCGTATCAGTATATCGACCGAACGAAGTCAATTCGCCGAAGCACATTTTTAGGTGAAGGTATTATCGGGCACGTGTCTTTGGCGAAGCCTGTTTGCGAAGTCATGGCAGAGCGCGCGATGGAGCTGATTACACAAAATGATTTGAATTCAAAATTTAAAACTCACTTCGGCCAAACTTACGTTTGTATCGAAGGCCCTTATTTTTCTACGAAGGCTGAGTCGAATGCGTACCGCCAGATGGGTGCGCAGATTATCGGTATGTCGAACTTTCCTGAGTATGGTTTGGCGCGCGAAGCGGGCCTACCGTACTTACCGTGCAGCTTTGTGACGGACTATGACTGCTGGGACGATTCGATTCCGCATGTGACTGTTGATGAAGTCATTCGTGTGATGCGCGGAAACAATGCGAAAGCCTTTTCGCTATTGAAACTATTTTTACGCGCCGGTGATTTTTATAAAGACAGCGCCGCCTACGAAGGCGGTTTGCGTACCGGTTTATTCATGCCGAAAGAAGCGATTCCGGCTTCTAAGAAGGCATGGGTAGAACTTTTAATGTCTTAATTAAAAAAAGCCGAACTTTTTGTTCGTGTTCTTATCGAACTTCTAGTTCGTATTCTTATCGCAGCGTTTGCCGCTTTTCAGTTTATCTTGAGCGTACTTCCAGCCGACTTCTTTTGCGAAGTCCATCGGAGTCTGTACGTAAGTGTCCTGAAAATTCACGCAAGCGCCTTTAGCAATCAGGTAGTCTAAAATTTTGCGGTCTTCTTTACGGATGGCGAAGTAAATGGCTGTCCAGCCGTCGTCAGCTGCCACATTGACGTCTTCGAATTTTGGATTCATTAGCTCAACCATTTGAAAGTTACCTAATTGAATAGCCATCATCAAAGGCGTAACACCGTGAGCGTTCGGTTTGATCTCAGCGCCGTTTTGGCGAAGCAAGTCGATCATCTTGGGCTGATTATGAATAACCGCATAGTGAAGCGCATTTTGGCGCAAGTAGTTTACTGAATTCTGGTTAGCGCCTGATTCCAAAAGCCAGTTAACGATTTCCATATTGCCTTTTGCAACGGCCATCATCAGCGTCGTAACGCCGTTTTCAGCGTGGTAGTTAACGCAGTCGTATGAATAATCTTTTAAACTTTCAAGATCGTTTGCAAAAACATACTTCATGCAGTCTTCAGGGTCGCTGATGCGTTTCGGCCCTTTGCTGCTGGCGCAAGAAGAAAGCGTTAAAGCCGAAGCAATAACGGTAAGGCTAACAAAAGTTTTAATCAGGCTGCGGTAGGGTTGCATGTGTGGTCTCCAAATGTTCAAGACTAGAAAATTATAGCCCTAATGTTAATTCAAAAGCAAATAGTCCGTAGCTCTAATTGAATTGCCAGTTTTCAGGAGTGGTAAAAGCCGTCCCTTCGTACGAATCTTCCACACCTTTGAGGTTTTTTGGCAATACGATAGCCTCGCGGCGGTGGTAAACCGGAATCATCACGAAGTTTTTAACAAAATAGTTTTCAAGTTTTTTGATGATGTCGTTACGTTTTTTTGCACTGTGTTCTTTATCAAAATCCATTAATAACTGATCGACTTCAGCAGAATTCAGGCGAATCGAATTGCCGCCGGCCCAGCTGTTTTTGTTTGTGGGAATCTCTTTAGAAGAAAAATACGAGGTCAAAGTAGAGTCGATCGGTAATGGCTGGCCGTACATGGCTAAATCAAATTCACCGTGCGGAACGCTTTGGCCCAACAATGCGCGTGGCGGTTCATTTTTGATGGCACAAAGGGCGCCTACTGTTTTAAATTTTTCACATACGTAAACTTGAATGTTTTCTAAAACCTTCAGGCCTGCAGAAGTTTTAAAAACGAATGTCAGTTGCTGGCCGTTTTTTTCGCGTACACCTGATGGCCCCATCTTCCAGCCGGCTTGATCAAGAATTTTGTTGGCGTTAGCGATGGAGTAGGTTTTTTTAGGATTTTGAAACGCCGGATGCTTCGGTGAAAGAATTCCGTCGGCAGGCGGCATATGGTTATTAAAAAACGCTTTAACAATACTTTCTTTATCAACAGCGGCCGTTAATGCTTCGCGGACTTTCACGTCTTTAAAAATTTCTTTTTCAAGATTGAAGTAAATTCCCTGAAAGATGCCTGAGTTCTGAAAGCGAACGGTATAAGCGGCATTACTTCTTTTAAACTCTTCATCCATCATGATGGCCGTATCAGGTGGAAAGCCCACGGCTGAGATCGCGTTGATCTGGCCTGAAAGTAAGTTGGCTTTCAACGCAGAGGTATCAGAGATCAATTTTACAACAACGCGGCTCAGTTTGGCTTTAGGGCCGTAAAAGTGCGGGTTAGGGACCATGATGAAGTGGCTTCCCAGTTTGAATTCGCTCACAATGTACGGGCCATTGTATAGGCCAGCGTTTGTGGGCTGCGAAATGTACGTTGTGTTGCGGTCGTAACCTTCCGGCTCGTTACCGAATTTATCAAGCTGAGTTTTTTCTAAATGAGAAGGGATCAGAACCGGAAGATCGCGGTCGTATGTCCAATCGTTTGAAGCGTAAGTGGTCACACAGGTTTTAGGAGTTTTTTCAGTCCATTCGATGTTTTCAATTTTGTTATAGTTGGCGCGGCTTTCGACCGAAACTTTCGGGTTTAAGCCCGCCTTCCAAGCTAAGTGCCAGTCGGCACAGGTCACCGGTTTTGAGTCGCCCCATTTTGCGTTTTCGCGGATCTTCCAGGTTGCCTTATATTTTGCGCCTTCCTTTTTTAGAGGTGGAACGCTTTCAGCGATGTCGGCTTTTACTCCTCCGTCGGCTGTGCGGTAAACCAGTTGTCTTAAGAAGAAAGGAAACAGCGCCTGGTTAGAAGCTAACTGATTATTGACCGGGTTAAACGCCGACCATTCCTGAATGATTGCAATTTGCAGCTCGTTATTGGGAGCGGCAAAAACTTTTACAGAAAAAAGCAAAATAGTTAAAACGTACAGAGCAACTTTAAAATTTTTCATAGAATTCTTTATACCGATTTTAAGGGGCTATGGCTATGTCAAAAGAAGTCATTTTCACTCTGGGGCCAGTGGTGTTTCGGCACAGTGTTGCAAAATATGCTAGAATAAGAGTATGGGCAGAATCCTGGTGGTGGACTCAGAAGACAAAGCCCGGGACGAGATATCCAAGGCTTTGTTAGGCTTAAACCCGCAAAATAAGCTAGAGGTCTTTGAAAAATTTGAAGACCTGGAGACCCATTTTAAAAACCTCAAAGAGGAAGAGCAGCCCGAATACTACAAATTTGATTTGTTAATTCTGGAATACACTTTGGTGAACCCGGCCGAATGGGAAGCGAAGCTGCAAGAGCTGCGCGCAAAGGGTTCTGAAGGCGCAAGTATCTGTTTTACGTCTTATGACAACGTTAATGTTAACAGAAAGCACATTCAGCAGCTTCACGCGCGAAATATTTTTTATAAGCCGTTTGACCCGCTGATTTTAAAAGAGTCGCTGAACATGGCCATGAAATTTAAAACCCGTGTTACACCGGTCGAGATGCGGCCGCAAATCACGCAGTCATCTGTTGCCATTCTTAAAGATGTCGAGCTGGTCTCGATATGCGAGCTGGGTTTTGTAACCATGAATGAAGGGGCCATTGCGCAATATACATTTTCAAAGTATTTAAGCGAGCTTTTTACAAACGGTAAAAAACAAAGTGTGTGGGCCCAGTGTATTTTAAGTATCGAAGTGCCCAATAAGCCCGGCTATTTCATTAATAAATTTCAGTTCGTCGGAATCGAAAACGGCGCACTGATGCACTTGCGCCGCCATCTGCAAGAGAACAAACATAAAAAAGCGGTGAACGGAATCTGGAATTTAACTAATCACAAGAGCGAAAAAAAATTAACTGCGGCCATTATTGATACCAAAGAAGATAAGCTCAGCAAACTGAAGTCCGAACTTGAGTCACGATTCACAAACTTGAAGGCCGACTATGTTCTGGTAGATCCCGGTAAGTTAGAGAAGCTTGATAAAATGTATGACATCGCCCTTGTTATGAATCCGGAGCTTGACGGTGAAGAAGTTAAGAAAATCTTCAATAGCGATACTAAATTGTTTTTGATGGCCAGTGGCCCGTTAAAAGAAGAAGATCTGGTAAAGAATCAGCCTTTTTACAGTGACATCTTTACGCATCCGATAGACCGCTCCTATTTTTATAAAAAACTGAAAATATTTTTACAGGATTTGGAATTCGTTGAGCCGCCTGACATGCTGAACCTGGCCACCTCTGAAAAACTAAAGGCGCTGAACATGGTGAAGCTGACTGAGATCTGCGAGCTTTACTTGAATTTCAACTATTACCGCGAGCTGCCGCTGGAGACAACGCGCCAGTTTGCCTTTATCAGTGAAGATGAAACACAGATTGTGGAGCTTCCGGGTTTTTGTAACTTCACTGAGAAGTCGCAAAAGAAAGATGAAAATAATAAAGACCAATTTATTCACCAGTTTATTTTCTGGGGGATGACAGATCATTATTTAAAGCAGATCCGCATCTGGCTGTTGTCGAACTATATTCAAAAGAAGCAGTGAGCGCGTCACCAAATAAACCAGGACGTGATCAACTTAGAGCGATTCCGGTTTTGACCGCTATTGTTACATGATGCCTTACAGCCTGATTTTTGCTGAAATTAAGACGGTGAAAGTCAGGAGATCAAACATGAAAAAACTTATGATTTTATTGGGCGCAGTCGTCACGATGTCATTTGGATCGTTTGCACAGGAACCTGCAGCTTCAGACCCGAATGCACCTGCGGCTCACGGCCCGAAGCAGACTAAAAAAGAAATGAAAAAGCAAATGCGTGAAGAGATGAAGCAAAAAAGAGAAATGCTTCATGCAAAAATCTTAGAAGCGTGCGGGCCGGATTTACAAACCGCCGGCTGCAGCGGCAAAACCGGTGGGGATATGATGCAATGTATGCGTACCTACAAAGAGGCGCACCCGGAATTTAAAGTCAGCGATGCTTGCCGAGAAGCTCATGAAGGTAAGCGCGAACTTAAAAAAGAAAAACGTAAAATGAAAAAAGAAATGCGAAACAAAATTCATCAGGGCGCGGGCGGTACTCCGACAATTCCGCCGGCATCAGGTACAACAACAGGCCCGTAAGGATTTTTGTTACATAATGATTCTCAGAAAAAACCAATATGTGTTTCATATTGGTTTTTTTATTACTTTTTGCAGTCAAATCAGCATTTTGACTTAAGTCCAGGTTTTGGACCCCCGATAAAACCTATACAACAAGATGACAAATATTTAAGCAACTAGTTACGGCACTGGTTACGACAGTTACTTACGACAGCAATTACGGCTAGGGGGTATGCACAATGAAAATCACCGAGGTAAAGATCTTTCCTGTTAATGAAGATCGTCTAAAAGCTTATGTGACCATCACATTCGAAGCTTGCTTTGTGGTGCGCGACCTGAAGGTCATTCAGGGCCCACAGGGTCTTTTTGTCGCAATGCCCAGTAAAAAGCGCAAAGACGGGCAGTTTCGTGACATAGCCCATCCATTGAATCAAGAAACTCGACAACATATTGAAGATATGGTGTTTGAGGCGTATGAGAATCAGTTACGGTCTATGGGAGAAACACTGGTCAGCCTGAAACGACAGAAAGCTCCAACGAGCTACGGTCAAGACGACTGACGAGAAATTTAGCATCTTAGTACAAGCATAGTAATTCAAAGAAAGCCCTGCTCGGACAATCTTTCGAAGAAACTCATAGATAACAGCCCAGAATGTTTTAAAAGCACTCTGGGCTTATTTTTTCTTGCCCTTTTGGTTTAGGGCGTTTAATTTGTTTTTTAGTTTTCTTCTGCTGGGGTATCGCCAAGTTGGTAAGGCAGTAGATTTTGATTCTACCATTCGCAGGTTCAAGTCCTGCTACCCCATCCAA